>JAFGHL010000022.1 GCA_016930155.1 Dehalococcoidia bacterium | reverse complement strand
TCTGTTGTACGGTATCTTGACAATGACATAGGTCAAGAATACAATTTGCCAACAGTTGTTCCTGAACATAACTAAAAAGTGAAAAATAACTGGCAGGTTAAACCGGGCGACAAATTCGTCCGCCCTCAACGACTGAAGATCAGACCGCTGCGGCGGGTCCTTCGCACTACACATCTATTCAGTATCGCCTACGGCAACGTCGGCTCCTCCATCTATTACGCTCTTGGTATAGTTGTCCTGGCAGCCGCCGGCGCAACGCCCATGGCACTGGGCCTGGCCGGCATAATTTTTGTCTTCACCGCCCTGTCCTACGCCGAGGGAATAGCGATGTACCCCGAATCGGGCGGATCCGCCAGCTTCGCACGGCATGGATTCAACGATTTTGCAGGATTTCTGGCCGGCTGGGGCCTGATGTTCGGGTATATAGTCACAATATCCATCTCTGCAATCGCCATCCCATCATACCTTGGCTTTTTCTGGGCCCCGCTTAAGACATCTCCGGCCGTGATGACCGGGTTCGCCATGATGGTCGTGGCGTTTCTTATGACGATCAATGTTATCGGTGTCAAAGAATCATCCATATTGAATATTATGCTTGCCATTATGGACCTGGCCGTGCAAGCGATTTTAATTACCCTGGCCCTGATTTTTTTCTTTAATCCTCAGCTTATTATGGAGAGAATTGTGAACTACTGGCCCTCTCCTCAAGATTTCCTATTCGGCATAGCCATTGCCGCCATCGCCTTCACCGGTATAGAGACGATATCTCAAATGTCGGAGGAAACCAAGCGTCCCGAGGTACGCGGTCCAAGGGCGCTCCTGATAACAACCATCGTAGTACTGGTGGTCTACGCAGGTATCTCGGTGTCAGCTTTCAGCACCATGACCCCGACCGAGCTGGCAACCAACTGGGCCACGGACCCCATCGCCGGGATAGCCAATAAACTGTCCCTTGGCATGAATCCCACTGAACTTGCTACCCAGCTTTTCAACGTGGAAGCACAACAAATCGTATTCACATGGGCGCTGAGCAGCCTTCAGGCGTTTCTGCCGGTGCTGGTGGCGATACTGGCGGCAACCATCCTGCTCATAGCTACCAACGCGGGTTTGCTGGGCATATCCAGGCTGGCATTCTCGCTCAGCCGCTTCAAACTTGTCCCAGCCATAATGGGCAAGGTGCACCCCAAGTTCAAGACCCCCTATTTATCTATTATCCTTTTCTCGGGACTGGCAATTCTTTTGCAAGCGCCTGGCTTTTTTGTCCCTGACATGTACTCCAATCTGGGTGGCCTTTACGCCTTCGGCTCGATGATGTCCTTTGCCATTGCTCATGCCTCGATTCTGGCTCTGCGCATCAAGCAGCCCTATGCCGAGCGGCCTTTTCGCCTGGGCTTAAATATACCGGTGATGGGCCGCGATTTACCCCTGACAGCAATCCTCGGTTTTCTGGGAACCATGGCTATCTGGGTCGTGGTAATTGTGATGCAGCCTTATAGCCGCTGGGTTGGATTTTCCTGGATAGCCATCGGGCTGGTGGTATACTGGTATACCGTCAAGCGTAGAAAGCCAGATGCCAACGGCAACGATGGAAAGATCACGGCGGCCGCAAAATGATGCTGATTGGATTAAGAGCAACTGCAACATTATAATGGTAGCTGTTCAACAGACTAATGATTAATCAGGACTGAGAATAATTCGATGGAATTTGCCAGGATTTTAGTAGCTGCCAGGGGAAACGGTGTGGATCAGGTGGCAGTGGAGCTGGCCTGTAAAATCGGTAAAAAATCCAAGGCCAAGATATTTATTGTTTACGTCCTGGAAGTTAACCGGAGCTTACCGATCGATGCTATAATTAAACCTGATGTTGAAGCGGCAGAGAAGGTGCTTCTCGAGGCCGAAGAATATGCGCAGGATAACGATTTCGATGTCGAAACAGAGATCATACAAGCACGCGATGTCGGGCCGGCAATTATCGAGGTGGCCCGGCAAAACAACGTTGATTTGATTGTAATGGGTTTAACCTATAAAAAAAGGTTTGGCTCTTTCACAATGGGGAATGCAGTACCGCATGTCCTCGAAGAGGCACCCTGCCGAGTACTTATATGCCGGGAACGGAAGCCTTAAAACAGAACAGGAAGACGATTGTCATAATGGGTTGCGGCCGCGTGGGCGGCAAACTGGCGGCTATGTTTGATGCAGCCGGTCATAAGGTAACCGTACTCGATATTGACGCATACAGCTTCAGAAGGCTCCCCCCTACTTTCAGCGGCACAGCTCTTATCGGCAACGGCACCGACGAAGAGATGCTGCGCAAGGCTGGTATTGAGGATGCCAGCGCCTTCATCGCACTGACACAGGGCGACAACCGCAACGTCATGGCGGCACAGATAGCCAAACATGTCTTTAAAGTTCCACGCGTTATCTGCCGTATATACGACCCCCTGCGCAAAGATATCTACGAACATCTCGGCCTGGAATCCATCAGCCCGACAGAGGTCTTTGCAGACCTTCTTTTCAACAGGTTGGAGAAAGTCTGAACGCCATGAAATCTCTTTATATAGTAATCGTCGGCGGAGGCAATATCGGTTATTACCTCAGCAAAGCATTGCTTAATCAAGGCCACGAGCTATTGATTATTGAACGCGACGTGAGAAAATGCGAGAGGCTGGAGGATGAACTGGGCAGTTGCTGCATGCGTGGCGACGGTTGTGAAACTGTGGTCTTGAATGAAGCCGGCCTCAGCCGGGCCGATGTGCTGATTGCAACGACCAGCCACGATGAAGACAACCTGGTATCCTGTCAGGTGGCAAAACACCGTTTTAATGTGCCCCGTACCATAGCCCTGGTCAATAATCCCAACAACGATGCCATATTCAGAAAACTGGGCATAGATGCCACTATCTCGGTGACCAACACGATCCTCGAGCATGTGGAACAGGAGATACCCGCACATCCGCTGATACACCTGCTCACAATGAGCGGACATATGGAAGAGGTCGTGGAGTTGCTGATCACCAAAGAATCGCCGGCTGTAGGCAAATCCATAGGCCAACTAAAGCTGCCCCAGGACACCACCATCGCACTCATCATGCGTGAAGGAGAACGTCCGAAGATTCCCTCCCCCGAAGCTGTTTTTAAAGAGAATGATCGTATTATCGCGTTGACTACTCTGGACAGCGAGAAAATCCTGGAAAAAATCCTGCTCAGCTAAGGCCGGCTCAGGCAGCTATTTGCGATAGGCCTTCCTTAAGCTTCTTGTATGTTGTCGCCAGCCCCTCGGAAAGAACTCTGGTGTCTGCAACCACGCTCATATAGTTATTGTCTCCGTTCCACCTGGGCACAATATGCATGTGAATATGTCCTTCCAATCCGGCGCCCGCTACTCTACCGATGTTCATCCCTATATTAAAACCATCCGGTTTGATGGTCTGTGTCAGCAGTTTCACGCAGAGTTGAATCAGCTCGAAGAGCTCTTTTGCTTCCCCGGCATTCGCCTCGGTAACATTCGCAATATGGCGGTAAGGGGCGGCCATCAGATGGCCCGGCGTATATGGATAAGCGTTAAGTATGATATAACCATGTTTCCCACGGTGGAGTATATAATTCTTCTCATCTTTCTTTTCAGCCGGCTTATCGCACAATATACATCCACCGCTTTTATGCCCTCCCAGTATATACTGCATTCGCCACGGCGCCCATAATCTCTTCATCGATATCTACCTCAAAAGAAAGTTTAGACATTGTAGCACGATTATTGACTTTACTGCGCAAGATTGATATCTTTGTTTCATCTGGCTATGGCATCGATCGACCTGAGCTATTTTGCGAGGGGAGACATCTCAAGCAGTTTCAAGAAAGAAGTCTCCGAGGTCCTCAACGACTGCTACGGACGTTTTGCAAAAAAAGTTCCCTACAAGATCGAGATATATGCATTCGATACTGAGTCCAATCTCGCCAGCTTCCTGCGCGAAGAAAAATTCAAGCTTGGACTTTCTTTCAACACTGTGGATGACGCATCCGCCTGCACTTACGAAGTTCTGCGCGGTTATCCCAGGCTACTGCTTTGCCAGGAAAGATTGCTTAAATACAGCAAGCAGGCCAGGGCAGGGGCTATGAGGCACGAAGCTGCACATACGATACTTCACGGGGCGCTGGAGTACAGTATTTTCCAGATACCCGAGGATTGCCGCCATACAGCCACAATCAAAGGCATCGAGAATGAGAAACTTGAAGAGGTCTTTTTTCAACTATCGCTGGGAGTTAAAGACTTCGAGGCTACCAGGTTTCTGATCCAGCACGATTTCATCAATTGCCAGTTCCACTACGCCATGGAGTGGATCAAACCCGCCGAGGACGACAAGACAGCCTGGACCATAGCGCGGACAAACAGGCAAACAAGGTTCATCTACGAAAGCGCTTTGATCAGGCCGATACTTTTTGCGGACCCGCTTCTTTCACTGCCGAAAACAAAAAAAACACCGGTGGAGACGCAATTACAGCTCAGTGTCAGGATGGAGCAAATGATCGCCCTGCTGGGCGAAGCTGAGGAGAACAAAGTGCTTAAAGTGGCCGGCTCGATTATTGAAGTACTGGGCGAAGATACGCATAGCAACATTGATGCAGCTTTTCATCAACTTATGGGCCTGATTTAAAGGCGTATATCTTAATAAAAGCAGGTATAAATGCAATATCATAAATCAGTCAAACTTCTGGATAATCTCTATTGTTATATCTGGTCCGGTATGGGGAATAACTGCAACACATGTGTTTTGACGGACGTTCTCAACGGGGACAAGCCGCACATTATCATCGATCCCGGGCACATAAGCAACGAGGCTGATGAGGACTGCTTGAGCAGCCTGAAAGAATCCATGCAGACAGACCATATCCAAATGAAGGATATCGGCCTGATTATCAACACTCACAGCCACCCCGATCATTGTCAGTCCAACGAGGAGATAGTCAATGTCAGCGGTGCGGCAGTGACCCTGTCAGAGGAGGAAAACGCATTTAGAACAACTGCCGGGGACCGAATGTACACTATGTTCGGCATGAGAGCCCCCAAATTCACTCCTCTTTTTTTCCTGAAGGAAGGAGATGTCAAGCTGGGTAAAGACGATTTCAACATGCGGGTCCTGCTATGCCCCGGCCATTCGCCCGGTTCAATCTGCCTTTATCTTCCTGACAGCAAGGTCCTTATCACCGGCGACGTTATTTTTTATATGAGTGTAGGCAGGACTGATTTCCCCGGCGGAAGCACCAGGATGCTGCAAAAGAGCATAGAACGACTGTCAAAACTGGATGTGGAATTCCTGATTCCCGGGCACAATACTGAGCCTAACGGGGTCATCCGTGGCAGGGATATGATAAAGCGCAATTTCCAGGCGGTTAAAATGTACTTCGAATAGCTAAGGTGTCTATGGAAGCTGACGATAAAATAAGACTGGCTATTGAGAACACCATGGTCCTGCGTCCTCCCAGACAGCAGTTGGCCACTTTCGGAATCACCAACGTCTATTATTACATGATCACCGAACTTATGAATGAGGTAAACGTGGTCAGGGAAGGGAGGGTAATAGCGGCAAGACCAAAAATAGTCACCCCCACCTACCTGATCAATATTGAAGGCTTCAGCGGGCCAGCCAAGCGCTTTATACAGATGGCGGCCGAGCAGAACCCGCACGAGCCGGGTATTCTGTACTCGTATAAAAACGAAACGGGGGAGATGAATATCGTCTCAGAGCCGCTGGTTAATATCCTTGATAAAATAAACAAGCGCATCGACAACCGCAACGATCCGCTCAGTGCAATCATTAAAGGCGTAGAGGAGTTGTGGGATGTTTCACTCATGAAATTCACCTTTGAGCTCACGAGGAACTCGGCCTACCGCAATTTCTCCGAGCTCTACGGGCGAGGCAGGCTGGTGGCGGATAACCAGGGAGTTCCGCGGGATGCGCGTGAAAATATTGAAGAGCTCTTTGAGATGGCCGCCAAAGATCCCTCCTACGCACCCGAACTGGTGAGCGAGCTTCACCGCTGGAAGCTGTGGAGCACATATCAGGACCGCTTTCTTAACCTCTTCAAGAGATACTGAGATTCTATTAACCCCGGCCATCGGTTATATTGTTTCTGTTGACAATATTGAGAAAGCGTTATATATTACTCGAGCTTACATAAAACATGAATAAGAACACGGCCGGGCCGGCAAATGAATCAACGGCGGTCTAACATTGAGATAATCAGCGAAATGCTGAGAATTGGTGCTGAGGGTGCGGGTAAAACCGAAATCATGTACAGCGCCAATATGAGCTACAGGCAGTTGCAGAAATATCTGAAATTCATGGTGTCGCAGGGCCTGATCGATCAGATCGAGGTTGGTAATCCCTCGATTACCTTCATAGTTACCGAAAAAGGCCACGGGCTGCGGCGCAGTATTGAGACCGTATTAGAAGTCCTGAAATTCAACATGCCTGAAGAAAAATAAGATAGGAGGAGATGCGTATGACGGAAAAAAGGATGCTGATACTGGATGCGGCTACGGTCAGGAAAATCGATGAGAATCGCGGCGATATGAGCGTCTCAGAATTCATCAATATTCTTATCGACAGCCACCTGGACGAGCCTGCTGCCAGCCAGCAAAGCGACCTGGTCACCAAAGAGGAGTTTCACCATTTCGAGGAAGGTATCAGAGACCTTCTGCGCAGCTTCCTCGAGTTCTTCCTCAGCTATGGCCTCGAACTTGGCAAGCAGCCTACTGACGGGGAATTGGATAAGCTGAGTTTAAAACTTCAAGGCCTGACCAAGTCCAGCAAGACCAGGAAACTGTAATACCTGACACGCGCAGGCAAATCAGTCATTCGCCCTCCATTTTTTCAATCAAACTTCGTACCAGATAGAACTCTTTTCTAGAACATAATCACTTCCAAATTCACTTTAATCGTGCCATAGTGTACCTGTTCATATACGCTGGAGGTGAACTATGCCTACGATTAAAGAATTATTGCGCACAGGCCGCAGAGAGGAACTGTGGCAGATGTGCTGTGGCTTTCTTGACCTCAACATAGAGCAATTTATGTCGATCCAGAGAAGGCTGCTGCTTGAGCAGATCGAGCTTCTCAACCAGTCCAATCTCGGCAAGAAAATAATGGGCGGACTGGTGCCACAAGACGTAAATGAATTCAGAAAGAGGGTGCCGCTGACAACTTATAAAGACTACTGCCCTGAGCTGTCGGAAAAACAGGAGGACCAGCTTCCGGGCAAGCCGCTGTACTGGCAGCACTCATCGGGTCGGTCGAGCGAGTATCCTTTTAAATGGGAGAGCACCAAGTGGGTGCCGCTGACTAAGGAGTTCGTCCACGAATCAGGCAAGATAGGGGCAGCAATTGCCATACTGGCAAGCTGCAAGAAAAAAGGCGACGTATCGGCAATGAAGGAAGGATTAAAATTTATATATGCCGTCGCCCCAAGACCATATGTATCCGGCACATATGCCTATGTGGCATCAGATGAAATTGGAGGCATCAGCCTTCCTTCTCTCGAGGCAGCACAGCAGATGGAATTCGAAGAAAGATTGTCATCGAGCTTTAAGCTGGCACTATCGGAAGGCTTCGATTTTTATTTCGGGTTAACCCTGGCGCTTGTTGCCATCGGAGAGAAGCTGAACCAGCAGATGGGAAATGTGAATATCGCTTCACTGGTCTCTCACCCAAAGGCACTTTTCCGTGTTGCCGGAGCTCTGCTAAAAAGCAAGCTGGCCGGGCGCAATCTCATGCCCAAAGATTTATGGAATATCAAAGGTATTATGGGCAGCGGCAGCGATGTCGAGATTTTCCGGGATACGATTAAGAAAACCTGGGGTAGAGATACGCTGGACGTATATGCGAGCACTGAGTCAGGATTGGTAGCCATGCAGGCTTGGGATTTTAGCAGTATGACTTTCACCCCCAGTCTCAACTTCCTTGAATTCATTCCAGAATCTGAATATAGGAGGAACAAGGAGGACAGCTCTTACATCCCCCGCGTTTTGCTGCTGGACGAAGTTAAGCCGGGCGAGAAATATGAGCTGGTAGTAACCAACTTCCATGGGTCCCCGCTTGTCAGATACAGAACCGGTGACGTAATCAAGATCACTTCTTTAAGTAATGAAAACCTTAACATCCAATTACCCCAGATGGTATTTGAAGGCAGAGTCGATCACACGATAGACATCGGCGGCTTCATCAGGTTGACGGAAAAGATAATATGGCAAGCTGTAAGCAGATCTGAAGTTCCATACGTGGATTGGGCTGCACGCAAAGAATACCAGGGCAAGGATGCCATACTGCATATCTTCATAGAGTTAAAAGGGGTTGCGAAAATTCCTGAGGAGGACATCGCACAGAATATCTATAGGGAACTGCAGAAAATGGACGATGGCCTTCCTTACGGGAATGTCCAGCATGTACTGGGCTCCGAGCCAATCAAGATCACTCTGTTGCCTAGAGGTGCCTTTGAGCGCTATTTGAACCTGCGCAGATCACTGGGCGCTGACCTTGCGCATTTAAAGCCGCCGCACATCAATCCTACAGATAAAGATCTGGCTATATTGATGCCGGAGGAGACCGTCGAAACTGCAGCTCCAATATCAACACCGGTGGGTATAACTTCAGGCAAATAGAAAAACCTATGCCAATAGAATAAATCCGGACTGGTTGCAAAATGTACCGGGTGGTTGTATAAAAACGACCGCTCGGTACTTGTTTATAGGCATTCTAATATCATCGACTACGTTGTTTCCCTTGACTTTTATATTTGATTCCATCGATAATGACAGATATACATCATTTACTTCTATACTATGAATATTGGTACATTAGTCTCGCTCTTAGCGACTATAGCTTATATACCACTCCTTATTCTGCTCGTTGCTAACCGGCCATGGCAGAGGCGACAGAGGCTGTTTGCGGCCTTCCTCGTCGGCATGATGATCTGGAGCCTCGGTACCTTCCTCTTCCGCAGCGAATTCTTCATGAATGACAAGTTATGGCTGGCTAAAATAACATTGTGTTTTCTGGCTCTATCAATTGCACCGCTTCACTACTTTTTACGTACGTATTATGAGAACGCCAAGCCCGGCTTTCCCCTGGCCTTCGTTTTTTCCATAATTTCAATTGTCTTCGTTCTACTTTTCCTTCCCCAGACTGTTATCATCGATAACGGTGTTTTGCCGATATATGGCTTATGGCTTTATCCGGTGATGCTTTTCAACTTCTTCTTGTTGGCAAGAGACGCATTCTTACTGACGAGAAAATTGAGCCACTTGTCTGATCCAATTGCACGTAACCAGATCATTTACCTTATATTCGGCCTTGGGGTAGCGCTGATTTTATCCCTAACTACTGCTATAGAGATCGGACGTGTTTACCCAATGGCACAGGTTGGCAACTGCATACTCGCATTTATTCTCACCTACACAGTGATCAGACATCGCTTGCTGGACCTGCGTCTGATAGCCCGCCGCGGCCTGACCCTGCTGTTAATGGCCATAGTCGGTGTCGGCATATACCTTATGCTGTTCGCCATCGCCCACGTTCTATTTAATATCGAGGTTGCACCCTTAAATCTGGCGCTGGGTATGGGAATCGCACTGATCATAACGCTGGTGATCCTACAGATTCGGAGCTTCACATCCAGCCAGATAGATAAACTCTTTTACAGGGAAAGTTACAGCTACAGGCAACAATTAAATACATTGGTCAGGGATAGAATAAGGCGTCTGATCAGCCTTGATGAGCTCGGCAGTGAGCTTCTGACCTTGCTTTCCGGCGCGCTCAGGTGCAAAAAGGCGTTCCTGCTACTGCCGCAGGAAGACGGATCGGATTTTTTCGTGCGGTTTGCCCTCCCTCCATTAAGCAACGGAGCTTCATTCACTGTAAAAAAGGACAGCCCTCTGTTGGAGTGGCTTGCAAAGGAGAACACTTTTCTCCCCCGTGAAACTTTGGAAATAGCGCCTGAGTTTAAAAGCCTGTGGAGCGAAGAGAAAGACACTATTAAGCGGTTGAATATTCATCTCTTTCTCCCCATCATAAGCAGGGGTAAAACGATCGGCCTGATGATGCTGGGAGAGAGAGTCGATAAACATAGATACACACTGGAAGACATCAACCTGGCTGAAAGGGTAATCCGAGATATCGCTACCAGCCTGGAAAAAGAATACCTGCAGGACCAGTTGCGCAAGCGTGAGCAGGAGTTATCTCTCATCAACCAACTGGCGGCAGTGATATCGTCCAGCCTTAATATTCATGATGTCTACGACGCCTTTGCGGACGAACTGCAGGAAGTGGTTGAGGCGGACTACACTGCGATCTGCCTTATCGAGGAAAACGAGATTTATTTTGCTGCGGTATCGTCCGAGGTCGGCTCTGCATGGAATACGGGACAGAAAATACCGCTGGCCGGCACTACTGCTGAATGGGTCTTTCTCAACAAGCGTTCATTTTATGAACGAGACCTTTCCCAGAGCAGAAGATTTTGGACGGGAGAGGACCATGCCAAACACGGGATCAAATCCATGCTTTATCTGCCCCTCGTAAATAAGGGAGAAGTGATAGGAGTTTTGCTTGTCGGCAGCAAGAAGGCCGCGGCCTATAGCCCGGAGCAGACGATCCTGCTGGAGCACCTTGCGTCGCAGATCGCAGCCCCTATTGAAAACAGCCGCCTCTTTACCAAATCGGAGGAGATTGCCCGCATCGACGGTATCACCGAGCTGTTCAACCGCCGCCATTTCGATGAAAGGATGCGTGAGGAGATAGATCGCCATTCAAGGTACGGTGATATCCTGTCGATATTGCTGATCGATCTGGATAACTTTAAGAAATACAATGATACATTCGGACACCTTGCCGGCGATCGCCTCCTGGTCCAGGCGGCCGAAATAATAAAAAGCTCCATCAGATCATCAGACCAGGCTTTTCGATATGGAGGCGATGAGTTCGCGGTGATACTTCCTCACTCGTCCACCATGGATTCCTTTAGCGTCGCCGAGCGCATGCGCGAGAGAATAGCTGAGGCAATGGCAGCACGGCAGCTCGACATATCGGTCAGCATCGGCGTCGCATCCTGGCCCGGCGACGGTACCACGCTTGACGAGCTATGCTACTCCGCCGATATGGCCCTCTACTATGCCAAGCGCACCGGTCAGAACAGGACCTCAATAGCATCGCGGACTCTTTTCTCGCTTAATGAGCCCAGCGTCAACGTAAACTCGGAAGCAGAAGTACTGAGCACCATATATGCGCTGGCGGCGACACTCGAGGCGCGGGACAAATTTACCTACGGCCATTCACGCCGCGTAAGCCGGTACGCTGTTGCCGTTGCAGAAAAGCTTAACTTAACGCCAGCACAGGTGACACTGGTAAGTGCAGCAGCGCTCCTGCATGACATAGGCAAAATAGGTATACCGGACAGCGTACTCAATAAGAGAGAAAAACTGCTGGATGAAGAGTGGGAATTGCTCAAGCAGCACCCCCGACTATCAGCTACTATTGTGGGGCACGTCCCGAGTCTAAGCGCCTGCCTGGCTGCCGTAAAACACCATCATGAGCGATGGGACGGCATGGGTTACCCGTCCGGTCTGAAAGGAGAGGCGATCCCTATCGAGGCGCGCATACTGTGTGTTACCGACGCGTTCGAAGCTATGATATCGGAGCGCCCTTATCGCTCAGCACTGACTTTCAAGCAAGCCATTGCCGAACTGGAAAAATGCGCCGGCACGCAGTTTGATCCCCATATAGTAAAAACGTTTATACCGGTAGTACTTTCGACAGCGCCAGATGATATTGAGCTGGAACTGCAACGAGTTCGCCACGAACCCGATTAATCCTTCTTTACCAGCACGCAGATATTGCGTGAAAAGCATTTCCAGGGTAATTTGTAATAGCTCTCCGGCCGCATTGCCAGCACTTTGAATCCAACACCGCTGAGAGCCCGCCCGATTTCAAAATAGGTAAACAAATAGTAGTGCCTGTGTATTACTTGATCCCCGGTCTTCCATGGCACTCGTACCTCCTTGCCTTTACCCAGAAAGATTCTCTGCCAGCGGTTCCACACAGTGATGAAGGCCTCCCCTCCTGGTTTAAGCACACGCTTTAACTCCCGGAAAGCCATATCCCGGCTCTGCCTTCCCGGGATATGATGATAGGCTGCTACAGCTAATGCATAATCGAAAACATCGTCGCCAAAGGGCAATTGAACCGCATCCGCCATCAATAAATTGGGGCTGATGTTGTGTTTATCTGCATATTTAACTGCCAACTTGATCATCCGTCCCGATGAATCCAGGCCCCACATTTCAAATTTATCTCTGAATGGGAGGAAATCCGGGCCGTGGGCACAGCCGATATTTAACAGCCTGCCTTTTACCCAACGATCCGCCAGGGATAGTAGTTCGGCCTCAAAGCGGGTCCTGTGCCGGAGGCGATACCAGCTCTCTGCTATATTGTCATAGGTATTTGAAATGTGACTTCCCCTGGTGGCCTTTTGCCTTATTTGCTAAACTTGAGTCGCAACCTAAATATATCATAACTGTATATTTGCATCCCACCATGCGAAAAAGTTCAAGGACCATCTCAGGAGTCACACCCGTCGCGGTAATGGCCAGGCCTATGCCATGTCCGGGTTCCTGCGTATTTTGTCCCACATTCGACGGCTCGCCCAAAAGCTATACGCCGGAATCCCCGGCAGTACTGCGAGCCCTCTCCTGCGAATACGATCCGACCAGGCAGGTGGAGTTCCGCCTCAACATATTTTCTAAAATGGGGCATCCAGTAGATAAAGTAGAGCTGATCATAATGGGCGGAACGTTTCTGGCTTCCCCACCCGAATACCAGTACGATTTCATACAGTCCTGCTACGATGCGCTTAATGGACACGCTTCGCAAAATCTGAAGGATGCACAGCGCATGAATGAGACTGCCAGATACAGGTGCATCGGGCTATGTATTGAAACCAGGCCGGACTGGTGCAGTGAAAATGATGTGAAACGCATGCTCGAGTACGGCACCACCCGTGTGGAATTGGGTGTGCAAACACTGGATGACGACATATACCGGCTGGTCCGCCGCGGGCACTGCTCGAAAGATGTTATAGATGCCACAGCCCTGTTGAAAAGATACGGCCTGAAGGTCTACTACCACTGGATGCCCGGCCTGCCCGGATCGACGCCCTCGCATGACCTGGCGCAGGCAAAGCTGCTTTTCAACGATGCCGTATACAAACCCGACGGCATCAAGATCTACCCCACCCTGGTTGTGACAGGCACCGAGCTCGAGCAATGGTACAGACATGGCAGCTACACTCCTTATTCCATGGGCGAAATGACCGATCTGATAGCTGATATAAAAGATGCCGTGCCGGGATATGTCCGTATCCCGCGCGTAATGCGCGATATCCCTACCAAATTTATCGTGGCAGGTTGCCGCGACCTTTCCTTACGCTCCGGTGTAAAGAATGTTATGAAAATTAGAGGGTCGAAATGCCGGTGCACGCGCTGCCGTGAATACGGCCACCGCCGGCGGGAAGGCTGGAAAATAGGCGCGCCCTCTTTACACAGATACGATTATGATGCTTCAGGGGGCAGGGAAATATTTCTATCCTTTGAGGACGATGCCGGCACGCTCTTCGGCCTGTTACGACTTCGTATCGGCCCCGGTGATATTCACCCCGCCCTGATACGGGAGGTCCACATTTTTGGATCAGAGGTGCCTATAGGCGAGCAGGACGACCTGGCTGCTCAGCACAAGGGTCTGGGGTCAGCGCTGATTAAAGAAGCGGAGCGTATTGCTCACGAAGAATTTTCAGCAGACAGGATCGCCGTGATCAGCGGCGTGGGAGCCCGTGACTATTTCCGACGCGGTTTCGGCTATCAACTGGAGGGCCCCTACATGTTCAAAAAGCTGGGGTCAGACGTAAAGATGGCATGATACCATATGACCGGGCGCAATTTGAGCCAGTTCCGGCTCAACCTGGGAACAAACCGGCATCACACGATGGCACCTGGTATGAAAGCGGCAGCCGGGGGGAGGATTGAGCGGAGATGGGAGATCGCCCGTCAGTAATATCCTGTCCCTGCCTGCCGGACGCAGGCTGGCTATTGCCGATAATAAAGCTTCCGTATAAGGATGCAGCGGATTTCGGAAAAATTCGGTTTTATCCGCCATCTCCACAATTTTGCCCAGATACATAACTGCCACGCGATCGGATAAGTATCTGACCACCGAAAGATCGTGACTCACGAATATATAAGCCAGTCCGTCCCTCTCTCTGATATCCATCATCAGATTTAAAATCTGTGCCTGCACCGAGACGTCCAGCGCACTGACAGGCTCATCGGCTATAATCAGCTGTGGATCCATTGCCAGAGCCCTGGCTATACCTATACGCTGCTTCTGTCCGCCGCTGAATTCGTGGGGATACCTCTCCCCAAAATCCGACTCCAACCCAACTTTCTCCAGTAAGCGAGCAACCCGATCATCCAGCTCCGCAGAACCACTGATACCATGTACTACAAGCGCCTCCGCTATTGAATCACCTACAGTCATCCTGGGGTCCAGAGATGAATCCGGATCCTGAAAAACTATTTGCATTTTGCCCCTCAGTTCCCTGAGATGTCGCCTGTTAAGCCTGACCACATCTACGTCGTTGAATTTGATCTCACCGGCGGTCGGCTCTTCCAATCTCAAAATGGTCTTGCCCAGAGTCGATTTCCCGCATCCGGACTCACCCACCAGACCCAGCACCTCGCCCATGCCGACAGCCAAAGAAACACCATCCACCGCACGGATCTCTCCGATCGAACGTGACATCAGCCCACCCGTTACCCTGTAATACTTCTTAAGGTTATTGACTTCCAGCATGACTCTGCCTTTCACCTCGCTATCCCTCCATTTTTATCTCCAAATAAATAACAGGATACCGTGTGAACATCGGTGATATTCGCACAAGCGGGCATCTTGGATCGGCAAATATCCATTACATGTGAACAGCGGGGATGAAAAGGACATCCGGACGGCATTTCCAGGGGATTGGGTGTATTGCCCGCAATAGAGGGCAGCCTTTTATCCTGAGACGAGACATCCGGCAGACAATCGATGAGGCCAACTGTATAAGGATGAGCCGGATTCTTCAAGATATCTTCAACCGCAGCTACTTCAACCACCCTCCCTCCGTAGACAACAGCAGCCCGATCTCCAATATCCTTTACCAGCGACAGATCGTGTGTAATAAAAATGATGGACATATCCCTGCGCGTTTTAAGTTCGCGCAGAATGTGTATTATCTGCGCTCTTATGGTTACATCTACCGCTGTAGTCGGCTCATCCGCGATCAATATCTGCGGGCTGCAGGAAAGGCTCATGGCGATCATCGCCCTCTGTTTCATCCCTCCGGACATCTGATGCGGATACATATTGAGGGCGCGTCCCGGCTGAGGAATATTCATCTCTTCCATCAGGGCATGCGCCCTGGACAGCGCTTCCCTCCGGCTAACCCGTTCATGTACCATGACCTGCTCCGCGATCTGGTCGCCGACAGTAAAAACAGGATTCAACGAGGACTGCGCATTCTGAAAAACCATGGCAATATCTCCGCCTCTGATCTCTCTCAGACGCTGCATCGGGCAGGTGGCAAGATCGTCTCCCTTATAGATGACCTGGCCCCCGACTATCCTGCCGGGAGGACTATCGAAAAGACGTAAAATCGAGAGGGCAGTCACCGTCTTTCCGCAGCCGGATTCACCCACCAGGCAAAGACATTCTCCTCTCTTGAGAACGAAATCCACGCCGTTTACGGCTTTGACCGTGCCGCGCCGTGTGAAGAACCATGTCTTCAGATCCTTTACTTCCAGAACTGTTTCAGACATCATTCAAACACTATCCCTACTATATACTGGCTTTGGGATCAAAGGCGTCCCTTAAGCCATCACCAAAGAAATTGAAAGAAAGAACTGTCAGAAAGAGCATGATACCGGGCTCAACAGCCACCCACCAAGCCGTATCCAGGCTGTGCTGGCCGGTATTAAGTATCGTTCCCCAGCTGGTGCTCATGGGATCTCCCAGTCCGATGAAGCTCAACGCCGCTTCAGCCATGATCACACCGGGTATGGACAACGTAGCCATCACGATAATAAGGCTGCTGACATTGGGAATAAGATGGCGGAACATTATGCGGGCATCGCTGGCCCCCAGCGCTTTAGAAGCGGTGACGAAGTCCCTGGTTCGAATTGACAGGGTTTCACTGCGAATGAGCCTTGCCGCCCCTGTCCAACCCGTCAGGCCTATTACCAGCACTATGATGGCCAGGCTCGGCCCGAAAATAAACACGATCATCACCAGCAGTAAAAAGAAGGGGAAGGTCATCATTATGTCGGTAAAGCGCATCAAAATATTGTCCACCCAACCTCCCGAGTAAGCAGATAGAACGCCGATTAAAGTACCCAGGAAAATAGCTATGCCGGTAGCCAGCAGTCCGACCAGAAGCGATATCCTGGCCCCGGAAATCAGCATGGCAAGCATATCGCGCCCCTTGCTGTCAGTGCCCAGTGGGTGATCGAGATTCCCCCATATAACGGTGGTAATGGATTCCCCCGTGCTTATTTCGTAGACTGATTCTTCGATTGAAAAGCCCAGCGGAGGAAGGTTCTTAGTCTGAAAATCTGTTTTTTGCGGGTCCGGCGCAAAGATCGGGCCGAATATACCCAGTAGAGACAGGAACACCACAAAACCCAGACCGATGATAGACAGCTGGTTTTTACGCAACCTCTCCCAGTAGTAATCCATCAGCCGCCTGCCGGAGCGTACCGGCTTACCGTCAGTCATATCTAATCCTCGGATCGAGATATGTATATATAAGGTCTGTCGCCAGGTTGATGAAGAGCACAAGGAAGGTGCCGATCAGAGTAACAGCCACCACGACAGCATAGTCGTTGGCAAAAATAGCATTGAATGATACCTGCCCCAACCCGGGAATCCCGAAAACTATCTCCGTCAGGTACGCGCCGCCGAAAACAACACTGCCCAGATCGAACATAATAATGGTAACAAGCGGCAGCACAGCATTACGCAGAACGTGTTTGCCGATGACCGTTTTCTCAGGCAATCCTTTGGCGCGCGCCGTCGTTACGAAATCCTTGCGTAGGTTGTCCAGCATGGCAGACCTCGTATAACGCAGATATCCCGCCAGTTCACCTATGCCCAGCGCCAGCACGGGCAGCAGGAGCTGTTTGATGTTTTCCAGCGACCATATCGGATAACTGGTGTCGTAATATGTTTTAAACCATCCCAGATAAACCGCAAACACCATGATCAACATCAAACCCAGCCAGAATCCCGGTATCGAAATACCGATGAACGAGAAGATGGATGCAGCGTAATCTATTTTGGTGTTCTGCTTGACCGCTGCCAGCATGCCCAGCCCCACCCCAAGAACGATAGCGAAAATAGTGGCCAGCAATATTAGCTGGAAGGAATATATCCAGTGCGAGGCTATCAGATCACCAACCGTCTGAGACGTGCTGAAAGACCATCCCCAATTGCCCTGCAGCAGGTTACCCATGTAGGTAAAATACTGCTCGATAACGGGCTTATCCAGTCCGTAGCGCGCCTCGATGGCCTGTCGTACTGATTCTACGTCCTGACCCCTGGCAGCGATATTGAGAATGTACCTGTCAACTGGTGAGGTGGGGCCTAGGCGTAACAGAACGAAAGTGACGGTCATGATGCCCCAGGCGATGATGACGCTGTAGAGAAGACGCTTGATAATATAGCTGCGCATCTGTTAGTGCCTGGTGCAGCGCTCGGGAAGGTACCGCTATGGTCTTTTATTCAAAGCGCCACAGGTAGTAATTATAACCCATATTGATGCCCGGCTCGATGCCCTTGACATTACTCTGAAATCCCCGGTTGGCGCGCGTATATGTTATAAAGTCCACAGGCTGTTCCTCAGATATCACACGTGCCAGCTCACCGTACATCAGCGAGCGGTCGTCTTTATTCATCCCTTTTTCAGAGCGTATTTCCTGGAAAAGTTGATCTACCAGGTCATTAAAGAAACCGAATGAATTGAGCCCGCCGTCCGATGCAAAGAAAACGCGGCTGCCGGATGGCGCAAGAGGATCGGTATTATGCGCCATAAGAGTCATATCCCAGTCCTCGTCGCTAACGGCTCGCGGCCCGTTGTTATATCTTGGCTCCTGATCGGTGCCGGGCTCCCTGTTCATCATATATTGCCTCAGAAGGGTGGGCCACTGCACCCATTTGACCTCGACATCGATGCCAATGCCCGCCAGTTCCTGTTTAATCAGCAGGGACATGGACTCTACCACGTCGCTGCCCGGCGTGGTCACCATAAGCAATTTAACCGGCTTCCCGTCTTCGCCCAGCAGAATATCGCGGCCGTCGCTCCTGGTATATTCATATCCGGCTGCCTTGAGTAACTGCATAGCCTGCTGCTTATCGTTGAGGGGGGCCACGCCCAGCTTCATGACCGTGTTGTCGCTGTACCAGGGTGAGCTGGAAGGGATAAAGCTGTATGCGGGCTCGGCAAAGCCAAGAGATATCTTTTTAGCAATTGTCTCTTTATCTATGGCCATGGACAGCGCCTGCCGGACCTCTTTCTTGCGCAATCCTTCCCAGCCGTTGGCCCTCTGGTTATAAGCAATAATGTTATAGCCCCGTGTCGGCACCGTGTACACATTGATATCCGGCATTTTCTTGAATTTCGCCACATTCTGCGGCTCGATCCCGCAATAGGTTATATCACCGGCCTCCAAAGCAGCCTGCATTACCGCCGAGGTCCCGAACATTTTGACTATGTATTCATCGAAAAACGGTGCGCCGTTGTCTTGGCCCAGGAAATACTGCGGATTGCGAGAAAGAACATATTTATCGTTCTTCAACCACTGCTTGAATTTGTACGGACCCAGGTTGCCTGTATACGAGAGATCGTTGAACTCCTTGGCCCGGGTAAAAGCATCCACATCCCCCTCATATTTCACAGCAATATATTTGGGGTAGGGTATCAGGTTATATAACGTGTAGATGAATTCAGGCTGCACGGTTTGCCGTGTTATGGTGAAAGTCGTGCCGTCGACCACAGCGGGAGTGACGAAAACCTTTTTGCCACCCGTATCCTCCTGCCAGTCATCTTTGTAATTATAGTTCAGCCAGTCCGAAAACATCAGGTTTTTTAAAGTATAGACGTAATCCTCCGCCGTGACCGGGGAGCCGTCGCTCCATTTAAGGTCGTCACGAATGGTTAAAGTATAAACCAGGCCATCGGGTGACACTTCGATATCCTTTGCCAGACAACGAAGTACAATGTTAAATTGGTTATCGTAATTAGCCAGAGATTCCAGTGTATAACCCGCATATGCGAAGGATGAAGCGTCAGCAGCCAGTATCCAGTTGAGTGTCTCAGCCTCACCACCCGACACGTCTCCCTCAATAAAGCTGCCCCCGGAAGAGGGTGCAGCACAGGCCGGCAGTGATATTATCAGTATCGCTGCCGAGATAATGGACGCCAGGCTTCTCTTTATTATCGCGTTATTCAATCTCTCCCGCACCTGTTATACGCACGGTTCAAGTTATTCCGTGTACCAGAACTGGTAGTTATAAAGCATGTTTACCCCGGGTTCAATTCCCTTTATCTTGTTGGACAATGCATAGTTATCCCTGTAATAGACAAGGAAATCAACGGGCTGGGCGTCAGATATAGCCTGCGACAGCTTGTCATAGACCTTCTGCCGATTGACCGGGTCTACAGCCTCAGCTGAGGATGCCTTTTTGTAAAGATCATCTATTTTATCATCGAAAAAGCCGACGATATTTAACTTGCCTTCGGTTGAGAAGAAAATCTCGCTGCGGCCGATAGTCAGGGCATCGCCGAAAGATGAAAGAATTATCAGATCCCACGGTTGGTTGCTCACAGCACCCGTACCACTGTTATATTCCGGATTCCTGTCGACGCCGGGTATCTTGTTCATATAAATCTCGCGTGCTACAAAATCCTGCACCTGATACTTGGGTTCGACTTCAAATCCGATATTATTCAAGTTCTGCCCGATGATGTAAGCCGCAGCCTTCTGCACTTCGCTGTCAATGGCAATGGGCATGACCAGTTTAATAGCTTTGCCGTCCTTATCCACGAAACGCTGTTTGCCGTCGATATCCTTCATCTCATAGCCGGCGCTTTTTATCAAATCAATGGCCTTTTGCGCGTCGGCGGCAGCGCTCATCCCGTATTTTTGAACCGCGTTCTCGTTATACCAGGGCGAATAGGGTGGGATGATTCCATATGCAGGATCTGCATAACCACCGAAAATATCGTTGATAACAGCTGGCTTATCGATGGCTATCGATATGGCCTGTCTGATGCGGGGATCTTGAAGACCGATCCAGCCATTGTCGCGCTGATTATAGGCAAGCATCAGGAACTGCCCCGATGGAATCGTCACAACCTTAATATCCTTGTTATTACGAAACGTATTGGCGTCCTGCGGCTCAATAAATGCGTAAGATATCCATCCCTGATTCAGGCCTTCGTTGATGGCATCCTGCAGGCCGGGTTGATTGATGATATAGCCCTCGAAATAAGGTGCGCCGTTATCCTTGCCCAGGTAATAATCGGGGTTTCTCTCCATCACCAGGCCCTCGGCTGTCGTCCAAGCAATAGGCCTGTAGGGTCCCATGTTGCCGCAGTAGCTCATGTTATTAAACTCAGGCAAGGAAATGAACTCATCGGTCATGTTTTCATAATGGCGCGCAATATTCATTGGATAGGGCATCAGGTCATAAATGGCATATTCGAAGTTAGGATCGGCATTCTTCCTGACGACCTTGAAAACAGTGCCGCTTATCGCTTCCGCCGCAACCGGCATTAAATTACCTCCGACTTCCTCCTGCCAGCGTGATTTGTCCGCACATTCCAGCCAATCCGCCAGCATGATATTGTTAATAGTGTAGACATAATCGTCCGCCGATACCTTAGTCCCGTCGCTCCATTTCAGGTCATCCCTGATAGTGACCGTGTAGATCAAGCCGTCCGAAGTAACTTCAACAGCTTTGGCAATGCACCTCGGCTGCAGTTCATACTGGTTATCGTAAACAGCCAGAGGCTCCACCATAAAACTGGCGTACCTCCTTGAAGCCCCTCCATCGTTAGCAATTATCCAGTTAAGCGTTTGTGCGCTTTCGCCGAGTTGTGATTCGACAAATGTACCCTTAACCGGGTGAAGTTGCGGCCGCGATGCCGTGCAGGCAGGCAAAAGCATGATAAACACAGTTATGACCGTGGCTAAGAATAGTATCCTTTTCATATCTCTCCTTTAACGTCCTTGTCTTATAACGCGGTAACCTTCAATTGGTTGCAGGGTTTCACTCAGTGCTACTCTGACAATACCCGGCACAGACCCGGCTGACCCGAGAAGAATATACTACCATAAATTATACGTTTAAATGAAGTGCTTTTTCATGCCGTCTATCAGTTCGTCCACCTGCTCAGCCGTCTCAACGCCAACACGCCGCATAGCCATGTCGATTTTTTCGTGCTTGCTGGCATCGTAGATATCGTCAAGTTTCTCGTAAAGCCCGGCCCGTCTTCCCAGGCGGTAATTGAGCCTATCCCTGAGAGGCATTGCGAGATAACGATCGACAGTGTCGAGGCAGGCCTGTCTGGACTGCGGAAATTTCCCTTCCAGCTCAGGCAGCAGGTTCACTATATGGTCGCTCTTTAATTCCCCCGTAAAATCCAGCCTTGAAATAAATTCGCCTGTTTCCTGTATGATCTCATCCTCACCCAGCACATCATATTCGCCCGATTTAACCCTTTCCCAGAGCGACAGCGTCTCACCCACCATTAACGTCCTCAGCCTGATGAAATCCGGATTAATCCGGTTCAGCACTGCGGCAGATTGCTCGGCATGTCCCTTTGACCATTTCCTGCCCCCCAACCCCGGCATGTAATATTCGGACAGTTCTATGCCAGCGTCCCTTATATTGATGCCACCCCTGACATGATCATCCGCAGTCATGCCCTTGTCCATGAATTTAAGCACCTCATCCGAGCCGCTCTCCATTCCAACATGAATACGCGTCAAACCGGCCTCCCTCAACTCTGTCAGTTCACACACGCTTTTTTTAGCGGCTGTCTTTGAGCGGCAATATGACGTGATGCGATCGAGTTCGGGGAAGTTAGCCTTCAAAGCTGATACCACTCGCATCAGATCTGCATGACGCATGATAATGCTGTTTGCATCTTGCAGGAATGCCGACCTTCCACCGGCCCACTGCCACAGTGATACCTGCCTGACCGAGTCGTTACTGGTTGCCATACTGTGTATATAGGCGGCCACCTCACGCGGCTGGTTGCCGAATCCATTCTGCCGTCCGAACTCCTTAATGCCCTGAGTTATGGCCCGGGCTGTCTCTATATCCCTTATCACATCCTCGGCAGGCCGCAGTTCGAACTTACATCCCCTGTAGGTATGGCAAAAGGCGCATCTGTTCCAGGGGCAATTGCGCGTGGCGCGGATTAAAAGAGAATAAGCCTCGCTGGGCGGTCGGATAGGTCCCGTCTCAAAGTAGAACTGATTCAGCTTTTCCAGGTTCATGTTGATATTTATTTTATCGCTTAAGCAACACCAATGAAAATTCTGCCCGGCCGTGACGCGAGCTCGACCAAAATGCTAAAATCTCTTGTCATGCATAAAAAGGATAACGGTATCACCGTGGTATCTTTTGATGTGGAAGGCACCCTGGTTACAACAGACTTCAGCAGCGCCATCTGGTTCGAACTGATACCGGGTCGCTATTCCAAAAGATACGGGTTAAACTTTGAAGAGGCGACAATGAAGGTCAGGCAGGCCTATGACAGCATCGGCGATCAGCGCCTGGAGTGGTACGATGTCCAGTACTGGTTTACCCGCTTCGACCTGGGTAACGCGGATATCGCCATGGAGGAACTGCAGCCCAGGGTACGGTATTACCCGGACACCAAAGATGTGCTTAAACAACTGCAAAATAAGTTCGTGTTGAGTGTGGCGTCGGGATCGCCCAGGCCGTTTTTAAAGCATCTGCTGCGGGATATCGAACATAATTTCCACGCTGTCTACTCATCAACCTCCGATTATCAGCAGGTTAAGACCGCCGATTTCTGGGCCGCCATGTGCCGTGATCTGGATGTAGCCCCGGGGCAGATTATTCATATTGGAGATCACATGCAGTTCGATTTCATTGAGCCCGCCAGCATCGGTATAAATGCTTTCCACCTCGATCGCAATCAGGAGGGCGGCATGGCTACATCGCTGCGGAGCCTGAACGAACTGGTACCACTTGTAAAAAACATTTAGAGCTAATAAATAAACAATTAAGGAGTGTGAAGATGTCGATAACGGTTACAACTCTGGTAGAAAATACCGCGGGTGGCCCATCCCTATATGGCGAGTGGGGGCAGAGCCTACTGGTAGAAGCGGACGGCATGCGAATTCTTTTCGATACCGGGCCGAGCCAACATGTCCTCGATAACGCAAATAAGTTGAGTGTCGAACTAAATACTATTGATAAAATAGTCCTCAGCCATGGTCATTACGACCATACCGGCGGACTTATGGATGTACTGGCCCTGATACAGGGCTCAGGCAACCGGCAGGAGGAAATCGAGGTTATCGGCCATCCTGATATCTTTCAGGAGAAATATTTCTACATCGAAGGCTTGCCAGCCAGGAGCATAGGCATTCCCTTCACACGAACCGAACTGGAAGCAATGGGGGCACGATTCAAACTCTCACGTGAACCTGTCAAACTGACAGAGAACATTATTACTACCGGCGAGGTGGAGATCAGCGTTGATTTCGAGCCAATCGATGCCAACCTTTGTATTAAAGAGAAGGAAAAATACCTGCCTGATCCCCTTGCCGACGACCTGTCACTTATCATCAAAACGGAAAAGGGTCTCGTCATATTGCTGGGCTGTGCGCACAGGGGATTGATCAATACGATCCTGCACGCGCAGAAGATCACAGGTGTCAGGCCGATCTACGCCGTCATCGGAGGGACCCATCTCATCAGCGCCGACAAAACACGGATGGATAAGACGATCCAGGCGCTGAAGAGTATGAATATATCCAAACTGGGTGTCTCACATTGTACGGGAATGAAATCCGGGGCCATACTGGCAAACGAATTCAGCGATACTTTCTTTTTTAACAGCGCGGGAATCAGAACGTCATTATAATTTGGCAGGTTAAAGCGGCAGTCTCTCTACGGTTATCAGGGGCAGCAGCAGCTCCACGTCACGCTTGTGGCATAGCTCGGTTCCGGGCGTCATCGTGGCCGCCGTCCCGGCTGCTACTGCAAAGCGCGACGCCTCTTCCAGGCTACCTCCGCCGCTGAGCTTGAATACCAGCCCTGCCACGCTGGAATCCCCGGCGCCCACAGTGCTCATGACGTCCACGCTCGGCGGGACGACCCTGTAAATCGCATTTTTATCGCCGATAACCATACCTTCCCTGCCACATGAAATCGCCGCTATATTGATGCCTTTGCGAATCAGGGTTTTTACAGCAGATACGATGTCTTCCTGGCTGGTAAGCTCCACACCCATGGCGGTCTGCGCCTCCCGCACGTTGGGTTTGACCACATCGGGTTTGGCTTTGATTCCCTCCTGCAACCAGAGATCGGCAGAATCAAGCACAGTAGTGATGCCCAGCGCCTTCATGTCATGAATGAGGTCCCTGTAAATGTAATAAGGTACGCCCGGCGGCACGCTGCCGGCCATTACCATATAGCTGGGCCTGGGTTTGAGAGAGATAACCTTGGCCATCAGCTTCTTGAGCTCACCGGCTGATACCCTGGGGCCGGGCGCAGAAATTCTGGTCTGGCAGTGGGTCTTGAGATCAGTGATGATAAAGTTGCTTCTGATCTCAGCCTTAATCGGCGTGAAATCGTAGGGGACGCCCTGCTGCTTGAGAATTGCCCTGAGCGTCCTGCCGGCGAATCCGCCTACTAAGCCGTATGCAATCGTTTTACCACCCAACTCCTTTACCACCCTGGAAACGTTTATGCCCTTCCCACCCGACTCCCGTTTGTAGCTGAGCCAGCGATTTGTATCGTCCAGGATAAGGTCCTCCACCGCCACATGCCTATCCAGCGATGGATTAAGAGTCACAGTCGCAATCAATCAAATTTTCTCGACTTTAAGCATGTTGGTAGTGCCGGATTTACCCATTGGCACTCCTGCGGTCACCACCACCAGGTCTCCCGCGGAGCAAAGACCGCATTTACGCCCGGCATCGGCGGCCTCCGTAAACATATTCACTACCAGTTCAGGCTCACGAATTTTGAGGGCTGTCACGCCCCATGAAAGTGATAACTGCCTGCGTATGGACTCTATGGCGGTAACGGCCAGTATCGGCGTGCGCGGACGGTATTTCGATACCCGCCTGGCGGTGCTTCCCGAAGCCGTATAAGCGATAATGGCCCTGGCTCCCAGCTGGCGTGCCGTATGGCAGGCAGCATAGCTGATGGCATCATCCGTCAGCGGTTGAAGGTACTTGCCGCGGCTGGCCATATTTTCATCGTAGGGCAGAGCGTTCTCAGCTTCAAGTGCTATGAGCGACATCATTTTCACAGTCTCGATGGGATATTGCCCGATAGCCGTCTCTTCTGAGAGCATGATGGCATCCGTGCCATCGAAGATAGCGTTGGCTACATCGGTAGCTTCAGCGCGTGTGGGCATGGGAGAATCCACCATCGACTCCAGCATCTGAGTTGCCACAATAACGGGTTTACCCGCGTGGTTGCATTTTCGAATAAGGTCTTTCTGTACAATCGGTACTCGCTGTATTGGTATTTGTACACCCAGATCGCCACGCGCCACCATGACGCCGTCCGCAGCTTCAAGTATTGAATCGAAATTATTCAGCCCTTCGAGGCGTTCGATCTTGGCAATTATCTTGGCAGTCGATCCCCTCTCCACCAGGAATTCCCTCACCCTTATCACGTCTTCGGCGCTACGCACGAAGGACAGTCCGACAAAATCGACGTCCTGAGCAACAGCGAACTCAAGATGACGCCAATCCTCCTCTGTGACAGCATCGATATCCCATGTCACGCCGGGCACAGCGATACCCTTGTTGTCGAACAGCCTGCCACCTGTGACCACCTTGCATTTAACTGAATCGGCGCTGATTGATTCAACCTTCAAGCTGATCAATCCGTCATCCAGCAAAATGGTCTGTCCCAGTTTCACATGATTGGGGAGGTCGGGCAGATCGACCGAGACCTGCGATTCATTCCCGAGCACGTCCCTCGTTGTCAAAATGTAATCAGCGCCCTCTCTAAGCCTGATACCCCCCTTCTTGACCTTGCCCGTGCGGTCCTTCGGACCGGGCAGGTCAAGCAGCATTGCCGGCGACAACTTCAGCTTCTTCGCTTCGAGACGCAGCAGTTGAAGATACTCGGCATGCTCTTCAACAGTGCCATGAGATGCGTTGATGCGAGCGACGTTCATCCCGGCCTCAAGCAGTTGACCGATCACAGGAGGAACTATGCTGCTGGGGCCGATAGTGCAAACGATTTTAGTTTTTCGCAGGGTCAGAGCCTGCTTCGGTAAATTGGCCATCTCGAAACCTAATACCTGCGGTACCAGTCCGCATCCGTATCCGCCAGTTTTTCTGCGCTCAGGCCAAACTTGCCGTACCAGGGCCGGGCATAGCGTGCCGCCACCTCACCCAGCTCCTGCATCCGTTTGGCAGCAATCCCTGATAAGAAGTTGATCCTGCTATCTCTCGACGCCATCTCAGTTGCCTCCTGCCATATGGCGCGCCCGCCTAAAAACCCGGAGGCGCCGGCCTGGCAGGCAATGGTTACCTGCTGTTTGAATGTGTCAAAGTCCACTCCTGCACTGAGAATAACCCAGGGTACGGATGACGCCCCGTCAAGCTGCCTGCAATATCCGGCCAGCTTGACGGTGTCTTGATCATATTTCATATCCGCAGGAAACTCGGCCTTCAACACATCGATCGGCAGGGCGGTGATCTGCCGCGCCGTCTCGATCACCATCTGAGGCAAATTGCGGGCAAATTCGGCGGAATCCATGGTCTCCCCTTCGACCCGGTAGGTCTTGGGTTCGACCAGCAGCGGAATGTCGTGTTTAATACAGTCTGCTGCGACTTTGGCAATCATTTTAAGCTGCTTCTTTGCCAGTTTGGTGATATCCGGTCTGTAGTAAACCAGAATCTTAACCGCCGATGCGCCCATGCGTTTGATCTTCTCCACGCCCCAGTCCTTCAGCAGTGCGGTAAGCCGCCCGGTGGGATCCTTCTGGTATCCAGTGGCCTCGATGCTGACCAGCAGCCCGGTCTGCCCTCGCAAAGAGCCACCCGCTATGCAATGGGCAGCCCCGTATTCCGGATCGAGCAATATTCCGCTGGAGTACAGCCCCAGCGCGGAGCACATATCCAGCTTCAGCTGAACAATCTCACTATAATTGGGAGCTTCATGCTGCGACCCCTCCATCATGCTGACAAGCCCGGATCGATGGTCCATGGCGCACATGACGAGCAACCCCGAGGGCGTCGCTATCTGTTGCAACCCCCTGATTTTTCCGATGGATATCTGTCTGTTATTTACACTCATCATGTTAATCAATATAGCTGTTTACAATTCCGATTACAAGTCGTCTACCGTGCAAGCTGTAAATAAAACCGCGGAAGATTTATAATTACAAGTTGTCGCCCACAAACGGTCAACGGTATAACGGCGCGGTAAAAACAATGCAAATCACAGCCTCGACAGATTCATATAATATCAACTCGGTCTGCTGCAACGGCAAGCTGACCTGGTACTACATTGAAAAAGCCACCGAACGCGAGGCTCAATACCTGGCCGACAACTTCCATTTTCACACACTGGCGCTGGATGACGTGCTCAGCCGCAACCAGCGACCGAAAATAGATGACTACGAATCATATCTCTTCATCGTCCTGCACTTCCCCGTTTTCGATAAGACCAATCGCGTGACCACGCCCAGCGAGCTTGACATCTTCATAGGTGAGAACTTCGTAGTCACCAGCCACAAGGGTGACCTCAAGCCGCTCTCCAAGCTGTTCAATGAGTGTCTAATTGATGAAAACGTACGCCAGAAATACATGGGCCGCAGCGCCAGCTTCCTTTTCTATCAATTGCTTGACCGCCTGGTAAACTACTGTTTCCCCATCCTGGACAGGATCGAGGACAATGTCGATAAGATCGAGGACCTGATATTCTCACGCGCCGTTCCCGAGACGGTGAGAGAAATCTCCATGATACGCCGGGACCTGATCTCATTCCGCCGCATCATCCACCCTCAGATATCGGTGGTGGAGGAGCTGGAAAAGGAGAAATACCCGTTTTTCAAAGAAGACCAGGATGTGTATTTCGGCGACATAGCAGACCATATCCGCAAGATCTGGGACGGGCTGGAAGACTGCAAGGAGGTTGTGGACGGGCTGGCGGATACCAGCAACTGGCTCACTTCGCATCGCATCCAGGAGGTTATGCGGGTGCTGACCATCGTCATGGCAATGATGGCGCCGGCCACCCTGATTGCCAGCATCTACGGGATGAATGTTCACCTGCCGGGAGGAAACGGAGCGGGCGACTTCCTCACTTTCATCGTGGTAATCGGTTTCATGATGGTTACCGCGGGCGCGATGTTATGGTACTTCCATCGCAAGAACTGGATTTAGGTGCAGCCGCATGGGAGCAACCAAGGGATTATCTTACTCGTACAGGTTCGTTTTCATCACAGCGCTCTTCATCACATGTCTTCTGGCTTCCAACATCCTGATCGTTAAGCAGATCGAGCTTTTCGGCCTCACCCTCCCGGCAGCCGTTGTAATCTTCCCTCTCAGCTACATCTTCGGGGATGTGTTGACCGAGGTATACGGTTACAGCCAGGCCAGGCGCGTCATCTGGCTGGGCTTTTTCTGTAACCTGCTGATGGTCATCGCCATCTGTCTGGTGGGCATCCTGCCAGCCTCATCGGTATTCGATGCGCAGGCCGCCTATGAACGGATACTGGGCAATACTCCCCGTTTCCTGATTGCCTCTTTTATCGCTTACCTGGCCGGGGAGTTTGTGAATTCCTACATTATGGCCCGCATGAAGATGTTAACCAAAGGGAGATGGCTGTGGACGCGCACAATTGCATCTACCGTAGCCGGTGAAGCGGTCGATACGGCCATCGTACTTCTCATCGGCTTCTGGGGAGTGCTTCCGCCCTCGATCATTCTATCCATGATATTCTGGCACTGGCTGTTTAAAATCTGTTATGAAATCCTGGCTACGCCATTGACTTACACACTGGTCAGGTATCTTAAAAAGGCCGAGAACCTCGATACCTATGACTACGGCACCGATTTCAATCCCTTGCGGGCGGATTGATTAGGCCCTAAAATTTAATTGGAACGTGGAACAGCGGTTTATCGTGGATGCCAACGCGGGCAAGCTCGCCAGATGGCTGCGTATGATGGGGTACGATACGCTCTTCTTCAACGGGCCAGACGATGGAAGCATGGTCAAGCTGGCTCTGGCACAGGGAAGGACCGTTATCACCCGCGACACCGAGTTCATGAAAAGGCGGGCTGTAGCGAGCGGCCGCGTAAGGGCTTTGCTTGTCTCAGGTGACGATCCTGCCGCCCAGATGCGGTCAGCCATTTCGGCGCTGAGCATCGACCGGGATTACAAACCTTTTTCTCGCTGCCTGGAATGCAACGCCGAGCTTTCCAGCAGAGAGAAAAGCGATGTGAACGGCTCGGTGCCTGAGAGGGTTTACAACCTTCAGGATCAGTATATGCAATGCCCTATCTGCGGACGAATCTACTGGCGAGGTACGCACTGGGCTGCCATGCACAGGAAGCTGGAGGAGTTAAGCGCGGAGGAACGGCCGCCGGAGCAAGGAGTAAGCCGATGAAAATTGTGACTTCCGATCAAATGAGGGCTATAGACCACAGGGCGGCCCAATCCGGCATATCCACATCTCTCCTCATGGAGAACGCCGGGCGGGCTGTGGCTGAAGAGACCCGCGGTTTCGTAAATTATATAGCGGGGAGAATCGTCCTTGTGCTGGTTGGGACGGGCAATAATGGAGGCGACGCACTGGTGGCGGCAAGATACCTTCATGAGTGGGGTGCGGACGTAAGCATCTATTTATTGAGTGACAGAACGCCCGAAGATAAAAACCTTGCCCTGGCGAAGCAGCACGGCATTCCCCTGATTTTTATGCACAGGGATGTCAGGTACGCCAAACTGAAAAATGTCCTGTCAACAGCGGAGATAGTGATCGATGGAATACTGGGCACAGGGCGCGCCCGTCCTCTCGAAGGCAGGTTTAAAGAAATACTCGACAGGATCAACCTTGAGAAACAGCAGCGGCCACAGCTTACTGCTGTGGCCATCGATATCCCAACGGGAATGAATGCGGATACCGGCGCCGTGGATCAGAGCTGCATAAAAACAGACCTGACGGTAACGCTGGGCCTTCCCAAACCCGGCCTCTTTAGCTTCCCGGGCGCAGGGATGGCAGGGAAAGTTGTTGTTGCCGATATCGGAATACCCGAGAGATTGAGCCGGAATATAAAAACCGGCCTGATCACTGCAGCGTGGGCGCGATCCGCACTCCCGACGCGACCGGCCAGCGCCAACAAGGGCACATTCGGAAGAGTGCTCGCTGTCGTTGGATCGGAAAACTACATAGGAGCCGCCTACCTGGCCTGCATGGGCGCCGCCCGCGTTGGAGCGGGCGTGGTCACGCTGTCAACGGCCAAAAGCCTGCAGCCGATACTTGCTTCAAAGCTAACCGAGGTCACCTATGCGCCGCTGCCGGAAACTGCAAAGGGAACACTCTCGGTCAAAGCTTCTTCTGCTATTCTAAGTATACTGCCGTATTACAGGGTGCTGCTGATGGGCTGCGGGTTGGGACAACATCCACATACCAGGGATTTCGTGCGAAATGTGCTGGCGGGCCTGCCGCAAAATCCGCCCACGCTGGTACTTGACGCCGATGCGCTTAACATCGTTGCGGGCATGGAGGGGTGGTGGAAACAGCTTCCTGCCGACACGGTTGTCACACCGCACGCCGGTGAGATGTCCAGGCTGATGGGCCTGTCCATAGAGAAGCTGCAAGGAAACAGGCTGGAGATGTGTCGCAAAGCCGCTGCGCAATGGGCCAAGATCGTCGTGCTCAAAGGGGCCTATACCATCATCGCGGATCCTGCGGGCAGGGTAAGCATAAGTGACTATGCCAGCGCCGGGCTGGCAACCGCAGGCACGGGCGACGTACTGGCCGGCGCTATCGCCGGACTGGCCGGACAGGGTATGCCGCTATTCGACGCCGCCGTCCTGGGAGTCTACCTGCACGCAGCAGCAGGCGAAATGGTTAAGAGAGAGATGGGCGACGCTGGCATGCTTGCCACTGACCTGCTGCCGGCCCTGCCGAAGGCAATTAATAATCTCCGTATAGGCAGACCCATAGACCAGCCCGATTTATCCGGGCGCAGCTAAAGCTACACCCCTGCCGAAAGAACAGCGTGATTAAGCGCTCGCAATGACAGGCTCATTTATGTCATAATGAATTACTATGCTGCTGGCGATCGATATAGGCAATACTAATGTTACGTTCGGCGCCTTTGACGGGGACAAGATCAAGACGACCTGGCGTGTCTCCACCGCCATCCACCGCACATCGGACGAATACGCTCATCTGATGCTGTCCCTGATGGAACGGCGGGGGGTGACAGGGTCGCAGATCAAGGATGTCGTCGTATGCAGCGTGGTTCCTCCCATGCTGATCGTCTTCGAGCAGGTGTGCAAGAGCTTCCTCAAGAAGGCTCCCCTTATCGTGGAGGCCGGCGTCAAGACGGGCGTCCGCATCGATATGGACAACCCGCGGGAGGTAGGGCCCGACCGCATCGTCAATGCTGTCGCAGCCCATAACCTCTATGGAGGACCGGTCATCGTAATCGACATGGGCACCGCAACCACTTTCGACGTCGTTTCAAAGGACGGCCGCTACATCGGCGGCGCCATTGCGCCGGGCATAGCCATCGCCACCGAGGCGTTGTTCACCCGCACTGCGGTATTACCCAGGATCGAGCTGGCTATCCCCAAGAAGGCCATCGGCCGCAACTCCGTAGCCGCCATGCAATCGGGCATATTGTTCGGGTATATAGGGCTGATAGAAGGGCTGGTACAACGTATTCAGGCCGAACTGGATGAGAAAGCCAGAGTGGTAGCAACAGGCGGCTTCGCCACCATGGCCCCGCAGGCCACCAGCGTCATAGAGATCGTCAACCCGGACCTTACCCTTATCGGCCTCCGCCTGATTTATAATATGAACAGGGACTAATCATAAATTTAAACATAGGGGCGTACCTTGAGGTGTGCCCGAGAAAGAAACATGGTAAATAAAATAAAAACCATTGTACTGGGCGTAACCGGCAGCATCGCCGCTTATAAGGCGGCCGAGCTTGCCAGCCGTTTCACCACTGAAGGCTTCTGTGTCAATGTCATAATGACGGAATCGGCGCAGCAATTTATCTCACCTCTCACATTCCGCAATATCACAGGGCGGCCGGTGGTCACCACCATGTGGGACATTGCCTCCGAGTTCAGTGTCGAGCATGTGGCGCTGGCCGAGGCCGCCGATGTCGTCCTGATCGCGCCGGCGACCGCCAACATCATAGCCAAAATAGCCTGCGGCATGGCCGACGATATGATCTCCTGCACAGTGCTGGCCACCAGGGCGCCCATCGTCATCGCACCGGCCATGAACGACAACATGTGGTCCAACTCAATCACACGGGAAAACGTAGCCAGGCTGGTAAAGCGCGGTTTCACCTTCGTCGGCCCGGCGCGCGGAAGGCTGGCCTCGGGCAAGATGGGACTGGGACGTCTCACGTCGCTGGACGAGATATTCGGCATTACCCTGCAGGTGCTCGGCAGGAAGGGCGACCTGGCAGGCAGACATATCGTGGTCACCGCCGGTGGTACGCAGGAGCCGGTGGATCCTGTCCGCTGCCTGACCAACCACTCATCGGGCAAGATGGGCTACGCAATCGCTGAAGCGGCACGCAATCGCGGAGCGGATATAACCCTTATCAGCGCTCCCACCACACTTGCCGCGCCTCCCGGTGTCAAGGTTATAAGCGTCAGGACGGCTGAAGAGATGTTAAAGGCCGTTCAGGACTCTGTGAAAAAGACCGATGCGCTGATCATGGCCGCCGCCGTGGCCGACTTCCGGCCGGTCAAGGCCGCCTCACAGAAGATCAAGCGCCAGGAGATGAGCGAACTGACCGTTGAACTGGAGAAAACTCCCGATATACTTAACGAGGTCAGGGGCAACTTCATACGCGTTGGTTTCGCAGCCGAGAGCCGCGATCTGATCGCCAACGCCAGAGATAAGGTCAAAAGAAAAGGACTGGATTTTATTGTGGCCAATGATATCACCGAGAAGGACTGTGGCTTCGGCACAGAGACCAACCGCGTGACCATCATCGACGGCAAAGGCAAGGTTGATGAATTGCCCCTCATGCCCAAGGATGAGGTGGCGGACAGGGTACTTGATAAACTGCGCGGAGTTTTGAAATAGAGACTGTCAGTACCTGCAAAGATTCAGGAAAACCGCGTGCTTAGATAACCTGACCATGGAATCGAATGAAAGAATTTCCCCGAACCACGAAAAAATCCTGGGACGCCTGCTCTCCTTAAGCGACGGAATATTCGCATTCGCCATAACCCTGCTTATACTGAATATCGTGCTGCCTTACGGCACCTCCAGGGCGGATGTGCCGCAGGCGCTGCTGGAGCTTTGGCCCAAGTACCTGGCTTTCCTCATCAGCTTCGTGGTTATCGGGCTTTACTGGATTGTCCACGTGCGCCAGTTCCGCGTTATCCGCAAGTACGATACGGGATTGCTCTGGCTCAACCTCCTCTTCCTCATGTTCATCGTGCTTATCCCCTTCTCCACCGGCGTTTTGAGCGATTTCGAGGAGACAGCCAGCGTCGTTCTCTATGCCGCTAATATGGCATGCGCCGGCTTCACAGCCACCGGGCTATGGATATACGCGACCCGCCGCAAGCTGGTTGACGCAAAGCTTGGCCCGGCATGGGTCAGGCGCGGTATAATAATGAACCTTATTGCGCCGGGCTGGTTCGCCCTTTCGATCGGGCTGGCTTTCATCAATGCCAATCTTGCAGTTTATTCGTGGCTCTTGATAGGCGTTGCCCACCGGGTCGTTGCTTGGATATTTAAACTGCCGAAACCCGACGAGGATATTTAATAAACGCGGGGTTATACATGCCTGATATACCTAAAGCCTACGAACCTAAAGATGTGGAGCAAAGCCGCTACAAATTCTGGCTGGATGGCGGCTTTTTCAAGCCGAAGATCGATCCCAATAAGAAACCTTTCACCATTATCATGCCTCCGCCTAATGTCACTGGAGAGCTGCATGTTGGTCATGCCCTGACGGCAGCCCTCGAAGATATCATGACACGCTGGCACAGGATGAAGGGAGATCCATCGCTCTGGCTACCCGGCGTGGACCATGCCGGCATTGCCACGCAGGTAGTGGTTGAGAAAGAACTGGCTAAAGAGGGCCTGGACCGCCATGAGATAGGGCGCGAAAAATTTATAGAGCGCACCTGGGCCTGGGCCAACAAATCGCGCAGCGCCATCACGCACCAACATGAGAGGCTGGGCGCGTCCTGCGATTGGTCGCGCGAACGTTTCACCCTCGACGACGGCCCGGTCAAGGCGGTCAAGACCGCCTTCGTGCGCCTGTATGACAAAGGGCTGATCTACCGCGGCGAGCGCATCATCAACTGGTGCCCCAGGTGCAGGACGGCCCTCTCGGACCTGGAGGTACAGAGCAAGGACCTGGTCAGCAATATGTGGCATATGAAATATCCTTACGCCGACGGCAGCGGCCACATAACGGTGGCCACCACCCGCCCCGAGACCTACCTGGGCGACTCCGCCGTAGCCGTCAATCCCGAGGACAGGCGCTATACCTCACAGGTCGGTAAAAAAGTGATTCTGCCCTTTATCGACCGCGAGATCCCCATCATAGCCGATGAGGCTATAGACAGGGAGTTTGGCACAGGCATGGTCAAAGTCACCCCTGCCCACGACCCGGTGGACTTCGATATCTCTCAGCGCCACGGGCTGCCCGTCATCCATATACTCAATCCGGACGCCAGCATGAACGATAGCGCCGGACCTTACGCCGGCATGGACAGGTTCGAGGCGCGTAAAAAAATAGTGGAAGATTTCGAGAAGGCCGGCCTGATGGAGAAGATCGAGCCGTACTCTCACGCCATTCCCCACTGCTTCCGCTGCTCAACGGTGATCGAGCCCGAGGTCAGCAAGCAGTGGTTTGTAAAGATCGCCCCCCTGGCTGCTCCGGCCATCGAAGCTGTGAGGGACGGCCGCATCAAGATCATCCCTGAGCGCTTCATCAAAATCTACCTTAACTGGATGGAGAATATACGGGACTGGTGCATCAGCCGCCAGCTCTGGTGGGGGCACCGCATACCCGTCTGGTACTGCCATAAATGCGGAGAGATGACGGTTGCCGTGGATACTCCCTCCAAATGCGGTCAATGCGGCAGCGGCGAGATCGAGCAGGACCCCGACGTGCTGGATACCTGGTTCAGCTCCGGCCTGTGGCCGCATTCCACGCTGGGCTGGCCTGATCAGACCGCAGACCTCAAGTATTTTTATCCCACATCCGTCATGGAGACAGGCTACGATATCCTCTTCTTCTGGGTGGCGCGCATGATCATGATGGGCATCGAGGACGCAGGGGATGTACCCTTCCGCACGGTTTACCTGCACGGCCTGATACGCGACGAGAAGGGCGAAAAGATGAGCAAGATGAAGGGTAATGTACTCAACCCGCTGACCGCCATCGACCAGTACGGCTGCGATGCCCTGCGTTTCGCGCTGACGACGGGCACCGCTCCCGGCAACGACCTCAACATGGGGCAGCACCGCCTCGAGGCCGGGCGCAATTTCGCCAACAAGCTATGGAACGCCGGACGCTTCGTGCTAAAGGCGCTTGAGGCTGAGCCTATCACTAAAAAGGCCTTCGCCGAAGCGGGAACCAAAGGCCGAAAGGAGATTGAGGACCGCTGGATCGTCTCAAGGCTCAACCGCCTGATCGGTGAAGTCGATGCATTGATGGGGGATTTCCAGTTCGGCGAGGCCGAGAAGGAGATTCATGACTTCCTGTGGGGCGAGTTCTGCGACTGGTACATCGAGGTATCCAAGCAGCGACTGGGCGGCAAGGATTCTCCCATAGCCGTGCTGGTATATGTGCTGGAAACATCACTTCGCCTGCTGCATCCCTTCATGCCTTTCATCACAGAGGAGCTCTGGCAGAACCTGAAACAGCGGCTGCCTGTCGGAACGCTCGATTCGCCTGCAATTATCGTCGCACCGTACCCCTCAGCAAATCAAAAACTACTGGATGTGGAAGCTGAGAATCAGATTGAGAATGAGATTGAGATTATTCGTTCAATTCGAAATACGCGTGCTGAATATAAAGTTGACATCAACAAACCCGTAAAAGCACATGCATATGTGTCGACCTTTTCTACATCAATAGCATTGAGGTCCAATATAATAGGAAAACTGGCAAAAGCGACAATAGATATCCAGCCTATGGAAAAACGACCTTCCCTCAATGAAAAAGCGGTCGTATTGAATTTAAGGAATGCCGACGTGGTCATCCCGCTGGAAGGAATGGTGGACATAGAAGCTGAGAAAGCCCGGCTTTCTAAAGAGATGGCCGTGCTGGAGCGCGAGATAGCGCGCCTCACACAGAGGCTGGAGGACGGTCAGTTCACCTCCAAAGCTCCGGCAGCGGTGATAGATAAAGAGAAAGCGCGTTTAAGTGAGTACACGGACAAACTTGCGCGCATGAAGGCCGAGCTTCAGCAGCTCGCTTAAGGCTTGCGGTTGGACATTTTGCGGTACATCAGCAGCAGCGCTTTCTTGGTGTCGCTGGCCACCCTCGATTTCTCGCTGGTCTTCACCCTGTAGCGGAAGAGCCAGTAGGTGAACTCCTTCAGCTCGGTCAGCGTCAGAGATTTGCGGTGCGGGTACTTCATGTCTTTCTGGAACCTGCTCAACAGGTCGCTTAGCTCCGCGCGATAGATCTTCTTATAAGCCCTGACAGCCTCTTCCTCGGGTACAAGCGGGACCACGCTGGCCTTCCGGACCTCGTAGATGGTAGCCAGCAGCAGAGCCTGTTCTATCAGGACGCCGTAGAGGTAGTTCAGGTAAGCGCGATACTTGGCCGGTCCCAGCGCCGCCTTGAATTCCTGCTTGCTTATTTCGAAAGGAGGCCGGTCGAAAAAGAGCAAATTGCTCATCTCATCTTCCGGTACCGAATCGCTTATCTCATCGCAAAGCCGCTCCGCCAACCGCAGCCAGTCGAAGGCCTCTCCGCCTATCAGGTAAAGGTAACGTTCCCCTTTGTACTCCTCCTCGGGGCTGCGCCACATGACAATGGCCTCAAGCAGCGCGGTATACCAATTCCTGCCGGCCTTCAGCTGTTCCCTTAGGTGCTGGATGGCGCGCGCATCGCCAGCCAGCGCTGCCGCATTCCAGGCCTGGTCTTTATCCTGTTGCATTGACGTCACCATATTTTCCCAGTTTTGTCATATCGGCCTAATCCCTGTGCAGGAAAGCCAGCATTTCGTTCAAAGGCCTGGTATTTAAGATATCACCGGGACGGCACCATGCCCTTCGCGCCACGCCGATGCCGAACTTCATGAAACCGAGGTGGTACACGGCATGAGCATCCGTGCCAATGGCCAGGGTCACCCCCAGTTCGCGCGCGCGATAGGCGTGAATATCCTTGAGATCCAGCCGGTCGGGGATGGCATTTATCTCCAGAGCTTTACCATGCTTTACGGCGGCGCTATACACGGCCTCCAGGTCGACATCCACCGGATCGCGCTCACCTATCTTACGGCAGGTGGGGTGGGCTACCATGTCCACATTAGGATTCTTGATCGCTCCGACGATACGCCGGGTCATCACATCCCTGGCCTGCAAGAAGGACGAATGAACCGAGGCTATGACGATATCCATCTCAGCCAGAATATCATCGGGGAGGTCCAGGCTGCCGTCCGCTTTTATATCCACCTCGACACCGTTGAGCAGATACGGTCCGGCAGATAAGGAATTGAGCCTTTTTATCTCGGCTGTTTGCCTGGCGACCCGGTCCAGCTTCCTGTCGCTGCCGATATTGCGCCCGCTGGAGTGATCGGTAATTGCCAGGTACTGGTAACCCAGCTCCCTGGCTGCGGCCGCCATAGCTTCGATAGTGTCTATACCGTCGCTGCCGACGGTATGCGTGTGCATGTCACCTTTTATATGTTTTTGCTCGATCAGTTCGGGGATCGCGTTCCTCTCCGCCAGATCGATCTCGCCCATATCCTCCCTGATCTCGGGAGGGATGAACTGCAATCCAAGGTAAGCATAAAATGAGTCCTCATGATCAAATCTCTGCACGCCGCCGGTCTTAATATCGGTGATGCCGTACTCGCTGAGGCTGAAGCCCTTTTTTTGCGCCCAGGTGCGCAGCGTGACATTATGCTGCTTGCTGCCGGTGAAATGCTGCAGCAGCGATCCAAAATCGGCGTGCTCCACCATGCGCAGGTCGGCCTGCAGCCCTCCCGGCAAGATCACGCTGGCCTTGGTAGGTCCTTTTGCCAGCACCTCCCTCACCTGCGGCAGCGAGATAAAGGCTGCGATAACTGACTCCGGGTCATCTGCCGTACCCATCAGGTCGATATCGCCAACGGTCTCCTTAAACCTGCGCAGGCTGCCGGCAGGGGTGAGGTTGAGCACACCCGGCACGGCCTGCAATGCGCCTAACACCTCCTCGACCATCGGCAGGGCTTCTCCCAGGGGGATGCGCCTGTCTTTGCGCCTGAAGGCTGCGATGGCGCGCAGTATATTGGCGGCCGTCTTATCTCCCATCCTTTCCAGCCCGGCCACCCGGCCGTCCCTGATGGCCGCCTCGAGCTGGTCAACGGTTCCCACACCCAGTTCGGTGGCCAGCCTGTATGCGGTCCTGGGACCGATGCCGGGTATGTCCATCAGACTGATAATCCCCTCGGGCAGGCTGGCCTTCAACTCTTCATAAAACCTCAGCCGGCCTGTGGCGATAAGCTCCACCGACTTGGCTGCGATGGCATCGCCAATGCCCGCAATGTCCCGGAAATCCCTGCCCTCCTCGTGCATCAATTCCATCTCCTCGGGCAGATGACTGATGGTCTCGGCGGCGCGCGCATAGGCGCGTATCTTGAACCTGTTTTCACCTTTGAGCTCGAGCAGGTCGGCTATATTCTCAAAAACTGTTGCTATTTCCGCGTTTTTCACAAGGATTATTTTACCATGTGAATCCTGTATTCATGCTATAATCTATACCTGATTCGAGCCTAACCGGCAATAATATGACGAGGAGGTAAGCAGTGGCCGATTATCCCTGGTTGAAAAACTACGACAAAGGTGTAGCACACAGTCTGCAACCCTATCCCGACATCACGCTGCTCAAGGTCATCGAGGAGAACGCCAGCCAGAACCCGGATCACATGATGATCTGGTTCAAAGGCAATACCATATCCTACCGTCAGTTTGCGGAGTATGTGGACACACTGGCGAAGGCGCTGGCGGGTACAGGCGTAAAGAAGGGCGACCGTGTTGCCCTGATCATGCCCAACTGCCCACAGATAATAATCAGCCAGTTCGCTGTATGGAAGGCAGGCGGCATCACGGCGCAGGTCAATCCGCTGTACTCGGAAGATGAGCTGATTCACGCTCTCAAGGACAGCGGCGCCGAGACCGTTATCGTGCTGACGCCTTTTTATAGCCAGGTTAAGAAAGTCCAACCGAAAACAAAGGTGAAAACGGTCATAGCCACCTCCATCAAGGAATACCTGAGCCCCTTCATGCGGGCCATGTTCACTCTGCTGATGGAGAAGAAGGGGGGACACAGGATCGAACTGCAGCCAGGCGACCTCTGGCTGCAGGAGATCATGCGTAAATACGCCGATTCGCCGCTGCCGGACGTCAAAGTGGAGCCTGCCGATACCGCACTGATACTTTTCAGCGGAGGCACGACGGGCGCCCCCAAAGGTGTTATGCATTCACATCAAGGCATCGTCATGAACGCCATGCAGATTCGCGCCTGGTGCTCGCCCATACTTAAGGGCTGGGTTGATAAAGCTGTTTTATTGATGCCCATCTTCCACGGCGCGGGCAACTGGATACTAATCTCTACAATCGTAAATCCACCGGTACCCATTGTGCTGATACCCAATCCGCGCGACATCAAGGATCTGCTGACAACCTTTAAAAAGACCAGGCCGACCTTCTTCCCGGGGGTAGCAACGCTCTTTATCGCCCTCATGAACCATCCCGATGTAAAATCAGGCAAAATAGATTTCAGCAACCTCAAGATGTGTATTACCGCGGCCGCCCCGCTGCTGGTGGATACCAAGAAAAGATGGGAGGCGCTGACGGGGGGCAAGATCGTGGAAGCCTATGGCCTGACTGAATCCGGCATACTGGTCATGGGCCCCGTTGTGGGGAAATGGAAGGAGGGCTCGGTAGGCATGCCCACGCCGGATGTGGAGATGAAGATCGTCGATATCGACACCGGCACACAGGAACTGAAAACGGGCGAGGACGGCGAGGTCATCGTGAAAGCCCCGCATCTGATGCAAGGTTACTGGAACCGTCCCGATGCCACCGCCGAGATGTTCCGCGGCGAGTGGCAGTATACCGGCGATATCGGCCACCTGGACGAGGACGGATATCTTTTTATCACCTCACGCAAGAAGGAGCTGATCAAACCCAGCGGCCACCAGGTATACCCGGGCGAGGTGGAAGAGGTTATCGCACAGCATCCGGCCGTGCTGGAGGTGAGCGTCGCCGGAGTGAGGGACGATGTCCAGGGCGAGGCCGTCAAAGCCTGGATCGTCCTGAAGCCGGACCAGACATGCACCGCGCAGGATATTCAGGCTTTCTGCAAAGAACGCCTGACCGCCTATAAGGTGCCGAAGCATGTGGAGTTCAGGACCGAATTGCCCAAGTCGATGGTCGGCAAGATCATGCGCCGCATTTTGCAGGAAGAAGAGGCAAAAAAACAGAAGGCCGTGTGAGGTGGAGCCCCTACAGCCTAAACGTAGGGGCGGGTTTTAAACCCGCCCGCAATAATGGGACGGGACTATTTCCCGTGGCAGTGCTTGTATTTCTTGCCTGAGCCGCAGGGGCAGGGATCGTTGCGGCCGACCTTTTGACCGGGCGTCGGTGAGGGTCTGCGCGCAGGCAGCTCCTTCTTCTCGATGCTGACCTTGAAAATCGTATGCACGATATCGTGCTGTATGCCTGCCATCAGGCTGTCGAAATAAGCCCCTCCCTCTTTCTTGTAGACCACCAGCGGATCGATCTGCCTGACCGACTGCAACCCCACGCTCTGGCGCAGGTGGTCCATGGCGGTCAGGTGCTCCTTCCAGTGGTCGTCGATCACCCTGAGCATGACCAGGCGCTCAAGTAATCTCATCTGCTCGGCGCCCTGGTTTTTCTCCCTCAGATCGTACACCTGGCGGGTATAGTCGATCAGCCTCCCGGCAATTTGTTTCTTTCCCAGCTTATCCAATTGCATGTCGGCGATGTTTTCCGGAAGAGGCAATATCTCCTTTACGTCCTGCAGTATGCCCTCAAGGTCGGGCGCGTCGTAGCCGTGGCAATGCTCCTCCACGATCTGTTCCATCTGCTTTTCGACAATGTCCAGGATATTAGCCTTGAGATCCGCCCCCGCCAGTATCTTGTCGCGCTCGCCGTAAATGACTTCCCTGTGCTTGTTGACCACATTGTCGTAATCGACCAGATGTTTGCGGATGTCGAAGTGGAAGGCCTCAACTTTCACCTGCGAGTTCTCGATGGCCTTGCTGATCATGGGGTGTTCGATCGACGTATTCTCGTCCATGCCGGCCCATTCCATCACGCTTTTAACGCGGTCCCCGCCGAAGCGCTTGACGATATCGTCCTCGAGCGATACAAAAAATTGCGAGGCCCCCGGGTCGCCCTGTCGTCCGGCGCGGCCTCGCAGCTGGTTATCGATGCGCCTGGCTTCGTGTCTTTCCGTGCCGATGACATGCAATCCGCCCAGCTCCAGCACCTTCTCGTGTTCCAGCTTCCATTCATCGTATTTACGCTGGGACTCTTTCTCATCCTGTCCATCCTCTTTCTGAGGCGGCTTGCCTCCCAGGATGATGTCCACGCCGCGCCCTGCCATATTGGTTGCTACGGTCACGGCGCCCAACCTGCCGGCCTGCTTTATGATCTCAGCTTCGCGCTCGTGGTACTTGGCGTTGAGTATCTCGTGCCGAACGCCCCTGCGCATCAGCAGATCATCTAAAAGTTCGGATTTCTCGATAGAGACGGTACCGACCAGCACCGGCTTGCCCTCCTTACTCAGCTTCTCAATCTCATTGGCGATGGCCTTGAACTTGGAGTCCTCGTCCTTATAGATCAGGTCCTGGTGGTCCACCCGTACCATAGGCCTGTTGGTCGGTATTACCACAACGTCAAGTTTGTATATCTTGAAAAGCTCCTCAGCCTCGGTGGCCGCAGTGCCCGTCATGCCGGCCAGCTTGCTGTAAAGGCGGAAGTAGTTCTGGAAGGTGATGGTGGCCAGCGTAATGCTCTCCTTCTGTATCTTTACCTTTTCCTTGGCCTCGATGGCCTGATGCAGCCCCTCCGAGTAGCGCCGGCCGAACGTCAGCCTGCCGGTAAACTCATCCACGATGATTACCTCGCCGTTCTTGAGCATGTAGTCCTTGTCGCGCCTGAACAGCACCTGCGCCTTGAGTGCGTTATCCATGAACGTGCTGAGATGATAGTTAGATGGATCGTAGAGGCTGGGCGCCTTGAGCAATCCCTCGCGGCGCAACATTCCCTCCATGCGGTTTATGCCGGATTCCGACAGGTAGACCTGCCGTTCCCTCTCCTCGACCTTGTAATCCTCGGGAGTCAGCTGCGACACCAGCCGCGCGAAGATATAGTATCTCTGGGTGGCCTCCTCGGCCTGCCCGCTGATTATAAGCGGTGTGCGCGCCTCGTCGATGAGTATATTGTCCACCTCGTCCACAATGGCATAGCTCATGGGCGACTGCACTTTCTGAGACATATCCAGCACCATGTTGTCGCGCAGGTAATCGAAGCCGAACTCGTTATTGGTGCCGTAGGT
>JAFGHL010000021.1 GCA_016930155.1 Dehalococcoidia bacterium | reverse complement strand
GGAATAGACGTAGACCTGGTAGCCGCCGTGGTTCTGCACAGTCACCTTGGGCTTGGCAGTGGTGCCGGAGGTCGGCAGCAGGAAAAGCGGCTCGTTGGATTCCATCTCCTCGTAATCGCCGCTCTGGCCGGCGCCCCGGGAGAGGAAGTCCTTCCAGTAAAGGTCCCTGCCGTCCTTCATGGAGACATTCTTATCTTCAGGCGCATCCAGGACGACCGTGTGGTTGAACTTATGCCCTTCAGGCAGCCTGCCGAGGGCCTCGTCCACCATCTCTTTAAGCAGTACGGGCTTGCCGCGGCGGTAGGACCTGGCCTTACAGATTACATATCCGGCGCCGCTCAATTCAACCCTGTCCGCTATGGCACGCGGCGAGAATCCGGCGAAGATAACCACGTGCACGGCGCCGATGCGGGCGCAGGCCAGCATCATGGCTGCCGCCTCAATGCTCATGGGCATGTAAACAGCCACCCGGTCGCCTTTTTTGACGCCGATGCCGCGTAGAGCGGCGGCGTATCCCCTGACAAGGTTAAGCAGCTGGATATAGGTAACAGTCCTGGTCTCGCCGGTGTCCCCGGCCTCGAAGATGAACGCCGCCCTGGCCCCGCGGCCCATCTGCACCTTGTAGTCGAGGGCGCTGTAGCAGATATTGGTCTTTCCCCCCACGTACCATTTGAAGGTGGGGTAGCTGTGTTCGAAGACCTTATCCCACTTCCTGAACCAGTGAATATCATGGCGGGCACTGAGCGCCGCCTCCTCCCAGAAATCCTCCTGGTTTCCCTCCGCCTTCTGGTAAAAGGCCCTGACATGGGGCGGCAGCATACCTGCCGGAGCACGCGTTTCAGACACCGGGGCAGATTGATTCTCAACCATTAAACAAACCTCCCTCCCAATTTTTTAACTTCAGGTGACTATGCGAATATGTTATAGTTGCCCGCCGGTAAAATCAAGGCCCCTCATGCAGGCGGAAAAGGACAGGGCCGGGATGGTGTACAATTAGTCCATGCCCATACAAGTATTACCTCCTGAAGTGACATCCAAAATAGCCGCCGGCGAGGTGATAGAGCGTCCATCCTCCGTAGCCAAGGAACTGATCGAGAACTCGCTGGACGCCGGATCACGTGAAATAACGGTCGAGGTGCATGAGGGAGGAGTCGGCTTCCTGCGCGTGGCCGACAACGGCTGTGGTCTCTCTGCCGTGGAGGCCGAGATAGCCATCCGCAGGCATGCCACCAGCAAGCTGTCCAAGCTGGATGACCTCGAGCATATCAGCACGCTGGGCTTCCGCGGCGAGGCGCTGCCCAGCATAGCAACAGTAGCCGAGGTGGAGGTCCTCACCCGGGACGAGGGCAGCAGCGCGGCCACCTACCTTCACCTGGAAGAAGGCAAGGTGACCAGCAGGCAGAAGAAGAGCCGCCCTATCGGCACGACCATAACGGTGCACCACCTTTTCCGCAATTTCCCCGCCAGGCTGAAATTCCTGAAATCCTCCGCTACCGAGGCTGGGCATATCGCCAGCCTGGTCAGCCAGTATGCGCTGGCCTTCCCAGAGGTCAAATTCGAGTTTATCGCGGACGGCCGCACCAGCTTGAGGACGCCCGGCGACGGCGACATCCGCTCGGCCATTGCCGAGGTCTACGGCCTGGATACAGCTAAAAAGATGCTGGAAGTGGAGGGCGCCGCAGAGATGCTCTACGCGGCGGGACTGGCCAGTCCTCCGTCCGTGCAGCGGGCCACTAGAAGCTACCTGAGCTTCTTCGTCAACCGGCGCTACGTCCGCAACAGCAGCCTGGCCAAGGCAGTGGAGACAGCTTACGAGGGGCTGCTGATGACAGGACGCCACCCGGTCGTCGTACTCAATATCACGCTGCCCCCGGAGGAGGTGGATGTCAACGTTCACCCGACCAAGCTGGAGGTAAAATTCCGCAACAACCAGGCGGTCTTCCGGGCGGTGGTCAAGACCCTGCGGGAGGCGCTGGAGAAATCTCCCGTCCCTGCGGTCGGTGCGGGGAGAGAGGATGCTCTGGCAGGACGGTTTTGGGAGCAGTATACAGGCACAGCAGGGGCATTGCCCCCGCTGCGGACGGTGGGCCAGCTATCGTCCAGCTACATACTGGCGGAGGCGGAGGACGGGCTCTATCTGATCGACCAGCATGCAGCGCACGAGCGCATTTTATTTGAAAAGATACTTTCTCAAAGAGCGGAGAAAAAGCCGGAAATACAGGGGATGCTGGAGCCTCTGGCCCTGGAGCTAACCCCCTCACAGGAACAGGTGATGCAGCACTGCGGGGGACTGCTGGAGGAGTTCGGTTTCACCATCGAACCGTTTGGGCAGCGGTCATACCTGGTCAGGGCGGTGCCGGCTGTCCTCAACGGCTCCAACCTGCTTGAGACGGTGAAGGAAATGCTCGATGAGCTGGGCACTGAGCAGGACGCTTCGAAAAGGGACATCAAAGCGGCACAGTCGCTGGCCTGTCACAGCGCCGTACTGGCCGGGCAGGCCTTGGACCCGGATGAAATGAAGAACCTGATCAAGCAGCTCGAACATACCTCCTCGCCACGCACGTGTCCGCACGGCAGGCCGACCATGATACATCTCAGCTCCCAGCAGTTGAAGAAGGAGTTCGGAAGAACGGGATAGGGGACAACGCGGGACACAGGCCCCTTTTAATATGTCATCACGAGGAGGCCGCTGGCCGACGTGGTGATCTACCGGATGATTTGTAACTATGCAGGAGAATGCCACGGCCACTGTATGGCCTCGCAATGATATTCCCTATACTTTCGTATAAAGGCCCTGCGGGTCAAAGAGCCTGACCAGCATCTTCTCCTCGTAGGAGGGCAGGTCGATCTTCTTCAGTTGTGGTGCCACCTCCAGCTCCCAGCCCACCAGGCGGCTGATGCCCTTGATGGCCTCCTCCTCCCGTATGGCCGTCCCGTAGGGGATATAGGAGGTCAGCACCAGCGTATCCTTCCCTTCCGGCTTCTCGAAGATGCCGACATCGGTGATGAGGGCGCTTACATGGTCGCCCGGATAGGTGATGTAGGGCACGTTTTTCACCAGCCTCTCCCTTCCTGCTGCTGCAAATACAACCGTCTCCCGGCAGGCGCTGGCCACATCATTGGAGCCTCCCGACCCCACAATATAGAAGACATCGGGTATCTTGGTGGAGTTGCCGTTGCCGTGATCGTCGATCTGTGCGGCGCCCAGCACACCCAGGCATGAGCTCGTCGAACCTCCCGCCAGCACGCCCAGGGCCGTCTCGATATTGGTCAGCATCTTGCAGCTATGCAGGCTGTGCATGCTGAAGATGGTGGGATCGGACGGACGAGGCAGGTAGCCGTACATGCCGTTCTCCGCTACCAGGTCTACATCATATTTGAGGTCTTTCAGGCGGTAAACGGCCATCCAGGAAGCCAGGTTGGCCAGTCCCACGCCCGACAGTATGGTGCGGTAGCCCCGTGAGTTGCACAGGTCGGCAATATGCCGCCCGCCTGCGATGACCATCCTTTCCAGCGGGTTGGACTCTTTCTGGAACTCCACCTGCGGGATGGCGCCCATCGTCTCTATCACCCAGGAATGGGGCTTGGCCTTGTCTTTGAGGTAGCGCAGCCTGTCCTTGCCGATCTTCTCCAGGTACTGGTTGTGGTCCTTGCAGCCCAGTATCCACTCGCTGATGAAGCCCATAAAACGGGTTTCGTCCATGGAAGAATCACGAATGAGGGTGGCAAACTCGTAATCGTCGAAATAGCCTTCATACTGCGGCAGGCCGCAGTTGGGCAGGCCTCCGGGATGCGCTCCGTAGGGGGCCTCTACCACCGCTTTG
>JAFGHL010000020.1 GCA_016930155.1 Dehalococcoidia bacterium | reverse complement strand
AAGCAATTCAAACTCGGGTTCTTTGAGGATATGACCGTTCCCTGCGCTTATTATTCGCAATTTAAAGGTCGACTGGCCGATGAACAGGCCAGGGCCAAACTGGCCGATACACTGGCCCACGTGGTGCGGGCCTGGAGCGAGTCTTCCATCAAAACAGGGCTGGCCGCCGATGACAAGCCGGAGATCGAAGAAATATACCAGAGGTTGAGAGATAAGTTTTATCACCATCCCACGGGTTTGCCGTATGAGTACTGCCTGCTGGAGCTGATCAAGCTGTGATATACGTTCAATAACGGAATTGAACGCAGTGTGTCTAATGGTATTGCTCAGGATGCTGCGTATCAGGCAGTTTCTATTCGATATTCATCAACCATTTGGCCTTCCAGCCGGCGCCCAGTTTAGGTGAATAATCGAAATACACCTGAGATGCAGCATTAGGTACGGAAAATACTTCATCAAACACGCCCTGTGCGCCCGGGGCAACATCATCAGCTCTTTTAAGATCTTTGTAATATACATGAACACCGGAGTATGGTGCATATGCCCTGTGCATGCCATTATCATCCCACTGCAAGTAAAAATCTCCTCTCGTGGCGCCATATATCTCCTCACTACCGTTATTCTTGACCTGGTAGCGCAAAATCATATAGCCCCAGCCTTCCTCCGGTCTTTTTGTCCAATTATATTGCTGTACTCTGGTAACGCTCAGCAGAGTGATCTCAACTTTTTTCACAGGGCATACATATTTCTCGCCTGCTTTCAGGCATCCCTGCGGAACGGAGGCGGCCGGTGCAGTGGAGGAGGGTGTATCTTTAGAAGTATCTGCGCCGACGGTTATGGAAACGGAATCAGACAGTCCGGGAATACCGTCCTTTCCTCTGACAATCTGTCTGGCCGTGTTGCTGGCTATGACAACCACGGATATCGTGTATGTACCCGGCTTGTCGAAGTTGACGGTGAGCGTGTCGAGGTTGTACGCTTCCGTGGGAACACCGTTGCAGGTATATTTCCAGTCGCTGCGCGGCAGCCCGTATAGCTTGGGCAGGTTATAGGTTTTGTAGCTGAAGGTTGTCTTTTCACCGAGTTTGGCTGTAGAAGGCCTGGGGGATATCTCGACAAAAGGTGTATCAAACACCACGTACTGAATTGATGTCTTGAGTACGGTTTTTTTAGTATTGCGATCAATAACGTTGACGGAAACAGTATAGGTTCCTGCTTTCTGGTATGTATGTGTGGACTTGGTGTCCTTTGAAGTCGTGCTTACACCTCCCTCACCCTTGCCGAACTCCCAGCTGAAACCTGCTGCAGCGGGAATTACTTCGCCGCTGATGCCGAATTTGGAGGGCTCTCCGACATTGCCTACTATGGGCTCAGCCACAATACCGAATCCCGGCTCAACGGTAACCGACTTTGTATCATCTACGCCGCGGTCGCCTGCTCCGGGAACCGCCCACTGGGCACGTACCTTGATCTCATACGTGCCTGTGTTTTCAAAGACATATGAAACGCCGTTCTGGTCGCCGCCGATATCCATGCCGTTGGAGTACCACCGGTATTCGGCCCCGGCGGGGACGTATTTGCTCTGCTGCGTGAAGTTGTAAGATGACCAGGCCACGACCTTTTCCCCCGAGGCAACGGGTGATTCTACCGAAACCGCCGGATTTCCTACGGAGAAAATGCAGGTATCGGATTCAACCGAACGCAGCGGAGACCAGGAAGCTTTTGTTTGAACGGTATGCATTCCGCTGTCCCAGAAAGTGTGGTTGAGCACGTCCCCCTTGTCGGCCACGGCCTTTCCGTCAATATACCAGGTACGGCTTGCCGAGGACGGCAGGCCTGAGCCGACGCGTTCAAATCTCATAGGCTGTCCCGGTGTGGCGAGATCTCCCGCCTGCATAGCGGCACATTTCAGATAGAGGGAGGGTTCGTCAGCAATGTTTATGGTGAACGAGCTGGGTCCGCCGCCATAGCGGGTGACCACAATATAGAGCGCATCGCCGGCCTTGAGATCCACGCTGCACAGCTCTTCGGGCCATGAGCCTTTATTAATATCCCAGCTGTGTTCAACTTTGAGTCCGGACATCGTGCGCTCGTTGGCGCTAAGCCTGAATACATCAACCCAGGCAAAGGGCATTTCACTTTGCCAGCGTACATCCTGCAGCCTGACGATCAGCGTCCTTTTACCGGCGCCGCTGACCGCCGGCAGGATGCCCTGATAGCCGGAGGTCAAACCGCTGCCGAGATTGATGGTCAGATTCTGCATGGAGGTATCGAGGCTGCGCTCCCTGAAATCCGGATTCTTCACGATCGGGCTGCTCTCATCGAACAGGACGTATTTAACCCATTCGTGATAGTTCTCATGCAGCCCGAGCTTATCCCTGGAGTTCTGCTTCAGGTACTCATCCAGTGTGAGCCTGGTGCTGTATGAGCCGGCAACCGCGTTATAAAGTGAAACAAATGATACATCCTGACGCTTCTTGAGAAAGTCAAAGAAATAAGCGTTTATATATGGATGATTTACATCCGGATTGCCGTTTGAGAAAAAGTCCTCCTTGAAGTAATCATATTTCATGCCGCCGCCCGTCGGGGAGGACGGCAATCCCAGCGCGAGCCTGTAGGCGGCATAATCCGCAGTGGATTCCAACCACCACAGGTCGGCCGATCTGAAGCCGGTCAGATTTGCCAGCGCTCCGAAACCCGATTGTCTGGAGGCCAGCCAGTAATCCTTGTTTTGAACGGCGTGAAACAGCTCATGGTAGATTACGCCTCTGAGGTCACCCATTACGCTGTATCCCAGGCAAATGCTTCTGGAACGGGCGTAGTAAAGGGGATCACTGTATTGGGCATCGACATATATCGGGAAGCGCTCCAGCGTGGTTATACGCCCGTCTTTGAAATTATACGGCGCTGCTCTGAAAGAGGTGGAGGAAAAAAGCAAAGGAGCATCGCTGGTCCATACAGTGAGGCTGGACAGTATCGGTTCTTTGTGGAATAAATCTTTATATTGCTTCCAGGCCTGTTCCGCATAGACGGCGATATCGATGATATAATGCGGGACACCCGGATTCTCGTTGTAGTAGCGCTGATCTTGCGAACTCAATTTTCCCTTGTATGAACCGGTCTCACTAACCTCGGGATCATTAAGTAAATCCAGGTACTCCGCTCTTAATTCAGGAGTCCAATCCAGTTTACTGGCTTTTCCCAATTTCGCCTCTTTCTCAAGTTCCCAGAACCGGGCCAGCTTGGTGGAATTGAAATCAGACGCATTGAAATAGATGATAAAATGCTCGGTGACCAGAATAACCTTGCCCGAGTCCAACTGACGGTGTACCTTCCACAGACCATTGTGATCGGTTAACACGGTCAGAGTATGATTCTCCGAATCAATGGAAAATGGCATGGGGATCCAGGATCTTGCCTCTTCATCCCAGTAGGAAACGGCTGGTGAGGCTTCACCTGCAGATTCGTTCGATGAATCTGCGGTCTCGTAGCTGAAGACCATCTCCAACTCAGCCGGGAACTGCTGCTGTTTCTCAAAACTGATATCGTATACGGCCGACTGCCCCTATTCCGCTCCCGGGGATGGGGCGTTGGTTACAACGGAAATGGTCAGCTGCTGCGGCTCTTCCAGCGCGTTAGCGGGTATCTTGACTGTGACTTCATCCCCATAGCCGACCACCTGCTTTTCTGCCGAGGGTTCCACCTTCTTTGTAACGAGAGTTGTGGTCTGATAGTCCGGGGGTTCAGGTGTGGCCTGCGGCACAGGCTCGGGCACGTCGATTACGATATCCTCTTGCGCGGGGCCTCCTGCGGGCGCAGCATCATCAGCACCAACCGTGGTGGAATCCGGCTGTTCGGGAGCGAATACGGCCCGGGGTGCTGCTGTTTCCGCGCCGGCATCGGCCGACGTTGTACGGGCTGCGATCCTGTCTTCGATAATGCTTGCATAATTTCCGATGGCGGGGGCAATTACCGCCGTAAAAAGAAAGATTCCCGCTACCAGGACCTGCAGGGCAGACCAGCCGATTCCGCCGTAGAGCATGAAGCGCGACATGGCGGGCACAGTGTCCTTGTTCTTGAGCCAGGCTATTAGTCCACCGATCCATCCCAGAAAGAACACAGCGACCCACCACAGTGGATTGATGCCTTTGCTCCCGGAGGACACCGCAGCCGCGGGCGCCGCAGCTACGGGCGCCTCAGCCGGCGATGTTGCTGCCTCGGGCGGTTTATTCAGGAGAAACTGCTCGGCGCAATTGGGGCAGTAGGATTTCCCCTCGATTTCATTATTACAGACCGTACATACCAATTTGCCGCAGCTGCAGCAGGCTGCTACCGATGGTCTGCTGGCATGAAACGAACAACTGGACATGGATCAGCCCTCCCTGCTGTTTTAAAAAAAAGCACTCAGCCGGTATTTGCCATATCAGTTCTTGCCCATGTGATCATCATAAACTGTCGCTTTAAGCCTGTGTATTATATTGGATAAAATGTATTTGTGTCATCCCATTAAAGCTGGGAGCAGCACAGTTTCACCGTATTAAAAACCGTTGTTAAGGCAATGTCACTCTGGTATCATGAGGACCGGATTTCACCCAAAGTATACGACAGGCAGAGAATCGGATGTCGGAATCTTCAGGAAATATTAAGGACGGAAATGCAGGGCCCCTTCAGAGTATGTGAAAAGGTCTATATGGTCGGCAGCTCCGAGATATCCAGCGGCATGGATTGCTGCGTCTATCTGGTCGATGCAGGAGAGCTGGTGATGATCGACTCAGGGGCCGGAGGAAGCACCGACAGGCTGATCGACAATATACAGGCGCTGGGCTTCATGCCCGAGCAGTTAACCACGCTGATCATTACCCATGCGCACATCGACCATATCGGATCTGCGGAGGACCTGCGCGACCGGTTCAACCTGCGTGTGATCGCCCATATGGAGGATTCCGCAGCCATTGAATCGGGCAAGAAGGTGGGCGCCGAGCACTACGGTGTCCGCTACCGGCCCTGCCCGGTGGACGAAAAACTCACGGGGCAGTTGAATGAACTGGTTATAGGGTCGATGAAGTTCAATTTTATTCATGTGCCCGGTCATACGCCCGGCAGCATGGTGGTTACGATCGAAACGGGTGGAGAGAAGGTGCTCTTCGGGCAGGATATACACGGCCCGTATATGCCCATGTGGGGCGGCGATCCGCGGCTGGCGGCGAAATCGCTTGAGAGAATAATGCAGCTGGAAGCGGACATCCTGTGTGAGGGTCACTACGGCGTTATCAAACCGGCGGATGAGGTGAGGCAGTTCATCCAGGAATTCCTGGACGAACTCACATCGCGGCAGTAATATATGAGATCTGTGATAATCAGCTCTTCACACGTGAGCATATTTCATTTTGTTTTAAATCTGATACAATAGTCATCTGGTATCTGCTCCCGTATGATGTTTCGTAGATACCTGAACCAAGGTAGTCTGTGGTGGTCAGGCCGGAATCTTCCGGCTGTTATAAAAAATTGAGGAGGTTGTTGCACGATGGCTGATCATTACGATCAGAGGCCCTGGCTCAAGCAGTACGATCCGCATGTCCCCGCCAACATCAAGTATCCCGATCTCACATTCTGGGAATCAATCAAGGAGGCTTTCCAAAAATTCCCAAAACGCATAGCCCTGTGGTATATGGGCACACCGTTCACCTTCGGACAGATCGACGCCATGTCCAACCGCTTTGCCGCGCTCCTGCAAAAAGCAGGTATAAAGAAGGGCGACATCGTCGGTGTGAACCTGCCCAACCTGCCGGCGTACTATGTTGCCGCGCTGGGCATCCAGAAGGCCGGCTGCGTTCTCAGCGGTGTCAGCCCGCTGCTGACGGAGGAGGAGCTGAAATACCAGCTCAAGGACTCGGGCGCCAAAGCCCTCCTGACGCTGGACGCCCTCTTCCCGCGCATAAAGCGTGTGGCGCCGGAGACGGAGCTAAAGCTGTGTATTTTCACCTGCATACTGGACTATATCCCTCAACCTATCAAGACCCTGGCCAAACTCTCCAAGAAGGTGCCCACCGGCAAGGTGGAGACACTTGAAGGCATAGAGGTCTGGCAGTTTACAGATGTGATGAAAAAGCTGCCGGCCGACATTATCGAGGTCAAGGTCGGTCTGGATGATACCTGTGCCATGCAGTACACGGGCGGCACCACCGGGCTGCCCAAGGGCGCCGAGCTGACCCATCGCAACCTGGTACGGCAGATGATACAGGTCACAACCTGGCTGGATACGCCGGTAGGGGAGCAGGTCGGGCTTACGGCCATGCCGCTTTTCCACATCGCCGGCCTGGTGATGGGGCTGGCCATGTTCTCCAAGGCAGTCACGCAGGTGTCCGTACCTAACCCGCGCGATCAGAAGTTCATTATCAAGTGGATGAAGAAGACCAGACCTCACCTTATCGGCAATGTGCCCGTGGTCTTCCTTGAGCTGATGAAGCAGCCCGCCTTCCGTTCCTATGATTTCTCGAAAGTTCAATATTTCTGCAGTGGCGCCGCGCCCTTCCCGCCGGAGTATATCAAGGAGTTTGAGAGCGTTGTGGGCGCAAACAAGCTGGTCGAGGTATACGGGTTGACGGAGACCAGCGCCATCGTGACGGCAGGGCCGCTTTTCGGTAAAAAGAAGCCGGGCTCAGTCGGTCTGCCCATATCCGATACAGATATTAAAATAGTGGATACCACCACAGGCGAGCCTGTACCCTTCGGTGAGCCGGGCGAGATCCTGATCAAGGGACCGCAGGTGTTCACCAAAGGCTATTTCCGCAAGCCGGAGGAGACGGCCAAGGTACTGCAAGACGGCTGGTTCCATACGGGAGATATAGGCCAGATGGACGAGGAGGGCTACATCTTTGTAGTTGACCGTCTCAAGGACATGGTCAACGTTTCCGGTTTCAAGGTTTACACGCGCCAGCTGGATGACATCATCTGCGAGTTCCCCGATGTCGATACGGGCGCCAGCGTGGGTATACCGGATCCTAACCGGCCCGGCTCCGAGATGGTTGCTTCGGCTATCGTGCTCAAACCCGGCATCGAGCAAAGTGAGGAGGAGAAGAAGAAGATCACGGAGTACCTGCGCAGCAGGGTCGCCCCTTACAAGGTGCCCAAAACAATCGTCTTTATGGATAAGCTGCCCACGTCTGCCATCGGCAAGGTGCTTAAACGCGAGTTGCGCAGCCAGCTGGCGGAGAGTGCCAGGAAATAGCGGCCGGTCAGGAAGCAAGGAAAGCTGAAGAGGGCGGGTCGTACGACCCGCCCTCTTTTATTGTTGGAATCGCTAAGCCTGTTGCATTGGTCGCTATTTCTGATTGCCGCCGCCCTGGCCGCTGCCCCCGGAGCCGGTGTTTGAAGATCCATTGCCCTGATTCTCATTCTGCTGGCCGGTTTGCTGTCCGGCCTGTTGCTGAGTTTGTACAGTCGCTTGGGTTTGGACCTGCACCGGCAGCAACGACGGCGTCTGGACCTGAATTTGAGCTTCAGTCTGAGTCTGTGTTTGTGTCTGAGTCTGTGTTTGTGTTTGTGTCTGTGTCTGAATGCCCTGCCCACCGCTGTTGCCCAAGGACTGAACGGACTGTCCGTGTACGGCCTGCAGCTTTTGCTGTACCTTGATCCTGGTCTCGCTGCCCAGGTTATTCGTCTGTTGATTTACCTGCGTCTGGTACTGCTCCAGAGCCTGCTCCCCCTCATGCGCAAGAATCACGGTGGCGACATGTTTATTGGAATTCTCTATCGCGTTGAGTAAACCGCTTTGAGCGGCTTCGGGCGCTTTTTCCATCACTGACAGAAGGACCTCCTGCTGTCTCAGATAATTCTGTTCGAGTTTGGATACCAGGTCAGCCGAAATTTCTTCGCCCTGGCTGGATTTTACCTGCTCCACCGCCTGCACGGTATTCTGTACCTGCAGCGCATATTGCTGGGCGTATTTGGAGCCTGCGTCAAATTTGCCGGATTGGTACATGGCCTTCAGCGCCAGCGCGTCTTCACCGGCGTACTTCAGCATTAGTTTGGCTTTTTCGGCCTCGCTCCCGGCAAATGCCAGCTGGATGTTTCTGCCCCAGCCGTTCAAGAAATTAAGTCCCGAGTCCGGCAGGATTGCAGGCGTGGTGGCCTCCCCTATGGCTGTTATCTCTGCGCTGTCGGCCGAGGCCGGCGCGGCTGAGATAAACATTGCGAGTGCGCAGACCATAACCAGTAATGCTGTTAAAAATTTAGACATATTACCCCCCTGTACGATAACGTAATCACCATAAGAAACGTGTTTGGGGGGAAGAAGGTTTAGGGGTCGTAGCGGAAATCACGGTTGAATAACAGGCTGCTCATTCATATAATTAGCAGGAATGATCGGAGGTGAGGACAATGACCGAATCTATCAGAATTGAGAAAGACGGCGAGGTTACCAGGCTGATACTTAACCGGCCGGCACATTACAACGCTTTTGATTTCGACATGATCGACGGGCTGGCCTGTGCCCTTGTGGAGCTGGCTGTCGATAAGAGCGTGCGTGCCATTATCATAACCGGCGAGGGTAAGGCTTTCTGCGCCGGCGGCGATCTCAAGTGGGTCAGCGGATTCGCCGGTGGTCCGGCCGCAGGTTTCCACAGGCTGGCTGCCAGTTATCACCTGGCCGTGATGGAGATACGCCGCATGAACAAGCAGGTGATCGCCGCCATCAACGGGATCGCGGCAGGAGGCGGATTTTCTCTGGCGCTGGCCTGATTTCCGCGTCATGGAGAAATCGTCAACCATGCTACAGGCCTACACTTCCAACGGGCTATGTATAGACGGCGGGGGCACCTTCACACTCCCCAGGATGGTGGGGCTGGCGCGCGCGCTGGAGATCATGGCCTTCGATGCCCCGATATCGTCCGGGCAGGCGCTCTCCTGGGGTCTGGTAAATAAATTGGTCGACGACGGTAAATCGCTGGCCGAGGCTATGTCGATGGCGCGTACGCTGTCAGAAAAATCGCTGATTTCTTATGGCTGCGTTAAGCAGCTTCTCAACGATTCCTTTGCCAATAACTTTGAATCGCAGATCGAGCAGGAGAGGATGATGCTGTGCGCCTGCGCGGACGGCCCGGACGCAAAAGAGGGCTTGAAAGCCTTTGCAGAGAAGCGCAAACCTATCTACCACTCTCATTAAACAGGAAATCGATACTTACAGGGTTATGTAATTATTGTTATAATCTATGTACGTCTATATGTATGTATGCCTGTATGCCTGAATGGAGGAACTTAATGAGTAGAAGGATGACAGTAGTATTTCATAGCGATGATCTTTATACTGATTTGAAGGTAGCAGCGGTAAAACGCCGGCTCACAGCAAGCGAAATTGTGGCGGAGGCCGTAGCCGAGTGGCTGGAAAGCCGTGAAGACGCTTCGCTTATGTCCGTGATTAAGGCCGCCCGTGCAGAGTATCAGTCAAAGGGTGGGCGCCCCTGGAGTGAAGTGCGGAAACAACTGAATCGATCTGGCAGCAGAAAAAAGAGGCCGTAGTTGAATTGGATGACATATGATGGGATCAGCAAATTATCAAATCGAGCTCTCGCCAGCAGCAGAGCGGGATACCAGGAAACTATATCGCCGAATATCCCGTCAGGATTCCGAACGTTTAATTGCTGCTATTGATAAATTAGCCGAAGAACCCAGACCACGCGGGGTCAGGAAGATAGAACGTGCTGTTACTGCGTATCGGATGCGTGTAGGCAGATACCGTATAGTTTACGATGTCTTCGATGATCAAAAACGTGTTGTGATACTTGAATTAACACGTCGGAATGAGGCCACGTATAATTTGTAATAATTTCCTGACGGTGGGAATCTGATTTATTTATACGAGGTAAGTCATGCGGAAGTTTGAGGATGTATCTAAAGAGGAGATCAGGGACCTGCTGGGCAAGGGCTGGCTGACCCATGACGGGATGTGGTTCTACACCGTGAGCAGCGAGATGGGAGTGGACACGGCTAATAAACTGAACAAAGCTGCCATCAAGGCCATGGCCCCTTTTGAAGTAAACAGGCTGAAGAAGGTGACGGGCCTGCGGGAAAACCAGCTGACCGGCATTGAGGTACTAAAGGAATTCCTGCCGGCCGGCATGCAGATGATACTGCCCGTATCCGTGTTCAGCAAACTGCACTTTTCAGTTATGCCCGGCAACACCATTCACTGGGAGTGGGACAAGGGTGAATGCTTTGCCTACAAGGGCATGAGCCGCATCGGTGTGATCGATAAATACGAATGCGGCGTGATGTATCGCGTCGTGTGCTGGCTGGAGCTGCTGGGCTTGAAATTCACGTCCACCCCGCCGACCACTTTATGCAGGATGCATACGCAGGGCCACTGCTCCGGCGATTTCATCTTTGAATTTTGATGGCCTTGCCGTTTAAACATCAGAGGTCATATCGTAGTTAACCACCGGGCTGCGCCGGAAGCCCAGATTTTCCACAGCCTTACGAAGCTTTTCATTTTTTTCAGGGAATATGGCGCGTACGATGTATATACCCTCCTCATGGCATTTGTCAAGGATCTCATTGACGAGCCTCCTGCCGACGCCCTGCCCGCGATGCTCCTCATCGATATCGATGGCATTGATAACACAGAACTCGCTGAAAGGCATCCCCATATACATCAGGCGGGCGAGAACAAATCCTATAACTTTATTGCCAATCTCCGCTACAAAGCTGAAGTCGAGTGGCCCACCGGGATCAAGGGATACCATATCCTTATAGGTTATCTCGCTCTTACCTCCACCAAGTTTTTTGTCAAGTTCTATGATGGTTTCGATGTCTGCCCTGGTCATGCGCCGGATCGTGACCTTTTCATTTTCGATCGTGCCCATTACTCCACCTCCTCAAATAATAATCCAGGTCGCATGATAATAACCGGTGGCCACGTGACTGTCAATGACTCCCCGAAGCCCTCCCGGCCTATTGAATCGTCCTTATACGGGCCGTGACTATGAGCCGGCAATCCTGTCTGCCATATGCGGCACGGGCAAAATAATTCATAATCGATGTGGCCTCAAACAAGGCAACAATTATAGGAAAGAACGATCGGCCGAATAACAAATGCGGATTAGGCCAACTATATATCATTTTGGAGTGAACCCCTGAAACTGGACACTTAGGGTTAGAAAGGTTGGCGGGATCCGAGATAATTTATAATGGAGGAAAAAGGATCTT
>JAFGHL010000019.1 GCA_016930155.1 Dehalococcoidia bacterium | reverse complement strand
TGGCCTTTTTAGCTATGGCCGGGGCCTCGATCTTGAAAAGGTCGATTACCGGCGTCAGCTTCTCGCCGGCTATGATTTTAAACATGAGCACCTCCCCTCAGGCAGATTTGACCTTGACCGGCGGCGCCGGCGGGTGCGAAAGCTTAAGCCTGTAATGGCACTTGTAGCATCTCTTGGCCTCGTCCACGGCCGCCTGTTCGTTGTATCCCAGCTCAACCTCTGCGAAGCCGCCCAGGCTCTTCGATTTCTCCAGCTCCGGCATAGCCGGGTGCTTTTTGGCAGCGAAGCCCGGCTCCTCGCCGAACCAGGGCTCCATCTCCTCTACAGGCGCCAGCTGTTCCTCTATCTGTCCTTTGCCGCCCAGATATATATCGATGGAAGAGGCGGCCAGCCTGCCCTGCGCTATGGCGCCGATCACCGAGGCGGGTCCGGTCACGATATCGCCGCCGGCGAATACGCCCTTGCGGCTGGTCTCGAGCGTCTTATCGTTGGCCTTGATATTGCCGCGGTTGATGGCCACATCGAATTTGGCCGGTATATCGGAAACCTGTCCGATGCCGGCTATCACATTATCGAACTCCTCCACATATTCGCTGCCGGGAATGCGCACCGGGCTCCTGCGGCCGCTGGCGTCCGGGTCGCCCAGCCGCATCTTGATGCACTCCATAGATAGTCGGTCGCCCTTCTGGGTAATCTTGTTGGGAGCGGCCAAAAATACGATCTTGATGCCCTCGTGAATGGCGGCCTCCACCTCTTCCGGCGCGGCGGGCATCTCGGCCCTGGTGCGGCGGTAGACGATGGTCACGTCGCTGGAGCCCACGCGCAGCGCGACGCGCGCGCAGTCGATGGCGGAGTTACCGCCTCCTATGATGGACACCTTCTTTCCGATCTTGAATTCTTGACCCAGCGCCACGGTGCGCAGGAAGCTCACGCCGTCCAGCACGCCGGGCAGGTCCTCGCCTTCCGCGCCCATTTTGGACCCCTTGTGGTCGCCGATGCCGATGAACACGGCGTTGAAGCCCTGCTGCAGCAGGTCGTCTAAGGACTCTATCCTCTGGTTGACCTTGATCTCCACGCCCACTTTCCTGATCTCGTCTATCTCGGCGTCGAGTATCTCGCGCGGCAGCCTGTAGGCGGGTATGCCCATGCGCATCATGCCGCCCGTCTGGGGAAGCGCCTCAAACACGGTCACGGCGTGGCCCAGCTTGGCCAGGTAGAAGGCGGTGGTCAGGCCGGCGGGCCCGGAGCCTATGACGGCCACCTTCTTGCCGGTAGGCGGTAATACTTTATTGTTCTTCTTCCACAGCTCGTTGTCGTGATCGGATGCGTACCGCTTGAGGAATTTTATACAGATCGGCTCGTTCAGCTTTCCGCGGCGGCAGGCCTGCTCGCAGGGGTGGATGCACACGCGTCCCAGCGCACCCGGGAAGGGCACCTTCTCCCTTACCACAGCCAGGGCTTCGGGATATTTGCCGCGGGCGATGTAATTAATATACCTGGGGATATCTATATGCGCCGGGCAGGCGTAGCTACAGGGGACGACATAGCCTTCCCACTCGGAGATGGCACGGTACCTGGCCAGTTTGTCCACCAGCGCGCCCACCGGGCAGACCTCGACGCAGGTGAAGCAGTATTTGCAGCCGGACTCTTCGTAGGTCGCTTTGACAGGACCGGCCACCTTGAAGCCGTTTATCTCTTTGAAATCGAGGGCGTTGATGCCCCTCAGGTCCCGGCAGGCCCTGACGCAGCGTCCGCAGGCGATGCACAGGTTGTAATCGAGATCGAAATATGGATTGTCCCTCTGCACCGGCAGGTTCCTGTAGGTGTAGGGAATATTCTCGTTGCCCATATCCAGGAAGTCCACCACCTGCTGCAGCTCGCAGTGTCCGTTCTCGGGGCAGGTGACGCATCTTTCGGTCACCTCGACGTTGCGCAGGCAGACATCGAACGGTTTGCAGCGTTCTCTTCTCCAGCAGGTCAGACAGGCATTGGGGTGCTGTTTAAGTATCTTCTCCAGTGCTTGCTTCTGTTTCTTTCTGATCTCGCCGGAGTCTGTGTGGACGATCATATTGTCCGTGATTTTGGTGTTGCAGGCCTGGACCGGTTCGCCCGTCCCTTCTATCTCAACCGCGCAGAGGCCGCACTCGCCGGAAGGTTTCAGGTCGGGGTGAGAGCATAATTGCGGGACATATATGCCCGCCAGGTTGGCTGCCTCGAGGATGGTGCTTTCACTGTCAGCGGTTATGGATTTTCCATCGATGGTGACATTTATTTTTGCCATGATGTGTTAACCTCCGAAAATGTCAGGTTTAAGGTTCAAGGGACAGGTATACCGGGTGGATTTAGATATAAAAAAGATGATAGTAGTCAAACCAGTTAAATAATCTATCAGAAACCGGCTTCAAAATCAAACTTAACGGCACACAGGCAGACGGCTGTCTCAGGCAGGCTGCCGGCCCAGTCTGTAGCCACTCAGCGCCGGCAGCACCAGTCCCGGAGTATAGAAAAGCCAGGTGATATAGATGGCGCAGGTCTGGAACTGTCCCGGTTGCGTGGCGAAATGGACGCCTACCAGCAGGTCGCTGACGAAGAAACAGGACAGCCCGATGGCGACGAGCCAGGCGTTGGCCCTGGGCATAAAGCCGATCCTCACGGCAGCCCAGGCCGCCCACAGGGAGACGCCCAGAAATAGGCTGTAGACCAGCAGCAGGTAGAACATAAGGCTGGGCCCCATAGCGGGCAGGAAAAACCAGGCCATCGCGCCCCCGGCTATCGCCAGTATCAACAGCGCCGAAAGTATATCCCATGTTCTGTTGGAGGCTGACTTCTGCGCCAGGTAACTTCTGAAGCCCCAGCCGTTGCGGATGATGAAGAAAACGTGCGCGACGGCGAAGACCAGCATACCGATCATATTGATATCGAATACCAGGAAAATATCGCCGATGGCGATGGCGGCGTAGGCCAGCACCAGCCGTTTGGTATCCCCGCGGTTGAAACCGTCTTTGCCGATGAGGAAGACCAGTATGGCCGATATGAAAGACACGGCGACCTTGGTTGCGCGCACGTAGGGTATCTCGGGCCGCGCGAAGTCGGCCGTTCCCGTCAGGAACTGGTACCAGTCCAGCGTTGTATATCCGCCGAAAAGGAATAGGACAACGAAAAGCAATGTTATTACGATGGCACGCTTGGTTGCAGTCATATCGGCCTCCCGACGAATTATTACAGCTTCGCCAATTATACCAGACAGATATTGCTTTTTAGCATAACGTATATAATTTGATTCAGTTCGGCAAAGCGTAATTACCGCATACTGGTAATCCGGGCGATCAGTAGATTCCGCCGATAGTTCCAGGTATATGTTCCGGTGGACGGACCAGTTTCATTTTTCTAGCGCCCGAAGGACAGGAAGTGACGCAGGCGCCGCAGCCCAGGCATTTATCGATATCCGTCTTCGAGCATTCCTCGCCGATTTCCTGATTGTGTTTCAGCGAATTTGCTTTGAACTGGCATCTTTCCACGCAAATGCCGCATTGAATGCATTCTTTGGCGTCCACAGTGACTTCAAAACGGCTTCTGGCAATGGCCTGTGATACCTCGAATTTGGTCTGCGACAGTACGGGATGCAGGAATCCGCAGCAACAGGAGTGACAATTGCAAAATACCTGGTTCAAAACAGCCTGGTTTGGCGCGACATGTATCAGCGGGTAATCGTCGCACTGGTCAATAACCTTGAGAGCCTCCTCGGCGGTCATTTTCTTTCCCGCTCCGCGGTCGATATTGTACTGGGCTGTCTTTCCTATGCTGATACATACATCGGTGGGCACCCCGCATTGTCTTTGTCTGTATTCCCGTTTGCAGCAGCAGGGTACCAGTGCCAGTATACTCTGCGATTTAATTATCTCCCTTACATCCTCACAGGGCAGGACTCCATCCAGGTCCTTGATTGATTTCCATCTCGGTATAATCCTCATCATAGGTTGGCCGGAGCCGACCCCGGCCAGCACCTCGGTGATCGCGACCGGACCAATCTCTTCATTCATCAGGGCTGCGAACAGGTCGAAGAACTCGTTCCCCAGCATTTCGTCGTATTTGGGATTGCACAGTGCGGCATCATGTAACTGCATCAGGCTGCGTGCCAGCTGAGGGCCTTTCTTGGTGTAAAAAATTACGCCCTTCTCGAATAGCTCTCTGATATGCCGCTCAACTGTTTTCTCATCGATACCGAGTTTTCCGGCTATTTCCTGCGGAGTCGAAGGAAGTTCTCGAATAATCGTTGCCTGTTCGAGATCGGCCAGCTTGGCCAATACGCGAGGCAGGTAATGTGAATCAGGCAGTCCTAATCTGGATGACAATTCCGTGTAAATAGGATCTACAGTTTCCATATTACCGGTTCCTCCTATTCAGGCAGAGATACATGAAGGCGTTAAATTCTGTAAATAATATCAGGTTTATGGAAAAACGTCTCAAGATAGCCGAGTTCCACGGCAACATCACCAAGGTGAGATGTACCTCGTTTGATAACCAAATCGATTCATTTCCCAATCTGCTGAATGCACGGTGTACAATCTGCGAAAAAGGCAAACTTGTTTCGAGCGCGGTCAATTTCGACGATCCTATTCCACGAGGAGCGTATGAAGATTCATAGTATAAATTCGTGCTGAGGGATTTTATCATTGTCGCGGCTCAAACTTGGTTGTCCAGCCTACGGCTTTAATGCTTGAAATAGCCCATAAAGCCGGCGTAAAACTGGTCATCATTAACAAGGTAGTAGGGTCAATTGCAGACAAGCTTGTTCTGGATCTATGCCGGCGTGAAAGTTTTCACTAGATAGAATTTATGCCAATTGAAGGAGTTTTATGGCATTCTCGCCAGATATTTTTCTCTTAACATCACAAGGGAGATCTAGGGCGTTTAAAGCACTCAATCCGGCCTGGAAACTAGCTTTAGGATAGTCCGTAGCAAAAAGTATTTTGTTCTCTAACCCGTTCTTCATGTAAGCATCCCATGGAAAATGATTGTATATTGTGACGTAGGAAGAAATATCGACATATACATTCGTATGCCTAGCTACCATTGACCATGTTTCCCATGTCCATGGGAAACCGCAGTGCCCCAGTATAATTCTAAGATCTGGATAGCTTAGGGCAACCGGCTCAAGAAGCATTGGGTGGCCTAATCTGGCATCAGAATCCGGGTGGGAGGTCTGATGGGCGGCGTGTGTCCAGATAGGGATATTTAATTCAAGTGCAGTTTCCCAGAGCGGGAAATGCTTCAGATCAGAAAAGTCGAAATGCTGAACGGGAGGAACCAGCTTCAAACCCCTGCATCCCAGATTTTTCACAGCGTGAATTAATTTATCTACAGCAAGCCGGCCCATGGAAGGATCAACGCTTGCAAACGGGATAAACCGGTTCGGATATGCTAAAGAGATTCGTGACACATCTTCATTGGTTACCAACTCAACACCGTAATAGGTGGAAAAGTCCATGGATACTATACAAGCCTTTTCCACTCCTGCTTCATCCATTTCGCGAATAATATCCTGGATAGTGCGTTGCTTGAATATATAGGTGAATGCAGACCGCATACTCTCTCGGCGTATTGGCTCATGGTCACCAAACATCCGCATTAATGCTTCCTGCAAATTGGGCGTTATTGTGACTTCTTTACAGAAGGGGTGAACGTGAATATCAACTATCATAGAGGTAATCTCCAGTTCAACTGTTCTTTATACTGTGTTAACATTTTTCAGGACAGAGCCTTGAAATCGAATTAACGTTACGGCAACACTGGTATGTTAATCAGGTAGATTAGGTCATCAGTGCACGTGCAATGGTCATCCGCTGCATCTCTGAGGTGCCTTCGTAGATCTCGGTAATCTTGGCGTCCCTCAGGAAACGCTCCATCGGGTAATCCTTACAGTATCCATAACCGCCATATATCTGCACGGCTCTGTTGGTCACAAAGCTGGAAACCTCTCCGGCGTATAGCTTGGCCATGGCTGCCTCTTTTACATAGGATTTACCATGATCCTTGAGCCATGCTGCCCGATAGACCATCAGACGGACCGCATCTATCTGTGTAGCCATGTCAGCCAGCATCCATTGGATGGCCTGGTGCTGGCACAATGGCTTGCCGAACTGGACGCGTGTCTTTGAGTAGCTGAGTGCCTCATCGAAGGCCGCCTGGGCGATGCCCAGCGCCTGGGCAGCAACGGTCACACGACTGGAGTCGATGGTCTCCAAGGCATACCTGAGTCCCTTCCCGCTTTCTCCAAGCTGGTTGGTTTTGGGTATCCTGCAGTTTTCGAAGATAAGCTCTGCGGTGGACGAGCCGTGGATGCCCATCTTGTTTTCGAGCTTGCCCACTGAGTAACCGGGTGTATTGCTTTCCACTATAAAGGCGGATATCCCTTTACTGCCTTTGGATTTGTCCTCGGTAGCGAAGACAACAGCAATCGATGCTTCGGCGCCGTTGGTGATGAAGATCTTATTGCCATTGAGCACAAAATAGTCACCGACTCTGGTGGCCGTGGTCTGCAATGCCCCGGCGTCGCTGCCTGCGCCAGATTCCGTAAGGGCAAAGCAGCATATCACATCGCCTTTAACCACTGAGGGCGCGTATTTCATTCTCTGTGCCTCCGTGCCAAATTTATCTATCGGGTAGAAGCCGAGAGAGACGGTGCCCAAGATTATCGTGCACAGCGCGGCACAGGCTTTGGATATTTCTTCACTGCACAGCACCATGGATACATAGTCGCCGTTATTTCCGCCGTATTTCTCATCAATGGTAAGTCCGAAAATGCCAAGTTCGGCTGCCTTTTTGAAGATATCCGACGGGAATCTACCCTCCTCGTCAATTCTGGCAGCCACGGGCTTGATTACATTGGTGGCGAAGTCACGGATCATTGACTGGAACATCGCCTGCTGTTCTGTTAAAGAAAAATCCATTCAGGTATCTCCTTATCGATATTGTGTTACTGATCTCCAAGGCTATTTGTAATCGTAAAAACCCTTGCCGCTCTTTCGCCCATAGTGGCCTGCCGCAACCATTTTGCGTAAAAGCACGGGGGCAGTGAATGTGGGATCCTTGGTCTCAGCAAAAATTGCGTCCAGTATAAAAAGCGTCGTATCCAGGCCAACCATATCGGTTAGCGTCAGAGGCCCCATGGGATGATTTAACCCCAATTGTATGCCGACATCTATTTCCTCCCGCTTAGCAACACCGCATTCATACATCTTTATGGCTTCAATCATGTACGGCAGCAGTATTCGATTCACAATGAAACCAGGCCTGTCCGGAGCAACAATGACAGTCTTGCCCAGAGATTTTCCCCATTCTGAAGCAGTGTCAAGTGTTTCCTTGCCGGTAGAAATGGTTCTTACCAGCTCGAGCAACTTCATCACGGGTACCGGGTTAAAGAAATGACAGCCCAGGACCTTATCCTGCCTTTTTGTCACAGCTGCCATATCGATAACGGATAGGCATGAAGTATTAGTACTCAGTATCGCCCCTGGTTTACAGACTCTGTCGAGGTCAGCAAAGATTTTCTTTTTCAGCTCAAGGTTTTCAACGGCGGCTTCTACGACAAGATCACAGTCAAGAAAGTCTTTCATATCGAGTGTGCCTTTGATTTTTCCCATGGCTGTAGTCTTTTCCACATCCGTCATTTTTCCCTTCGCCACTGCGCGGGACAGCGACTGGTTTATGGCGGCCATTCCTTTATCCAGCAATTCCTTGTTGATCTCTGATACCACCACATCGTAGCCGGTTTTAGCGCTGACCTCAGCTATGCCTCTACCCATCAGACCACAGCCCACTACTCCGATTTTCTTTAATTCCATGTTTTTCTCCTTTAAATAATATTATTTTGTATTACCTGGTACGCGAAACCAGATCCAACTTAACATCTACGCCTTATATATATTTTAAAATTGATATATTTACGAAAGCATTGAATATTCTTTATTGATGGTTGCCTCAGCTTCGGCCATGACCCTGTCCATCAATTCCTGTACCGGCGGCAGGTCATTGTAAGCGCCTACGATTTGGCCACAGAAATAGATACCTTCTTTCATATCACCATTGTATAGTGCCAGGGTATGCCTCCAGAAACCCGCTGCCTGCCTTGCGTGTACCCACAGCGGATGTTCAGTGTCAGCCCTCATCATCGTAAAGCTCAATGGCGACCTTGATGGTATCACGGGCAATCTGTCCGAGGGTCAGGAGCTGGTTGATGCCAAATGGCTTATCAGTCAGCTTCCTGATTTCCTGAATATTTTTCCTGGTTTCTTCAGGTGTGCATCTTGCAGTCGCAAAGATACCCAATCCGCCTGCATTACAGACTGCCGCAACTAGTTCCGGAGTTGTTACCCAGTTCATACCGGCAAGCATGATGGGGTGTTTGATACCAAATAGCTCGGTCATACGTGTCTTAATCATTTAATCCTCCTGATTAGTTAAAAAATTCCGATCAAACCGGACACAATATTCATATATTGCTCTCATTGTATCCTGCAGATATGTGTTCCAGTTCGATAAGAATCCCAGACTTGTAAAGCAAATGCCTTGAACAGGAGTTATTTCTGAGGTAACACGGGATTAACAGGATTTTCAGTGACATTCTTTGCAGGAATGTCGACAAACTCGCCCACTGGCCGCTTACTTACTAAAGGCCATTTATCAAAATACGTATTAAAGATGAGGACTGGCATCAGAAAAGCGAACTGGCCTGCTAAAATTCCCATTGTAGTAAAACCAATACCAAAATTATTAGCTCCGATAGGCAACAATTTGAAGGTCAACAGCCATAGGACGCCATAGATAGCTCCTCCAACAAGCCAGATAGCAACGCGTATTAGGATCCTGCAGGCTGTATTCGGAATCAATTTAGCGCCTGGATAATCGTCGAATAAATGATGCCAGGCCAGCATAAAGACAATTACCGATAGTTCCAGTGAAGCAACGACAACATACGCTGGAGCCCCGGGAACGAGGTTTAACGGTTCTATTATGCTTTTAATGGCGGGCGGGATTAAAAAACCGGCAGATAGGGCAATAACGAGCCCGATAATAGCCATATAAGGCTGTTTCCTGGCGAAAAGCTTCATTGGATAACCCTCGCCACCTTCTGCCGGCATAATGGCAAATATAACAAATGCCTGACAGAAGGCTACAAATGCCGGCCAGGAACCAAAAGGCTGGGAAGTAATTTGATGATCATCGATGGAAAGGTGTAAAAAACTGGGAACAATCAAGGCTATCCAGACTATATAAGTCACTCCAGTACTGAAAGCAAGAACACCTAAACCCTCTGTGGGTTGTTTCGATGTATTGGCAAAAGGCCATTTATGCAGTAATGAAACAAAAGGAATCTGGGCAAAGATAACCGCCAGGGCAAAGAAGTTAGACGCTTCCCACCCTTCATAAGCCAAAGCGACGTCAGCAGCAGTTTTTGGCAGAAACATAATTGCCAGATTAAAAGGTTTCCACCAGATGCCTATAAAACTGATTAATACTATAAAAGCCACAATCCCGAAAAACCAGGCTGCAAGGACATAACAGAAACCGGCCCATGGTTGTTTTTCAGTAAATTTCGTTTTGCCGTAGTTGCCCATGACCAGTGTCTGCCAGATCCAGGTATTAATCACCATCCAAAAGAAGGTCCCCTCCACCATTGCCCCAATTAATTGATCAGCCTGCTGTGGTCCCGCTGCTGCCAGGCCTTGTGTAGCTAAAGCCGTAAAAATTGATTTCATAACAATTGACCATATCGGCCATAATATCATGGCTAAAATTAAACATATTAATAATGCGGTAAAACCCGTTGCCAGCGGACTTTTAAAAATCCGTTTAGTAATATATTCTGTCATAGTTAATCCTCACATATAGTAACCGGTGTTATGGCACCTGAAAATAATTGATGCTCAAAGCTTCTGTATAACCATCGTCCAGGGATATTAGTGTGATACTGCTTTATGGAGCATTTGGGATTAGGTTTTGCTGCTCATATCCCGGCGGAGTTTGAACCGCTGGATTTTGCCCGTTGCCGTTTTTGGCAGTTCTGGGACAAACCGAATCCAGCGAGGATATTTATATGGTGCGATTTCAGACTTCACGAAGTTTTGTATCTCTGTAGCAAGCTCATTTGAAGCCGAATATTCAGACCTGAGCACAATAAAGGCCTCCGGCTTAACGAGATGGTCCCGATCCTCGGTCCCTACTACAGCTGCTTCCAGCACCGCCGGGTGTTCATACATCGTATTTTCTATTTCAGTCGGGGAAACCCAGATTCCACCCACTTTCAACATATCGTCACCTCGTCCCATGTACCAGTAGTAGCCTTCGCTGTCCTGATAATATCTGTCGCCGGTATTAACCCACTCGCCGATAATGGTCTCTTTGGTCTTCTGGTGCTTGTTCCAATAGTAAGCAAAACTGCTTTCACCCTTCACCATCAATAAGCCAATCTCTCCCTGCGACACCTCCCTGCCTTCGTCATCGACGATCTTAAGTTCATATCCAGGCACAGGCTTTCCACTGCTGCCTGGCTGCACCTGTCCACTTCTGTTGGAGCAGAATATATGCAATACCTCAGTGCTACCGATGCCATCCAGAATCTCAATGCCAAACTTTTTTTTCCACAGCATAAATATCGTGTTTGGGAGGGCCTCTCCGGCCGAAAGACACGTACGCAGAGAGTCAAGATTATATTTTTTCTCGGCGCCTTCAATTTGCAACATGGCATTGTAGCTTGTGGGTACTCCGAAAAGAATTGATGGTTTATATTTATGTATTATTTCGAAAACGTTTTCTGGCAATGGTCTCTGCGGGTAAAGAATAGTAGAGGCGCCGATACAAAACGGGAAGGTAAACGCAGCACCTAGACCAGCGGCAAAGAAAAGCCTGGATACTGAGAAAACCCTGTCATCTTCTGACATCTCGATAACTTGCCTGGCGTAAAGCTCAGCGCAATAAACCACATCGTGCTGAAGATGCACCACGCCCTTGGGTTTCCCGGTAGTTCCGGAGCTGTAAAGCCAAAAAGCCGCATCGTCTTTGTTGGTCTCTTCTGCCTTCAGTTTGGATGAAGCACTTTCAATCAAGTCCTGATAACTTAGGACTCCGCCCGAACTTTTCCCTACTACGATGACATGCTTGAGATATTTCAGGTTCTTTTTCTGGATCTCTTCAATTTTGGGCAGCAGGTCATCACTGACAACTATGGCTTGAGCACGGCTGTCGTTCAAGTAGTATTCATAATCTTTTGGCGTCATCACAGTATTGATGGGCACTGGGATTGCTCCAATCTTAATTGCTCCGAGAAAGCTTGCAATGAACTCCGGGCAGTCAGGCAGAAGCAGCATTACGCGCTCTTCTCTGCGCACACCCAGAGATTTAATTGCATTGCCAGTCTTATTTGTCAGTTCATAGATATCCTGGTAGGTCATGGCTCTATCTTCAAAATAGACGGCTATCTTTTTCCCCCTACCTTCTTTAATATGCCTGTCGATCAAGTGGGAAGCTATATTGAATTCTTCAGGGATGTCTATCCCGGGTAGCAGCTTTTCAGTCATAATTACTTGCCTCTTCTAATTCAGTCCTTCTTAATGGGCTCGAAGCCGAAGAATACCCGCTCCATGGTCTTTGTTTCTTTCCCGACTTCCATCGGATGAGCCGGAATATCGAAAACGATTAGTTGCACATCATCGTCTTCTTTGAGCGACCCCGCGGGACAATTATGTATACGGCTCAGCAGTCTTTTCACTGGACTGTCTTTGCCAAGGTCGATCCATGCATGAATTAAAGGAGCGGGCTCAAAGCCAAGAGGAACTCCCCTCGCCTGCTCAGTGAAACTGATCACCTTGCCCTTCACTGGGAGATCTATATACTCAAGCTCATCTGAATAGCATTCGGAACATATTACACGGGGTGGATAATCGACATGCTGACATCTCTTGCATCTCGTCGTCGTAAATCTACCTGCCCTGAGATTGTCATAGAACTCATAGATTCGGTTGAACTGCCTGGCCTCCAGTGGCCACAGGTCCATGGATGCTGCATATTTGCCCTCAAGGATTGGATTTCCTATGGTCGACATGATGGCACCTCTCTAATTTACTTGACCGGTTCTCTCCCGAAGATAACCACAGTGTGTTCGGCGCACAGCCCGCTCAGGTTGTGTGCCAAGCCGATCTTGGCGTCCTTGACCTGAAAAGCAGCTCTTCCCTGCAGCTGT
>JAFGHL010000018.1 GCA_016930155.1 Dehalococcoidia bacterium | reverse complement strand
GATCTGGCGGTCAGGGTGGGATTTGCGGCCGTCGTGCTGGACGACCGCGCCGAATATGCCAACCGCGAAAGGTTCGCACTGCCTGCCGAGGTTATTGTACTTAAATCGTTTGAGAACTGTTTCGAGGGACTTCAGATTGACGATGACAGCTATGTGGTTATTGTTACGCGGGGCCATGTTTACGATAAAACCGTTCTGGCGCAGGCATTACATACAAAAGCAGGCTATATAGGCATGATCGGCAGTATCCCCAAGAGGGACGCCATATACAGGGCGCTGTTGGCGGACGGCTTCACCGCTCAGCAACTTGAGAAGGTGCATTGTCCCATCGGCCTGAAGATTGATACCGAGACTCCTGCAGAGATAGCGGTAAGCATTGTGGGAGAATTGATTGCGCAGAGGGCACAGAAGAGGAAATGGAAAAGCCAGGCGTCACGGCCATAATCCTGGCGGCCGGGTACTCGGAAAGGATGAAGCAGTTTAAGCCGCTGCTGGACCTGGGAGGCCGGCCGGCCATAGAGCGGGTTATATCCGCGTTTAAGGGCGCCGGAATAGCCGATATACATGTTGTTGCAGGCTACTGCAAGGAGAAACTTATTCAGGCGCTGGCCGGACTGAGTGTAAGGATTATAATAAACGACCGTTACGCAGCGGGCATGTTCTCTTCAGTACAGGCAGGGGTAAAGAGCCTGGATTCATCGTCGGAGGCGTTTTTCCTCATGCCTGCCGACGTGCCGCTGGTGAGGCCGGAGACTATTCGATATATGGTGGATGTGTACAGTCGTCGCAGGGAAAAGATTTTAATACCTGTATTCGGTACAAGGCGGGGGCATCCTCCGCTGGTAGCCGGCCGTTTTGCCGGTCCCGTAATTGATTACGATGGGGAAAACGGACTGCGTGGTGTATTTGGCCTTTACAATGCGGATATTGTCACTTTGCCGGTCCCGGACAGCAACATTTTACTTGATATGGACACGCCCGAGGATTATGCGTCACTGCGCGAGAGATTGCAGAGGATTAACATTCCAACCGCTGCTGAATGCGACGTAATAATGAGCGATATTCACAATGTGACGGATGCGGTGATCGGTCACTGCAGAACCGTGGCGGCGGTGGCGTTATTCATAGCCGATAAGATGAACCGGCGCGGTTGTAATATCGACAGGGAGCTTCTCATGTCCGCTGCCCTGCTGCATGACCTGGCAAAAGGACGGCCTGACCATGCGGTTGAGTCTGCACGTATAATACGCGGTATGGGATATCCCGCAGTGGCCGAACTGGTCGAGACCCACATGGATATCATCCCCGGCAAAGGCGAAACAGTCAGCGCTGCGGAGGTGCTTTATCTGGCCGATAAACTGGTCAGCGGCGATCGGGTGGTGTCTCTGAAGGAACATTCCGGCCGGGCCGTTGACAGATACGGCGATAAAGCGGAGGTTGTCGGCCGGATCAGCATCCGTTATGAGAATGCGACAGCCATTTTAAATCGAATTGAAGCGCAGACCGGAGCTCTTAATATCAGCAGTCGTATAAAGGCGGGAGCGTTGCCGTGAGTCTGGATTTGAGGATCATCAACAACGTCGGTGGATTTACACTGGATGTCGGTTGGACCATGGGGAATGAACTGGTGGTGCTATTCGGACACTCAGGCTCCGGCAAGAGCATGACGTTGCGTACCATCGCAGGCATAGCCCCGCAGGGAGATGGACATATAAGGTTGAACGGCAGGTCGTTGTACAGCAGGGATTTAGGGATCAACCTTCCCCCGCAGCAGAGGTCGGTCGGCTATGTTTTCCAGGACCTGGCGCTCTTCCCCCATATGACGGTAGAGAAAAACATACTCTTCGGGATGGGTGGCGCTGTCAGCAGGGCAGCACGGGAAAAAGCCATGGATATGATGCAGCTGTTCCGCCTGGCTGAATATAAAGGCAGGTATCCGCATGAGATTTCGGGAGGCCAAAAGCAAAGGGTAGCTCTGGCCAGGGCATTGATGCGCAATCCGGAAGTTCTTCTGCTGGACGAGCCGTTCTCATCGCTGGATGACCAGCTTCGGCTGGAGATGCGCACGTGCCTGATAAATGTGGTTAAACGTGAGTTCCAAATGCCGGCCATTCTGGTAACGCATAACGTTCTCGAGGTTTTTTCACTGGCTGACAGAGTAATGGTGTACTCCAAAGGCAGAATTGTGCAGTCCGGCATACCCCAGGCAGTCTTTAATAATCCGGTGAATGAGGAAGTCATGTCGCTGGTGAGTTTAAAGAAACTCTATCCCGATTATCTTTTCACATGAATCAAATCCGGAGGTGTTTGTGAGATGCTGTTCTCGATGTTGCTGGCAGTTTTGGGTTTTATGATGGGCATGGCGGCTAAAAATAATAAGGCGGTTAAGGAACTGCTCCGTGTACGTAGCGCCACATATGTAATCATGACCAGGGATAAAACCAGAGGCAGGCGCTTCATGATCAGGGAGGGGAAATTCTCTTCAGATACGGTGCTTAAGGACTTCGACCTGGCGCTGGTTTTCGAGAATGCCGATATCGGATTCAAGACACTGGCACTGGGTGGAGATACGGGTCTGCAGGTGGCCATGAACAACTATAATTTAAAACTGGAAGGCAACCCTGCCATGTTTAATTTCTTCGGCATCCTTCTCTCAGTATGCATGGGCATGATGAAAAGGAAGTGAGCAGGAGTTTTGTATAGGAAATCAGGGGAAAAGAGATGAAAATAAATTTGAGCTACGGCAAGTTCATTAAGATAGAAGACTATGCCAGCGATTCCATAATCGAGGTTCCAGATAACTGCACGGTACGGGATCTGCTGGTATTTCTCAAGCTGCCGGCTTATGTACAGAAGGCCGTCATTGTGCATGTGAACGAGGAGCCGGTTTGGAACGCCACTGTGCTCAAGGATAACGACACGGTGAAATTGTATCGCATGGTGAGTGGGGGATAAAAAAACAACAGTGATAATGAAATCAAAATACAGAGTATGTATTTTAATAGTCCTGGTGATTATCGCTCTTTCACCTATCGGCTGTTTCAAGCAGGTCGAGGTTGTGAATGTATCGGCCGGTGCCGGCCTCGCCGATGCTATAAACGAGATCAATGTTCTGTATCAGCAGGAAAGACCGGACGTAACTGTCATTACTAATTTTGCTGCAGCGGGGACATTACAGCAGCAGATCGAGAACGGCGCGCCGGCGGACGTGTTTATCTCGCCGTCTCTAAAGCACATGGACATGCTTCAGGCAAAGCACCTTATAATAGAGAATACGCGCAGGGAATTACTTCGCAATAAGGTCGTCCTGATAGTTCCCGAAGATAGCACTCTGGGGATTACCGGTTTTAAAGACCTTGCAGGCGATATGGTGAAAAAAGTGGTCATAGGTGACCCCGGATCTGTTCCTATTGGCATGTACGCCCAGGAGATTTTTACTAAATTCGGTATTATGGATGAGCTTAAACCCAGGCTGGTGCTTGCAGGCACTGTGCGGCAGGTGTTGCAGTATGTTGAGAGTTCCAACGTAGATGCCGGCGTCGTATTTCTGACGGATGCCAAAATATCGAAGAGCGTTAAAGTCGTGGCGGACGCGCCGGATGAAATCAATAATGAAGTCGTCTATCCTGTGGCTTTAATAGAAACGGGAAAGGACCTGAAGGCTGCTTCGGACTATGAGGCCTTTTTATTCAGTGAAGAAGCGGGCGCCATATTCGATAAGTACGGCTTCACCGTGATCAAGTATTAAACATGGCGGTTTGTTCGATCACATGACAGCGTTTATGACGGACTCATTGCTCTCGCCATTATGGATCTCTCTGGCGACTGTTTTTACAGCCACTGTAATAACCTTCTTTGCGGGTATTGCCGTGGCTCGCTGGATGGCAAGGTACGAGGGAAAGCTGAGGAATTTCATTGACGGCATCCTGATTCTGCCGCTTGTTCTGCCCCCAACCGTGATAGGCCTGGGCCTGCTGATGTTGTTCGGCAAACATGGTCCTATCGGACAGCTGCTGTTATTATTCGGAACAACGGTAGTTTTCTCATGGCCGGCAACAGTCATTACCGCCACTGTAGTATCCTTTCCGTTGATGTACATGAATGCACGGGGCGCCTTCGAGCAGGTTGATATAAGCTTAGAAAATGCCGCGCGAACGCTGGGGGCCAGCGAGTGGAAAACATTCTGGTCAGTCACTCTGCCACTGGCATGGCCGGGGGTGGCGGCCGGCGCTGTTATGGCTTTTGCCCGTGCCATCGGCGAGTTCGGCGCTACGCTGATGCTGGCCGGCTATATACCGGGCAAGACGGCAACTATACCTGTGACGATTTACTTCGCGGTTCAGGACGGTGATATGGACCAGGCGCTGGTGCTCGTAGTAATCGTGCTTATCATAGTTTTCATAGCTCTCAGCGCTCTGGCCTATTTCAAGAGCAAATCATACAAGGTGATAACGGTCTGAACGATTCGTCAGAAATCTTCAAAGCTGTTTAGACGTAGCATCCTCCAGCCTGACATCGCGGATATCCAGCAGACGATATTCGTTTTTTGATATCACGCCGCCTGTCGATAAAGACAATCGCTGTTTGAAGATGGGGCCGTTTGTCACAACGGTATGGTATTCACCATTTTCGCCGCAGGGATCGATATTGTTCTTTTTAAGGTAATCCCTGAATGAAGCGTCCACTTTCCTGCCCACCCATTTTTCATCCAGGCGCCTGGAATTTACACCTACGACTACTGCCTCAAATCCAAGTTCGATAAACTGATCGAGTAATTCACCGGTAGGTTGGCCCCAGAGTGGCTCCAGCGCATCGATGCCGATCTCACCGCATACCCGCTCTACCCACTCCTTATGCACATCCAGGTAGATGTCTCCGAATATCATTCCTTTAACTCCGGTGGGAAGCAGCCTGCGCACTCGGGCCTTGAAATCACGCTCGTAGCCGTCCCAATTCGTCTCATACTGCGCTACCTTTATGCCCATGGCGGCGCCCTGTTGCCTGATCAGGTCGGCGTTGGTGCCGTGAAACCTCACCCTTTTCTCATCGTTGGAAATGAAGTTCACCAGATGCGAAACCTTATAGCCAAGGCGCAGAGCCTGGTAGAGCGCCATACAGCAATCCTTGCCTCCGCTCCACGATACGATGTAATTGCCACCTTTTTCCGCCGCGGTTTTTCGGTCCATTCTTTACACCTGCAATTCCCGTTCGCTGTAATACTCATCCAGGTAGCCAAGGATGTCAGCGCGCGACAGTTGATTCTTAAGACTGTAATCGTAAAGGGTATATTCGTGATCCGGGCTTTTAAGAGGTTTGAACCAGATGTGCGGCGGTTCATTATCGCTGCGGGTAAATCCGGCCTGTCGATTAAGTTCCAGCCACGATTCCCACATGCGTGAACTTGCCCTCTTAAGTTCAGTCGGGGTTTTTTCAATACCCGTGACGGCCGAGTATAGATCGGCCATTGTTTGCAGACTATAAAAGCGAGAGATGTATAGACGGTGGCATTGGCCGAGCATATTGAAAAGTCCGAAGAAGTCCTCACCGTGCCTTGCCAGGCGTCCCAGATTGAAAGAGTCGGGTGTAAAGAGGCGTTCCATATCCGGTGTGGGTACACCGCATCGTACAGCCTGTTTTTTTATATCGGCAAAAGGCCATCCCGGGCTATAGGAGGGCGCCCCCATGGCGGCGGCCACCCCCAGAGTTCGGCCGGGATACACCAGCATACCGAGGTGCATGGGGAGGAATCCGCTCATGCGCGGATCGAAGGCTATGCATTGTCCTTTGACCACGTTCTGCACCCGCCCGGCAGCCAGGTTGCCCAATTTACGGGCGGCGCTCAATATCCCATCACACAACACGGCTCCAAACCCTTCGCGGGCGGCTGTCATGCGCACCAGAGCCAGCAGCGTGTCGTATTTGCGATCGAGCGTCATCCCGTTGGTATCACGTTTGTTAATGATTCCCTGCTCATAAAGGGTTATGACGAAGTCGGCTAGGCCGTTGAAACTGTAAACACGATCAATCCCCAGCCTGTTGATCTCATCATAATATCGTATGGCCATGGCATATCTGTCGGCAATTGAGCCGTCGCTGCTGTAGCCGAGGGCGTGGGAATAGGTCATGGCGGCCATGTCCATAAAAACGGCCGTATCGTAGCTGCTTCGATAGTCGGGCAGGTCCAGACGGTCCTTGTCCGACAGGGGGCAGGTTGCACAGGCAATCTTTTTACGGGCTGCTTTGTGCAATTCATAAAGCTCTGTCTTGATCTCATTTAAATTGGGTGGGTAGGGTATAAGCTCTGTGGAATTGCGCGCCACCACACCGGGAGGTATCCACGTGGAGGTCATGGTCATGGCGCCGCCTTTCATCATCTCGCCACGTAGGTGGTAACTATTGATCTTGTCTATGATCCCGTCAACTATTCCACGCAGCCGCTTCGGATCGGCCACCTCGATGGACCTGCTGCCCATGCAGGCCACGATAGCCTTGAGCTTCTTTGATCCCATCACAGCGGCCAGACCGCCGGATCCGATGGTGCCCCCCTTATCGATATGTGTGACCGAGATCGCCGATTGCCTTTCCCCGGCTGTCCCTATTGGGATGATGCTGCAGGGTGAATGTCTCAGCCTGAGCTCGTCGGCCGAGTCGAACCCATCCAGCCCCCAGATATCGGAAGCATGCTTCAGGCTTACATTATCGTCTTCAATGACGAGATAGACCGGCCATTGCGATCGTCCCGTGATTACCAGAAAGTCGTAACCCGAAGATTTCAGGAAGTGGCTGAAAACCCCGCCGGCATTGCTGTGAGGGAAAGAGCCATTAAGCGGGGATTTATAAACAGACATGGTCTGGGAGGCGCCCGGTATGAATGTGCCGTTGAAGGGCCCCGTGCCGATTATAATGGCGTTGCCGGGGGAAAGCGGATCGACATCGGGCCGTATAAGGTCGAGGGCCAGCCTGTTGTTGATGGCGGCGCCGCCGATGCATTCTCTGACCAGGTCCTCGTCCAGAGGCTGCTTGCGAGAAGCGCCGTCCGAAAGGTTCACATAAAGTATGTTGCCTGCGTATCCGCCCAGTTTCATATCAGATCTCAACCGCCTCTTTACTTGCCGTCAGGGCGCCGTACGGGCAGTAGCGGGCGCAGATAAGGCAGGCGTCGCAGTCCTTGCTAAACGTTACAGCGAACTCATTGGGGCGTCCCACCAGCCGCTCAACTCTGATACACGAAGCGGAGAGGCTGAATTTATTACCGGACCTGAAAGAACAGCGCAGCATGCAGGTGATGCAGCCGGCGCATTTAGATGAATCGGCCTCAATGAACCGCTTGCCTTTTGTCACCCTGGTTGTCATAGCATATACCTGTCAAAAAGTTGGGACGGGTCTGAAGACCCGTCCGCAAGAGCGGTCGCAGCTATAGTTACGGGCGCAGATGAAGCAACGCCCCGACAGCTACTTGTTCGGGCGTAGCTGAAGCAAAGCCACTACGGCTTAGCCTGCCAGTGCGCCGATGCCCAGCTTTTCCATACGGTCTTTGCTGGGCTTGCCGGTTGCCTTGTCCCAATCGCGTATCTCGTAATACTCGGGCAGCATCTTGGCCATGTTGGGCACGTTGCCTTCCTGCCCGCCGTCGGGAATGGGACGCAGCGCAATTTCCGGCAATACGTCGTCCTTGGAGGTGACGCCGAATCGGCATGTCATGGCTCTCATCATCTGGAAAATGCGCTCGCCTGCCTTGAGAATGGCGTCCTGGTCAACTCCCCAGCCGGTGGAGGCATTGATCATATCCACAATCGACTGTGTAGACATCATGGCGAAATGGCAGATGCCCAGAGCATCGGTCAGAGAGCGCCAGTCTTGAGAGAGCACTACCATCGGGGCCTTGTCGTCTCCCCAGCGGTCTCCGGGATTCAGGCCGAGATCCGGGTTGCCCATGCCGTTCTCCACAAGGTAAGCATCGCTCTTATTGTGATCCGCGCCGCGGTTGCTGGTGGCGTAGGCCAGGCCCATGCAGCTGTAGGCCCGCGGATCGTGCATGGGGAACTCCAGGCCCTTGACCTGCATGGCCTCGCCGGGGCGGTTATACCTGGCCGCCATGCGCTTGGTACCCTCCTGTACGATCTTGCCGAAGCCCTCGTTCCTGGCTATTAATTCAATCAGCTTCAGTGCAACGTCTATGTCGCCCCACTTCAACTCCAAACCGCCCGTGTCCTTGCTGGTGATCACACCCTTCTCATAGAGGTAGAAAGCGAAGGCGGCGCTGGAACCGCTGCTGATGCTGTCGAAGCCGTAACCGTTGATCAGCTCGTTGAAGTGGTTGATGGCGCCCATATCGGCTATCATCAACTGAGGGCCCCATGCGATGAGCGTTTCATACTCCGGTCCCTCCGTGGGTTTATCCGTCTTGAAGGGCCCGTCCTTGATGTGCAGCACCTTGCGGCACCCGATGGGACAGCCGAAACAGGCGGTATTGCCGACCTGGTATTTCTCGGACTGTGTGACTCCACTGATATCGGTGGTCTCAGGCATGGTGGCGATAGTGTAGTATTTGGTGGGCGTGTCGCCGTAGGCGATGCCCGAATCCACCCATCCGCATGTTCCGGTATCGTGCATTATAGTTGTGACAAAGCCGCTCTTGACCTCCTCCATGGCGCCGCGAGCGAATTCTCTGAACTTCTCGGGGTCCTTCATGGGGATCCTGGCCTTGCCCCTGACTGCAATGGCTTTGAGTTTCTTGGTTCCCATGACACAGCCCATGCCGGCCCGGCCGGCGCAGTGGCCGTCCTCGGTCATAATGTTGGCAAACAGCACTTCGTTTTCCCCGGCCTGGCCGATGCAGGCCACGCGAGTGCGCTGGTCATCGTACTCTTTGCGTATAGCTTCGATCGTCTGGTAGGTGTTCTTACCCCATAAAGCAGTTGCGTCTTTAAGCTCGGCTTTACCGTCCTTGATATACAGGTAAACGGGTTTGTCGGATTTCCCCTTGACTATGATACCGTCATAGCCGGCGAAGCGCAGCTCCGAGCCGAAGTGCGCCGCGCCGTTGGCATCGCCGTAATAGGTTGTGTAGGGCGAACGGGCCGCGACCACCCAGCGGCTGAAGCTGGGGCCGCCTGTGCCGGTCAACAGCCCGGTCATGAAAATGAGCGGATTATCGGAGCCCATCGGGTCTGTTTTGTCCGTGGTAAGGTCCGCCAGATAGCGGCAGGCGATGCCGCCCGCGCCTATAAAATCGCGTGCATACTGCTCATTTAGAGGCTCATCCTTCAGCTCTTTTTTTGACAGGTCTACAACAAGTATCTTGCCCATGTATCCATACATGGCGGCTCCTCCTTACCTGTTATTTTTCGGACGTCTCCGACCTCCCGCCCTGCAGCGATAATTAGAAATCTACCGGTTTGCCGTCGTAAGCGCAAATGAACATTTTCTCTATATCCTCGCTTTCGGGCACCCTGGTTACGGCGATAGTCATAGCCTCGTTTACCGCCCTGTCGATAAGATCGGGCAGGGCTTTCATATATTTATCTTTATCGATCTTAAGGTCTTTGACTGAAGAGCTCTGACCGACATCTTTCACCAGTTTACGTACAGCCGCAACAAGAGCCTTGCTGCATTCTTTATCGCTACCCTGCTCAATGCCGCAAAAACGGGCGATCTCTGCGTATCTCTGAAGGGCCTCTTCCGAACCATTTGCCACATATTCCATGGTATATGGGAGATATAGCCCCATGGCTACACCATGCGGTGTATGGAAGATGCCCCCCAGGGCGTGCCCGCAGCTATGCGCCAGTCCGGCCATGCCGTTGCCGAAGCAGGTGCCGGCCTGGCTGGCTGCATACATCATGTACTTGCGGGCTTCTTCATCCTTGCCGTCATCGTATGCTCTTTTCAGGTATTCAAAGATGTATTTAATGGCAAACAGCCCCGGCCCGTCTGTAAACGGCGTGCGCCATGTCACCGTATAGCCTTCAATGGCATGTGTGAGGGCATCCAATCCGGTGGAGCCTGTTACATGTGGCGGCATGCTCATAACCATGCGGGGATCGAGGATGGCTATGTCAGGCAGTGTCTCATATGAGCCCAGCGCCACCTTTCTGTTATGCTCCGTGTCCGTTAGTACGATCGCCCAGGTGGCCTCGGAGCCGGTGCCGCTGGTGGTGGGGATGCAGATAAGGCGGGCCTTGGCCCTGAGGTTATAAAAATCGGACGGCGACATATCCAGCGGACCTATGCCTGCGCAATAACAAACCATGGTTGACTTGCAGGCGTCCATGGAAGATCCACCGCCCAGCCCGATAAACAAATCCGGTTTGTAATCTTTAGCAATAGCCGTTGCCTTTTCCACGGTCTGAATTGAGGGATCAGGCTCGACCCCATCGAAAACCTTGCACTCGATATTGGCTGTCTTCAGTTCAGCTATGACCAACTCGTGCAGGCCGAGCTTGACGATGTTGGTATCCGTGACTATGAAGGCGCGTTTGGCCAGGATAGTGTTGAGATATTGCAGCGAATCGTCGCCAAAAACGGTAAACGGGACACCAAAAAACTGCATATTACCTCCTCCTCAGTATGAATACCAGGAAACCTTAATTATATTTACAGTGACGTTTATTCAGGATATTCTGTCTGGACCTGCGTTACGCAGTTAACCAGTTCCTGCGCTGCCTTGACGGCTCGCATGACCTTGCCCATGTTGCCTGTGAGTTTGAGCTGGCGTGTAACGATAGCCTGGATGGGGTCTATTTTCTTCTCGGCCACCTTGCGCCAGGTAGCTATTGAAGCTGATAGAACGAATTCCGGCTTATACTTATCCTTCTCCGCCGCCGGTATGACATCGACTTTACGGCATTTGCCATGCCACAGGTCAACATACTGGTAGCCGGGCTCTTTGACCGCTCCCCCCGGCTCGATGATGAAATAGAAGTCACCTTCCCATGTTTTTGCCGCGTCCTCATAAGGTTTGCTTGCGTTGATCGCATTCATGAACGCGGTTGCCCACTCTAATGTTCCAAATACTGCCATACCATACCTCCCTGAATTAGTTTTGCTGGTATTCTATGCGGACAGGAAAGGGATGTCAACAGAGCTCAGTTACGGAGATTGTCAGCCCTGCCATGAGTATAGACTCTTTGAACTGGTTGATTGTTGTTTAAATAGTATAAAATGGTTTTTAGCAGTATGCAGGAATAACAGGAATAAAGGGATAACGGGCAACACTGCGGAGCGTATAGTATGAAGGGACGCCTATGAAACGCCAACCGGAAGAACTGAAGAATGTCGGGTACGAGCTTTTCATAGCCGCGTTATCAGTTATCGCTATAGCAAATATTCTTATTTTTTATCTTACCCGGGACCGTGACATAGCCGGTGTGCTGGGGGCGATGGACTGGACCTACAGCTTCATATTCCTGGTGGACTTCATAATGCGGCTCGCCCTGGCTAAATCCAAATCCAACTATTTTTTCAAACAGTTCGGCTGGGCCGACTTATTGTCGACATCGCCGATAAACTGGGCCAAACTGCTTCGCCTGGTCAGGATCGTACGTACGGCCAGGATGTTGATCGGCTATGGACGAACCAACATTATTCGCGAACTGAAGGATTACAGCTCGGCAACCGCTTTCCTAACCGTGCTTTTCCTCATCATGATCATACTGGAATTCGGCGGCATAGCTATAGTGAAGTTGGAGAACAAGGTACCCGACGCCCAGATTCAGGACTGGCAGGATGCCATGTGGTTTATCTATCAGACGATCACGACCACCGGTTATGGAGATGTTGTGCCCGTAACCGGTGAGGGACGTTTCGTGGGGGTCCTGGTTATGACGGCCGGCACGGCGCTTTTCGGCACACTTACGGGTTTTGTGGCGAATGCATTTCTGCAAAGACGTGGGGGTAAGAAGTTGGGCAGGCAAGCGAGCGATAGCCAGGATGATCAAGGAGTGACCCTATCGGAGATAAAACGTCTCGTACAGGAGCAGAAAAGGTCTCAGATGGAGCTCGAGGCCAAGATCGACGAGCTTGAGAAATTGCTTTAGCAGATAAGGCGGCAATCAGTCGATACTGTCCTTGGTGCTGGGCACGTTGCCCGAGATGCGGGGATCGATACGGGTGGCGTTATCGAGTGCGCGCGCCAGCGCCTTGAAAAGCGCCTCTGCTTTGTGGTGGTCGTTCTTGCCGGTCAGCACCCAGGCATGTATGTTGATGCGCGCCTCCTGGGCGAAGGAGACGAAGAAATGGTCGACCAGGTCTGAATGCATCTCCGATATGGTGGCCTCTTTGATAGCAGTCTCGATAACGGCATGGCCGCGGCCTGATATATCCAGCGCCACCAGCGCTACGGCTTCGTCCATGGGAACAATCGCATCAGCCATCCTGACAATGCCCTGTTTTTCTCCCAGCGCCTGGTTAAAGGCACGGCCAAGGGTGATGGCCACATCCTCGACGACGTGGTGCTGATCGGAGCCGGTGGCCGATATTTTAAGGTCGAAAATGCCGTGCTGGGCAAGCTGGCAGAGCATGTGGTCGAAAAAGAGGATGCCCGTGGTTATCTCGTACCGGCTGCTGCCGTCGATATTGACCTCGACCTTGATCGAGGTTTCCTTTGTTCGGCGGGTGATGCTTGCTTTGCGTTCGGACATTTTCACCTCTTTATTGCTGGTTTCAGGCAAAGGTTATCACATATCTCTGAGGGCGGCAATTACGCGGAGCGTATCTTCCGGGCGTCCAACGCTGATGCGGATATAGTCCTTCAGCTCGGGCGTCTCGAAATAGCGTATGAAGATTCCCTTCTTCTGTAGCCCTAAGTAGATGTCTTTGGCGCTGCGGTAGAGCACTGCGCAGAGAATGAAGTTGGCCCGGGAGGGATAGGGCTTAAGCCATTTGAACTGCTGCAGTCCCTTGAAAAGCACGTCCCGCTCTTTGACCATCGCATTGACAGTGTTTTGCAGGTAATCAAGATCGGCCAGCGATTCAAGGATTGCTACATAGGCGGCCATGTTGATGTTGTAAGGCTGCTTTATCTTCATCATATAGGGGACGATATTGGCCGGGCAGATGCCGTAGCCCGCCCTCAGGCCGGCTATACCCGCCCACTTGCTGAAGGTGCGTAGCACTATTAGATTCGCATATTGTTTGACCAGAGGCGTGAGCGAGTTGCCGCTGAACTCGACGTAGGCTTCGTCGACTACCAAGATCAAGTCTCTGGACAAAAGCTCTTTTATCTCAGCTACGCCAGCCATGTTACCGCTGGGATTATTGGGGGAGGCAATGAAGATGAGCTTTGTTCCGGCGTCGATCACCTTTTTTATGGCGGGAAGGTCGAGCGAGAAATCCGGCCTGCGGGGCACTTTTATCACCTCTCCTCCAGCGATCACCGTACAGAACGGATACATGCCGAAGGTGGGCGGGCAGTTGATAACCCTGTCTCCCGGCTCGATGAACAACCGCAAGATGATATCGATGAGGTCGTCGCTGCCGGCGCCGGCCACGATAGAATCTGCTTTTACACCTGTGTAAACAGCCAGGGCTCTGCGCACATCCCTCTGGTCTGGATCAGGGTATCGATTATAGTCCTGGAATCCGGCCAGCGCCTTTTGCACCCGCGGTGAGCACCCGTAGGGATTCTCATTGCCGTCCAGCTTGGCGGTGTCCCCTTCCGGCACTTCGGCGCGTCCGGTCAGCACGTCGACCGGATCGACGGGAGTATAGGCTTTCATCCCTTTAAGCCCACCGCGGACCATTTTTTCAACATCTTTTGAATTGAGCATTTTACATCAGACCCGGCTGCAATCCATTATAGAAAGGCAGCGCTCTCATTTTACCATTTCACAGATGAAAGCTGCATGCTAACGTCACTGCGCGGCGCATAACGACGAAGCAATCTTGTGCTGTCATGCGGGGACACCAGATTGCCGCGGCTTTCGGCCGCGATGACGTGGGTGAGACAAGGCTCGAATCTAAAGACCGAAAACCCGCACGGCGTTTTCAGACAGGAATAACTTCTTCACCTCTTCGGTTAACTGCAGGGCATCCAGGTCTTTGAGGCACATGGCCGCCGTGACCATGGGGTAATTGGTGCCGAACATGACCTTCTTTTTACCGTTTTTTTGCATGTATGTCACCAGTTCAGGCGGGAACCTCTTGGCGACGTAGGCCGAGGTATCGATGTATACGTTCTCATGCTTGGTCGCCACCGCGATCATTTCTGTCGTCCATGGATAACCGATATGTCCGCAGACTATTTTTAATTCGGGGAATTCGAGCGCAACCTCGTCGATATAGGGAATGGGCCTGCCGGGCTCCGACGGGCAGAGCGGTCCGGTATGGCCGACCTGACAGCAGAAAGGAATATCCAGGTCCACACATTCGGTATACAGAGGATAATAGCGGCGGTCCGTCGGCGGGAGGTTCCACAGCCAGGGCACGATGCGCAATGCCTTGAATCCGAGCTCTCTGACGCAGCGCCTGAGTTCCCTGATCGCCTCCATCGGCCGGTAAAGATTAGCCGATGCCACTCCGACCAGCCTGTCCGGATATTTTTGAACAAAGGCCGCTACTTCATCGTTGGAGATAAGCGGACCGTCCGGGCTCCACCATGCGCATATCAGTCCCCTGGAAACATTCGCCTGATCCATCAGGCTGATCGTCAACTCCAGCGGCAATTCAGAGGCGAGCTTCTCCTGCCCGGTCCACCTCCTTAAAGAATCGAACATCCGGTGGTTGCCGAATCTCATGGTGGGATGCTGCATCCAAACGTCTATGGCCGCATTCTCGGTGCTCATCGGTTTCTCCTCCGCATAAGAAATAAATAGTTTTGTATAAAACTATTTTAACATGCTAACGGAGGGATGTAAACGATATAGGGTGCAATTCGATTGGGGAGCTACAGTTTGTCTACGTTGTGGCTGATTCTGGTCATGAGTTTAAAGAGGGTGTTTTTTTCCTCCGCGCTCAAGCCCTCGAAAAGCTGTGTGTTCATTTTCTCGGATATCTTTTCCAGTGCCGGCTTGATTGTCGCGGCCTTTTCCGTGACCTGAATATTTACCAGTCTCTTATCGTTGCCGTCCCTTACCCTGGTAACGTAGCCGTTTTTTTCGAGATGACTGATGACTGCCGTTATTGTAGATTTATCTTTAAGAGATAGCTCGGTTAAGTCACGAAGGTGGAGGGTGCCCTTTTTATCCAGTATGTGAAGTATGTCGCCGTGCGAGGGAGCTATGCCGCTGATACCGTGCCTGGAAAGCTCGGATTCGAGATAAGCAAACAGGCTCTGCCGTATGCTGTTAAGCGTATACAGGAAATTACCGCGATGTACCCTGATCATATGTTACACCATAACGAACGGTTGCTCAGATTTATTTATTTTTCCCTTTTTTCAGCCTGATCCTGACGACGCCGGCATGACCTGTCAGTCCTTCGCTGTCGGCCATCAACGCGGCCGCAGGGCCCAGCCTCCTGATAGCGCTATCTTCAAGGGCGATGATACTGCTGATCTTGAAAAAATCCAGTACGTTCAGGGGTGAGCTGAAGCGGGCGCTGCCCCCCGTGGGCAGCGCATGGCTGGGTCCGGCTACGTAATCGCCCAGCACAACCGGTGAATACTGGCCGATACAGATACAACCGGCATTCCTGATTCTGCTGATGTAGCGCTCTGCGTTTTTTACCATGATTGACAGATGTTCCGGCGCATAAAGGTTGGCCAGATCTATAGCCTGCTCCATAGTTTTCACTATGATGATCAGGCCGTTTGAGGTCAGAGCCCTGCCGACGATGGTTTTTCTTTTCAGTCCTGAAAGCTGTTTTTTGAGTTCGGCCTGCACCTTATCCGCCAGCCCCTCCGAAGTGGTTACGAAGATGGATGAAGCCATGACATCATGTTCCGACTGCGCTATCAGATCAGCAGCGCAGAAAGAGGCATTCGCAGTTCCGTCGGCAATCAGCATGACTTCGCTGGGACCTTGAAGGGCGTCGATATCAACCAGGCCGTAAACCATTTTCTTGGCAGTCGTAACGTAAATGTTGCCAGGCCCACAGATCTTATCTACACGCGGCACCGAAACGGTGCCGAAGGCCATGGCCGCAACGGCCTGCGCGCCGCCGATTTTAAATATGCGGTCAACGCCCGCGACAAAAGCCGCGGCAAGGGTGCCGGCCGGCACTTTCCCATCTTTACCGCACGGCGTGGCCATAATTATCTCTTTTACTCCGGCCACCCGTGCTGGAATGGCAGTCATCAGTACCGTGGAGGGATATGAGGCGGTGCCACCGGGTACATATATTCCCACGTGCTCGATAGGCAACACCTGCTGCCCCAGGCCGTTTTTGAAAAATCCGCGCCCGTATATTCGCAGGCAGGTTTTATGGAATTTCACCAGGCGCGCGGCCGCGAATTTAAGCGCATTCATCAACCGGGGGTCGATGGACGTGAGGGCCTCTGTCACTTCTCGTGGTTTAACCTCGAGCGATTTCAACCTGGCGCCGTCGAAGCGTTCGGCGTAGGCGATTAGAGTCTGATCCCCTCCTTTCCTGACGCCTGCAATTATCTCACGTACGGCAGTTTCGATCCTGCCGCCAGGATCATATTGAATGCTGCGTTCCAGGATTTTCAAGGCCCGCCTGTAATCCCGTATCACCTTCATTTTTTACTCACCGCCTCCCGGAAAAGCCTGATAAGACTATTAATTTTATCTTTTTTCCCACGCTGTTCCAGGCTGCGCTTGTTGCCTATCAGGCAGGCCGTAGACTCGAACAGCGTGTCTATGATTTTCAACTTATGTCGGGACAGTGTTTGACCGGTCTCAGTGTTTTCGATCAGCATATCGGCATCCTCAGGCAGATAGACCTCGGTTGCGCCCCAGGTAGGTATAACACGATAACGGGCGATGTGCTTGTCGCGTAAATATCTATCAGCTATGTTGATATATTCCGTGGCGACACGCAGGGGCACCATTTTGCCCGCAGCCGCGAGGTCGCGAAGCGAACCGATGCTATCAGCCGGTATATCCTGGCTGACTACAGCCACTATGCGCACCCAGCCGAAGCCGAGGTTGGCCAGCTCGGCCACCGGGCTGGATGGGAACTGGTAAAGGTGATCCAGCAGCCAGTCCCGTCCCGTGATGGCGAGGTCGAAGTTACCGCTGGCAACCTGTTGCGGCATATCCTGGGGCCGGATTACTTTAATGCTGAGCCAATCGATATCGCAGGAGGGACGTCGTCTCAAGTCGCTCTTTGAGTATCCTTCAAGCCTGATACCCGTTTTCTGCATGAAAGTCTCGGTGTGCACCTGTTGATGGCCGTCGGCCAGCGCCAGCCATACATCACCGGCGCGGGCGCTGCCGGCGAGGTTGTTGTTTACAGCAAAAACTGTTTTTTCCGGCGCCTGCCAAGGTTTATTTTTGGTTGAGGCGGATGCGGCAAACCGTTCAAGCAGGCCGCTGCAGTCGCTGTTCTGAAGACTATTGCAGTTGGCAATAATGCAGGCGTTGCTGCCGCATATCCTGCGCACCGGCTTCAAATTCAGGCTTCGCAGCGCGTCCTCATTTCTGACGCGAAGCACAGAGAAATCTGCGTTCTCCGGCGGGTACGCTTCGGTGGATCCCCAGCAGGGGAAGATGCGATATCTTTTCAGTCGCATTTTATATGCGGCTGCCTCAGCCATGGCAGGATATTCAGTCACTATACGCCAGGCTGCGGTGCCGCCGGCCATCGCCTGCTGGGATATGTCCGATGAAGTTGCGCAGGCCATGTAGATATCTGAGATGTCGTATCCGAGGTCGGCGATTTTCAGCACGCGGCTGGCCGGATAACGGGTCAGCAGCTCCTGCAGCCAGTCGGAACTGCAGATGCCGAAATCGTAGTTGCCTACAGCCACCTGTACGGGTATATCCCGCTCGTTAAGCATCTTGGCTGTCAAACCCGGCATGGCCTGCGACCGCATGCGATAGATGCGGGTTCCCGAGTTATAATTATCGAAGCCAAGTCCTGAAGAGCTAAGGAAAAGCGAGGTTCTGGCCAGCATTTTACCCTTGGGCAGGGCCAGGCGCGTGTCCGCTATTGTTCTACGTGGCAAGCTTGTTGAATCCTCCGATGATATTTATGACCTCACCCACTGTGGATGCTTTTCTCCGTGTCTTTGTGAAGTTATCGACTAAAGTCAAAGAGGCAGGACGTGTCCCGACTGAAACCGACCAGCGAGCCTGCAATTGATTGCCGCAGAAATTAAGTTCGGCGATAAGTCCGACGTTGCGCATGGCCGCCGCCGCCTCAAACGCTGCATTGACTGTCTCCGCTGATTCTCCTGAAGCTTTCACGGATACAGTCTTCTCGGCCTTTTGTTTCGACCATGGTTTTACCTTGTCGGTAACAGTATCCAGGTAGAAGGCGAAGCCGCAGGCGGGAATATCCCGACCGCCTACCAGGCCTATCAAATTATCATACCTGCCTCCGCTGCATATCCTGTCGCCGCCCGAGGTTATCTTGAAACACAGGCCTGTGTAGTATTCGAAGCCTCTGATGGATGTAAAGTCTATTGAGTAGCCGATCTGCATCTTATCCAGCAGTGCGGTCACCGCGGCAAAGCCGTCGATCTCGTTCCTGACGCTTTTAGAGATGGCGGGCATAGCCTTGAGGTTGGCCAAAAAGCCGCTTGATTTACCCTTCAACTTAATAAGAGATGTTATCGCGTTAACCACTTCCTTATTCTTGCTTTTAACGCCGGCAAAGGCCTGCCAGTTGCCTTCGAGGATATCATCGAGCAGGGCTGCCTTGCTATCGCCGTCCAGCCGGAGATCTCCGATGAGAGCTTTTAAAATGCCGGCGTGCGACAGCTTGATTTCAGGTTTTGCCAATCCCATCGCGCCGGCAATTTCCAGCGCCAGGGCGATCACCTCGGCGTCCGAGGCCCGGTCGCAATCGCCCAGAAGCTCAACACCACACTGCCATTTCTCGCGGTTCTCACGTCCCGTCTCCTCAAATGCGAAGACGTTGGTGATATAGTAGAGGCGTGCTACCTTCTGGTCCGCCAGGTTTTCGCTGTAGAGACGGGCGGCGGGTATAGTACCGTCGGGACGCAGGACGACGCGCTCACCTCCCCAGCCATCCCAGTCGAGGAATGAGTAAACGCGTCCCAGCATAGAAGGCGTTAGTGTTCCCGCCGCGGTAAAGAGGTGTATATATTCCAGCGTGGGTGTCCTGATCTCGCGATAGCCCCAGTTCAAACACGAATTGCGGAAGGCATCTTCAACTTGCCGGAAACGTTCCATATCATCCGGCAGCAGGTCGCGGGCCCCCTTACATCGCTGACTTTCCATAACTATTTATCCTTTCAATAAAACGGGATAATTCTACAATAATAGTATCACAGCTACAATTGACATGTTTGTATCGATTCATGTTTCCGACGTTTCTGATATACAATATACGCATGATTGCCAGAAAGATAATCCGCATATGTTACGTTTCCCTCTTTCTCGTGGGGCTGGCGTTTTCCATAGCCGGCTGTAACGCTGTCCCTGAATCAGGTAAAATCCGTGTACTGGAGGTCAAGGGCAATATAGTGCCCGTGGTTGCCGACTATATCAGCCGCGGAATAGGTGAGGCTGAAGATGAAGGTGATACGGTCGTTATCATTACCCTGGATACACCCGGCGGCCTGCTGGATTCCACCGAGAAGATTGTCAAAAGTATCATGAACGCCGGGGTACCGGTCGTTGTATATGTGTCACCTCACGGCGCCTGGGCGGCTTCGGCGGGCACGTTCATCACAGTGTCTGCACACCTTTCCGCCATGGCTCCTGCCACCAGCATGGGTGCCGCACATCCTGTGAGCGTGGGGGAGGAGATGCCTGAAGATGTTCAGAAGAAGGCGACGGAATATTCGGCAGCCTGGATACAGAGCATAGCTGAGAAACGCGGCCGGGATCCCTCGCTGGTTGAGGCCGCCGTACGAGAGAGCAGATCATTCACCGCTTCAGAAGCAGTAGAGAAAAAGCTGGTAGACTTCCAGGCCGATGACCTGGACAGTGTCATAAAGCAGATCAACGGGAGAAAAGTAACGCTGGCGGACGGCAGCGAAGTTACTATTGATACGGAGGGGGCCGAAGTAAGCAGAAGCGACATGACGCTGGTGGAGAAAATACTGCAGGTTATTACCCATCCCAACGTTGCATATATATTGCTTACTCTGGCGTCCATCGGGCTGATCACCGAGATCTCCAACCCCGGGCTGATCTTCCCCGGTGTAATCGGCGGCATATGTCTTTTCCTGGCATTCTACTCACTGGGTGTTTTAAATGCGGGCTGGGCCGGCCTGTTGCTGTTATTGATGGCTTTCGGGCTCTTCGTAACTGAGATTTTTGTACCTGCCTATGGTATACTGACCACGGGTGGAATAGTATCGCTGATAATAGGTTCACTCATTCTTTTCAGTGAAAGTGAGGCATCCATGCAATTCGATACAAATCTTATAATATACGTTGCCATTTTTTTGGCGCTCTTTATGGCTTTCCTGGTGTGGGCCGTTGTCCGGGGTCAGAAAAGGAAGGTGACTACCGGCCAAGAGGGTATGATCGGCCAGGTAGCCGAGGTTAAAACCGCTCTTGAACCCGTGGGCATGGTGCAGGTGGAAGGGGAATTGTGGAAGGCTGAGCTGGATGAAGGCCTGGCGCACCCGGGGGAAGAGGTAATTATACAAAAGGTTGACAACCTTAAATTATACGTGACAAGAAAAAAATAAGGAGGCAGACATGCAGATAGCGGGAATAATAGTACTGGCAATTTTTGTTTTGATAGTGCTGTTCGCATCTATCAGGATAGTAAATGAGTATGAAAGGGGTGTGGTCTTCCGCCTGGGCAGATATGTAGGAGTGAGGGGCCCGGGCCTTATTTTGCTCATACCCTTTATCGAGCGCATGGTGAAAGTCGAGCTGCGCGTGGTAACCATGGATGTTACGCAACAGGAATGTATCACCATGGACACAGTGACGGTCAAAGTAGATGCCGTGGTATATTTCCGTGTTATGAAGCCGGAATCGGCGATCCTGAACGTTGAGCAGTACATCAGAGCTACTTCATTGCTGTGTCAGACGACGCTGCGGAACGTGGTGGGACAATCGGAACTTGAAGATTTGCTGGCGCACCGGGAAAAGATCAACAATAAGCTGCAGACTATTATAGATGAGAGCACTGAGCCGTGGGGAATCAAGGTCAGCATGGTCGAAGTACGAGATGTTCAATTGCCCGACAATATGCAGAAAATCATGGCTGCTCAGGCAGAGGCGGAGAGAGGCAGAAGGGCCAAGATCATCGCTGCCGAGGGCGAGGCGCAGGCGGCGGAGAAGTTGGCTGAGGCTGCCCGCGTAATTTCAAAGGAGCCGATGGCACTGCAGTTACGCTACCTGCAGACTCTGGTGGCAATATCATCGGACAGATCAAATACCGTGGTATTCCCCCTGCCCATTGAATTCATTCAACCCATGCTGCAAAAGATTGAAGCTGATAAGAAGAAGCTTGGCGACTGACAAGAAAAGGTAATGTGAAGTAGGGGCGGCTGCGCAGCCGCCCCTACTTTTTTCTGCTGTCGGTTATTAGGGATACGTCTCCCGCCAAAATCTCCAGCACGCTTCCGTCGTCCTGCCGCAGCAATAGATGTCCCGATTTGTTGATAGCCTCTGCCATGCCCTCGATGTCGCGGTTAGCCGACCTGACCTTCACACGACTTCCGATCGTGATCATGTTGGCTGCCCATTCCGTAAGTATCGCATCCGGCTCCTTGCTTCGCAGGTAGAGGCCTTCTAATTCGGTGTAGAGGCGCAACGCTACCTGGCCGACCGATATCTCATGTCCCAGCTCGACTGAGAGGCTGGTTGCAAAGCCGGCTATGTCAGGATACCGAGATGTGTCGAAATTAATATTGATACCGATGCCCATAATACTGTATCGAACTGCACCGTCCGTGAGCCCGTGTTCGATTAATATGCCGCAGACCTTGCGGCCAACGATGAGGATATCGTTGGGCCATTTGATCTCGGCCTTGATTCCCAGCGTCTTAATCGTGCGGAAAACAGCCAGGGCGGATATAGCCGGCAGGAGAGGTAGCACCGGTGTGGCAGGGCGCAGAATTATCGATGTGGCCAGACCGCCCTCGGGAGACAACCATGACCTGCCGAGCCGGCCGCGGCCCGACTGCTGCATCCCTGCGATGACGGCGGCGCCCTCCGGTGCTCCATGGTCGGCCAGCTCTTTGGCTACATCCTGTGTCGAAGAGGTGACTGCCAGGTAATGCAGCTTCCTACCGATAAAGCCGGTGGTTAGGTTGTTGTTCAAATAATCGAGGATATTCGGCATGGTAAAGCCATATTAATATATCAAAGAGGTTGAACCATGTATAATAAGTGAACGGGCTCAAGCTGGAAAGTGTGATATCAAAGGAGTTTGAATCATGGGAGGCGACGATATCGAGAAGTTGACCGAAAAAATAGCCGAGCTTGTTGTGAATTCGCAAAGATGCCTGGTTTTCAGCGGGGCCGGAATCAGCACGGAGTCCGGCATACCAGACTTCCGGGGTGAGGATGGTATATGGACAAAGCTGGATCCCGAAGATTTCACCATAGAGAGGTTTGTTGCAAGTCCGGAGGTCAGAAAATTGCAATGGAAGCTCTTGGCCGAAGGTGGACTGCTCAGGAATGTTAAGCCGAACGCTGCTCATTATGCTGTAGCAGAGATGGATAAGCTGGGCAAGCTGGATTGTATAGTGACGCAAAATATCGATAATCTCCATCAGCTGGCCGGCGTACAGGATGAAAAGGTATTTGAGTTGCACGGCAATATGCAGTACGTACGTTGCCTGGGTTGCCGCAAGCGCTTTCCCATGGATGAGATAGTCTCGCGGCTTGCCACTGAGGAGCTGCCGGAGTGCGATGCCTGCAAGGGGATACTCAAGCCTGACGCTGTGTATTTCGGAGAGATGTTACCCCAGGCAGTCCTCAGCGAAGCTTCCCGCAGGGCGAATCTATGCGACCTTTGCATAGCAATAGGGTCTACACTGATCGTATACCCTGCGGCTTATATACCGGAATATGCCTATAAGGCGGGTGCTAAGGTCGTTATCATCAACATAGGGCCCACGCCCATGGATTCAAAGGCGGCTGTACGCATCGAAGGCAAGGCCGGCGATGTCATGACCAGGGTAATGCATCATGTCAGGAATAAAATCAGTCAATGAATATATTGACAAGGCAGTAATACAATGTTAGATTGTGAGAAATACCACACGGAGGTGTCGATTTGAGAAAGGCTGCTATAGCCATCCTGATGCTGGCGCTGCTGGTTACGGGATGCGCGAGATCGACGGTTAACACCAAATTGGCTCCTCTTGCTTATATCGATTCAGTGTCTTCGCCGCAGGTTTATACAGGCGAGAAGGTAAAATTCAGCGGACATGCGATTTCGTCGGAAGGCCAGGTCATCGGTTATAACTGGCGTTCCAGCATTAACGGGAATCTCAGCCAGCTGGCCTCATTCGAGACTGATTCGCTAACAGCCGGCCAGCATACGATCTGGTTCAAAGCACAGGACAATTATGGTAACTGGTCCAATGAGGTCGGCACGAATGTCACCGTGCTCATACCCGGCGGCCCGGAGAAGATGTCCATCAAGGTATTTACCGCCACCCCACCCGAAATTAAAGAAGGGGAATGGTCCACGCTGACGTGGGACGTAGGCGGCTCAGGCACAGTGCGTATTGATCCGGATATCGGTGGTGTATCGATGTCCGGCAGCAGGTCGGTTCAGCCGATTAAGGACACCGTTTATACCATCTATGCCAGAAATGATGAGGGGACTATGACGGCCAATACCAGGATACTTGTGACCCCGCTGCACGTATATACCACCACCTTATATTCAGTCGCGGCAGAGGACGGTACGGTCAGAAAAGACAAAGTAGTTCTCGATGGGGTCATGGTAGGCCAGAACGATATGCAGATACAGATGCAGGGCTTTCTGAGCTTCGACATATCTTCAATCCCACGAAATGCTATCATCAAGGATGTGGACCTGGACATCTCAAAATCCGTCGTGATCAATTCCCCATTCCCGTGGCAGGGTTCGCTAAATATTTATAATCAGCAGTATGGCAGCTCTTTGAGGCCAAGCGATTATATGATAATAGTTCCCGCCGGATACCTTTACAGCTGGAACTACAATTATGTGGCTACCATGATGCCGAGCACGCCGTTCACCTCACCGGATTTCGTTGCCACAGTGCAGAAGCAGCTCGATGCAGGCAGCAACCGCTACCAGATTCGCCTGCAGTTCGAGAAATACTATTATTACAGCCGTGCTGACTATACCGCCCAATTTTATTCAACCGTTAAGAGCGGTGAAAGCAGTGCTAACTACCTTGACATCAGCACAGGCAATGCGAAATTGATAGTGCGCTACGTGATTCCTGAATAAAGCCGAATCAGGGGCGACAGCTAAACATAAACCCGGCTTTTCAGTTAGCCCTTTATGGCTGGGATAAGCGGGCTCCAGGAGGATCCATTATGAAAAAACAGCTGATTACTCTGTTGCTGTCCATTGTTTTAATATCAGGATGCCTGCCTTTACCTGTGGCTGTCCCTCAGGCCGCATCAGAGGAGGGCAAACCAGTTGTGGCAACCTTTGCTGTTAATCCTGCAATTGTACCCGAGGGACAGAACACTGTGTTGAGTTGGGTTGTGACAGGCGCCGAGACAGTCAGCATAGATAACGGGATCGGAGCAGTGCCCTTGAGCGGCGAAAGGTCCATCACGCCTTATGCAACTTCAACCTATAACCTTACAGCACAGAATTCAACCGGTATCAGTATGGCGACTGTCATGGTGACTGTTGTGGGCGGACTCCAACCACAGACGGGTGATGAGAATATCGCCGTACTGAGTATAGTATTGGATGAGAGCGGATCGCTGACAAAGAGCGGTGCGAATTATACACGTTCGAGCGCTGTCTGTGCCGGCGATAATCCTGCGAATCAGGCTGCCAGGGCGTTCCTGAGCTTCGATCTGACAACGCTGCCGCCCACCGCGGTGATCAGTCAGGCGGTTCTTGATCTAACCGGATACGCGGTCGTGGGTAATCCCACCTATAGCAGCGCCAACTGGGGCAACATGGGCGCTCTCGAAATATATCAGTATCAGTACGGATCTATGGGGAGCCTGGGCAGATTAGCCTACGAGTCTACAGCGCCTGCAGTGGGAAGCGTGAAGTTGATGTCTGCGCAGAGCACGGAATCGTTCCTGGTGGATGTTACTCTGGATAGCCGTGGCGGCAACGTAATACAGAAGCTCCTTTCAAGCGCTCAGGGGAGGTGCCAGTTCAGGTTGGGTTTTTTCACCTCCACTAACTGGGATAATATAGCTGACATGATTTGCCTGGAGAGAGCTGTATTGAGGATCAAATACAGGGTACCCTGATCTCAGGCAGGCTTGATCTCTTCAAGATCAAAACGGAAGTTTTCGATAACTGGATTAGCCAGCAGCTTTTTACACATATCCTGTAGTTCGGACCGTGCTTTTTCCAGGTCTTTAGCGGCAACTTTTATCTCGATATATTTGCCGGCCCTGACCTCCTCCACATCGTTGAAACCCAGGTTATGAAGGGCGCCTTTAATGGTCAGGCCCTGCGGATCGTTTACGGTCGGTTTCAGCGTAATATAGACTTTAGATAAATACATTCTTAAACTTCCTTCCAGTCAGCAGTGTATATGCATCGCGATAACGCTCCGTTGTCGCTTCAACAACGTTTGCCGGCAGGGCAGGCGCCGGCTTTTTCTGATTCCAATGCGAGGCAATCAGCCAATCCCTGACCGGCTGCTTATCGAAGCTTGGCTGGGATTGCCCCGGCTCATACTGGCTGGCATCCCAGAATCGGCTTGAATCGGGTGTAAGAACTTCATCGATCAGAATAAGTTCTTTATCGTGGAAACCGAATTCGAATTTAGTATCGGCTATGATGATGCCACGCTCACTGGCATATGAACGTGCGTAATTATAAATCTCTAGGCTTTTAGCTTCGATCTTGCGTGCCGTCCTCGCTCCCACCAGGTCGGTCAACTCTCCGGGAGACAGGGGCATGTCATGGCCCACCGCTGCTTTGGTGGTAGGTGTAAAAATGGGCTCCGGCAGTTCCTGACTTTCGACCAGGCCTTTGGATGACTTCCTGCCGTTAATCGTTCCTTTTTTCTTGTACTCCACCCAGGCTGAACCTGCAATATATCCTCTGACAACGCATTCCACCGGCACACGCTCAGCCTTAAGCACAGTCATCGAGCGGCCGAGCAGCAGTTCGGGCAACGGTCTTTTCCAGGGGGAATACTTCGACAGCGCCCTCCGGCTCTCAATCGATTCAACCATATGGTTATGTATGATATGATAAGTTTTTCCGAACCAGAAAGCAGATACCTGGTTAAGCACTATCCCTTTATCCGGTATGCCGGTGGGAAGCACCACATCGAAAGCAGAGATGCGGTCGGTGGCAACTATCAGCAGTTTATCCCCGACCTGATAGGTATCCCTGACCTTGCCTTTTCCGTATAGCGGTAGTTTCAATGAGCTGTCGAATAAAATGTTCAAGATACAACTCCTATCTCTTAGTCTGCGATTTACGGGTTTTCTTGAGCAAACCTAAACGCTCAAACACCGTATCTATATGCTTTAGGAAACGCCGGTAATCAAATAAATCGCTCAGTTCCTTGGCGTTCAGGCGGCTGGAAACATCGGGATCTGCTTTCAGCAGTTTGAGGAATGGAGTCCTGGTTCTCCATGCTTGCATGGCATTGCGCTGTGTCAGCTCATATGCGTCCTGACGGCTGAGGCCTTTGCTCACCAGCGCAAGCATGACATTTTGTGAAAATACCAGACCCTGGGTTATTTCGAGGTTGCGCTTCATATTGTCGGGGTATACCTGCAGGCCCTTCATGACGCCCGTGAACAGGCTTAAGATATAGTCGAGGGCAAGGCAGGCATCCGGAAGGATAACACGTTCATTGGATGAATGGCTGATATCACGTTCGTGCCAAAGTGCCATATTCTCCAGCGCGGTGACGGAATAGCCCCTGATCAAACGTGATAGGCCGCATACTCTCTCGCAAAGCTCCGGGTTGCGTTTATGCGGCATGGCGGATGAACCTGTCTGCCCTTTGGCAAAGGGCTCTTCTGCCTCCAGTATCTCCGTCCTCTGCAGAGATCTGATCTCGGTAGCAAACCTTTCAAGAGAGCTGGCTGCGATGGCAAGGGTGGTAATAAGCTGGGCATGGCGATCACGCTGGATCACCTGGTTCGAGATAGGCGCGCAGGCCAGGCCGAGAGCAGAGCAGGCTTTTGCCTCGATATCCGGTGATACAGTGGCATATGTGCCTACCGCGCCGGATATCTTGCCCACGCTGATTGAGCTCTTGGCTTCTTCCAGCCTGGCATAATTGCGTTTCATCTCCTGCGCCCACAGGGCCATCTTCAGCCCGAATGTTATGGGCTCGGCGTGCACTCCGTGGGTACGCCCTATCATGAGGGTGTCCTTGTTGGAAACAGCCCTATCCTCAAGCACCGTGATCAATGCGGCCATATCCTCTAAAAGCAGGTCGACTGCCTCGCGAATTTGCAGAGCCTGCGCAGTATCCATGATATCTGAGGAAGTCAGGCCGAGGTGTATATAGCGCGCATCCTCACCCACTGTTTCGCCCACGGTATTCAGGAAAGCGGTCACGTCGTGATGTGTGACCTTGAGTATCTCTGCCATGCGGTCGAAATCCACGCTGGCCTTCCTGATATTTTGCAGAGCTGATTTGGGTATTCGTCCGGCATCGGCCCAGGCTTCGCATACAGCAATTTCAACCTGCAGCCATTTGTCGAATTTATTTTTATCCGACCAAATTTTTTTCATTTTTGGGCGTGAATAGCGTTCAATCATATCTACCTGCCTTACGCCTCAGCCATCCTGCGTTTGTATTCTGCGAAGGATTTTTTTATCTCTTCGAATTTAATTCCCAGAACCTGGACGGCCAGCAGCGCCGCATTCTTAACTCCAGCCGTTCCTATACCCGTGCAGGCAACCGGGACACCGCCCGGCATTTGTACAATAGAATAAAGTGAGTCTATACCTTTTAAATCGCTGGTGGGCAAAGGCACCCCTATAACAGGCAGAGTTGTCCACGAAGCGATCACGCCGGGCAGATGGGCGGCGCTGCCCGCAGCAGCAATTATAACCTCATAGCCTTTCGCGCCTGCTTCAAGCGCATACCGGCGCACCCTGTCCGGCTTACGATGGGCGGACAATATATCGATATCGTAATCTATCTTAAATTCTTTAAATATATCAAGGGCAGGCTGAATGAACTCCTCATCCGTCTTGCTGCCTATTATGATTCCAACCAGAGCCATCAAGTCACCTCCCTCGCCGCAATGTCCCTCCGGAAGTGGCATCCCTCAAAATCGACATATTGTATATTGCGGTATACTCTCTCCCTGGCTTCTTTTAAAGTACTGCCTGTAGCCGTTAGCGTTAAAACCCGGCCTCCGCTGGTAACGATCTTACCATCATCGCGTTTAACGGCGCCTGCATAAAATATATTGACGTCTTTTTCCAACCTGTCCGATATATTAATGGGGAGATCCGTGCGGTAAGTGCCAGGATATCCGCCCGACGACATAACCACGCCCACGCATGCATCGCTGCCCCATTCGATCTTCTTACGGTCGAGCCTGCCGTCAAGCGCAGCCAGCATGATTTCCACCAGATCAGACTCCAGCCTCGGCAGTATCACCTGCGTTTCAGGATCGCCAAAGCGGGCGTTGAACTCGAGCACCTTTGGTCCCTGCTGTGTGAGGATCAGCCCTGTATAGAGAACGCCTTTGTAGGGAGAACCTTCTTTAGCCATGGCGCCTACAATGGGCGTGATAATATCCTTAAGTACCTGGCCCGTCATTTTTTGATCGAAAAAACCGGGCGGGCTGTAGCTGCCCATCCCTCCTGTATTGGGGCCCTGGTCGTCATCGGCGACCCTTTTGTAGTCGCATGCCGGAACCATGGGGATCACGTTTTTGCCGTCGCTAAAGGCCAGCAGGCTCACCTCTTTGCCGAGTAGACATTCTTCGATAACCACCTTATCCCCGGCCGCCCCGAAAGCGCGGTCTTTCATGATCGAATGCAACGCAGCCAGCGCTTCATCCACGGTCTTTGCCACGGTTACTCCCTTTCCGGCAGCCAATCCATCGGCCTTGACAACGATGGGCGGGTCATGAGCCTCAATATACTTTTTAGCCTCGCTATAGCTGGTAAAGGTTTTACCTGAGGCACAGGGCACGTCGTTTCTTTGCATGATGTCGCGGGCGAAAGCTTTGCTGGATTCGAGGCGTGCGGCAGCCCTGGAAGGGCCGAAAACGGGAATGCCAGTTTGGTTAAAGAGATCCGTGATCCCCGCCGCCAGAGGAGCTTCGGGGCCAACCACCGCGAGCCCGATGCCAAGCTCACGAGCCTTTCCAACTATCGAGGAGATGTCAGTTAAAGGTATGTCCAGATTGCTGGCCAACTTACCGGTGCCGGCATTTCCCGGAACGGCATATACATCATCGACGAGGGGGCTACGGGCAATTTTCCATACAAGGGTATGTTCGCGTGCCCCGTTGCCGATAACCAGTACCTTCAAACCGGAGTCTCCATTGAAATCTATGCAGTGATCTTCTTGACTATGTTGCGCTTGCTGCTCTTAGTTTTGCCACGGTTTTTTTTAGCAGCCTTTAGCTTTGGTTTGTGTGCCATTTTCTCACTACCTTAATTCTTTATTCAATTTCTCTGACTGTACAGGATCAAGCAAGCTCAGCAGGTGCACGAGTCTTGCTACATGAATTTTTTTATCTTCGAGGATCTGCTCAATTGTGTCAGCGGCATCTTCATTATCGATCATCTCAACCTGAGCTTCATACTCGTTGATTGACTTAAGTTCGGCTATCAGGTCATCGCGTATCATCTCGAGATCCATCGAATTCTCGATAACTTCCTCCTGTTCTTCGAAAGCATCAAATGCCATAGTGCCCTCCGGGTGTAAAACTGCACGGGATAACAGCCTGGAACTAGCCTCTATCGCTTTAGCAAAACCGTCTAAGAAGTATATATTTTCAGACGTTTTTAATCAAGGGACAGCAAGGGGCAGCACGCTGGAGGCGCTTGATGTGATCCTCGTTGCAGAGAGCGGCAAGGCGCGTATCTTCAGGTATCCTTGCCGGTAATGGCGCACTGGCGGCTTATATTCGTTACTTCTTGACTGATTTTTTCAAATCGGCGCCGGATAGCCTGAGGATTATGGTGTCTCCTACCGTTACGATATCGTCGAGCTTGATCTTGTATTTCGTTCTGAGGCCGGCGTTTATGACTGCAGATTTAACGACTCCTGAAACAATGTCGATGTCCAGGTCGGCCATTTTGCCAATTTTATCTCCACGTGAGCCGATTACTTCTTTTCCCAGCAATTTTTTTACCAGCATATTACCTCCGCGTTTTCCACACTTACCGGTATTGCATTTTTGCTCAATATTATACAATTATTACCTGACCCCGCAAGAAAGCGCGATTTACCGGAGGATTATGTTTTACATAATACATGGTGACGACAACTACAGGTGCCACCAGGCGTTGAATGAGATCAAAGCCGGCCTGGGCAGCCAGGACATGGTGGATGTTAATACCACGTTACTGGATGGACGCAGATTATCTATTAGATCGCTTACTGATGTATGCAGCGTAGTTCCTTTTATGGCGACGAGCAGACTGGTGATTATAGAGGGTTTATTGAGGCGTTTTCAACCCGGTGACAGGCAGACTAAGGCCAATGGAGGTGGGGAGGAGGTTGGGCAGGCGCTTAAAGAATGGCAGGGCATATCCGAGCAGCTCAAGGTGATGCCGCAGACAACCGTGCTGGTTCTTTTCGATGCAGACCTCGACCCGAAAGCTGTCAACCAGCTTTTGAAATCGCTGGCGCCGATGGCCGACCGGGTGTTCCAGATGAACGAAATCAAGGGTAAAGAGCTGGCAGCCTGGATCAAAGATTACACGGCTAAGAACAAGGGTAAGATCTCAGCAGGTGCTGTGGCGCTGCTGGCTGACTATATAGGGGGTGATTTATGGTCGCTGACCGGTGAACTTAATAAGCTGATGACCTATTGTGAAGGGCGTGAAATAAGCGACAGCGATGTCAAAGAGATATCCAGTTTTGCGCGGGAGGAAAGCATCTTCGCGCTGGTTGATGCTGTGATTGAAGGCAGGATCAAGGATGCGCAGCTCATGCTGCATCGTATGCTCAAATACGGGACGGCGCCGCAGCAAATCTTGGCTATGCTCGAGAGGCAGCTTGCGATTATCCTGAGAGTAAAAGAGTTGAATCACAGGACCCAGCAGGAGATACGTGAAAGCCTGGGGCTTCATCCCAGATATCCTCTCGAGAAAACCCTGCGTCAGGCCAGGACTTTCACCGTGCCCAGGCTACGGAAGTCATTTCATGCGCTTCTGGATACCGATGTAGCGATCAAGACCGGCAAATATGAGGACGATCTTGCGCTCGACCTGCTGGTAATCGAGCTGTGCAAATAAAATACGGGAAGAGGAAAATTCAACGTTGCGCTGCTGTACGAGAAAAGTCTTTTAAATAATAGAATTCGTAACCATCGACAATTACCCGTCATTTGGTTAAAATTGAGTCGAAGTATGATTGCGATATCGGATATGCGCAGGGTTTTAGCTATTGTCCTGGCTGGCGGTGCGAGCGAGCGGTTGAGCGTTCTTGCTGATGAGCGTGCCAAGCCAGCTGTCCCTTTCGGTGGAAAATACCGGATTATCGACTTTACGCTGAGTAACTGCGCCAACTCGGGTATTTATAACGTAGCCGTATTGACACAGTTTAATCCGAGGTCGCTAGCCAGGCATGTGGGTGTGGGCAGGCCGTGGGACATGGACCGTGAAACGGGAGGAGTGGTGCTGCTCCAGCCTTTTCTCAGTCGCTCACAGAGGACATGGTATAAGGGGACCGCTGACGCCGTCTATCAAAACCTCTATTTTATAATCGACCAGCGGGTTGACGAGATCCTTGTCCTGTCGGCGGATCACATTTACAGCATGCGTTACGACCAGATGCTGGCTTCTCACCGCAACCGGCATGCCGATGTGACCGTGGCGGTCTATGAAGTCCCTCAGGAAGACACTTCGAGGTTCGGCATTATTACGATCGATCACAACGAGCGCATCGTCAATTTTGAGGAGAAGCCCAAAACAACCAAGAGCCGGCTGGCATCCATGGGTATCTACATCTTCAATAAAAAAGTGCTGGTAGATGCTCTGGAGGAGATGGCCAGCAAACAGGAAGGCTATGACTTCGGGCATGATATTCTCCCTAACCTGATAAGTAAATACGAAGTATTCGGATTTCGTTTTCGCGGTTACTGGCGCGATGTGGGAACTGTGGAGGCATACTGGCAGGCTAATATGGACTTGATCGTGGATCTTCCGGAACTGAACCTTTATAATCCGGAAAATGAGGTGAGGACCATTACGCAGGGATATCCGCCCGTCAAATTGGGGCCTCATGCCCGGGTAAACAGGGCGCTTATCTGTAACGGGGCCATCGTCAACGGTACAGTCATAGAATCGATCATATCACCGCGCGTTTTCATCGAGGAGGAAGCGATAGTCAAAAACTCAATCATCTTCGAGGACACCACTATCGGCCGTGGCGCTGTTATAGAAAAGAGCATTGTCGATAAACAGGTCTGGGTCAGCCGCGGGTGCCACCTGGGAGCGGGAGACGATCTCGCTGCTAACAAGGAGGAGCCCGAACATCTGAATTCAGGCATAACACTGGTGGGCAAAGGTGCGAGGATACCGGCCGATGTAATAATCGGGAAAAACTGCAAGATCGAGCCCTGGGTGGAGGCTACCGATTTCACTTCCAAGACGGTTGAAAGCGGCGAAACGATCAAGGGTAAAAGCCTTCGCAAATATCAGGTCTGACCGGGCTGCTTTCGTATTACTTAAACTTAAGCAAGCCCAAACCGGAGTATTTAATCATGAAAATACTTTTTGCAGCTGCGGAAATCGCTCCCTTGACCAAGGTGGGTGGTCTGGCAGATGTCGTCAGATCCCTGCCGTCCGAGCTGATAAAGATGGGGCATCAGGTCCGCGTGATAGTACCCAGATACGGCTTTGTGGACTACTCCTCCTACAAATCTGAGACTGTTATCAATGAACTTATAGTTTTTTCCCTCAAGGAATACAGGAGGATCAAACTGGAGCAGATCGTCCTCGATGGAGTTCCGGTCTACCTGCTGTCCACAGATATTATTGACAGATCCGATAGTGTTTACGGAGGAGATGAGGTCGAAAAATTCTGGGTATTCTGCGACTGCGTCAGCCAGTCACTACCCTATCTGGATTGGAAGCCCGACATAGTCCACTGCCATGACTGGCATACAGCTTTATTGCCGCTTTTGCTGAGGGCAGGCCGGTTTGATTGCCGTACGGTATTCACCATACATAATTTGAAGTATCAGGGTAATTTCGACAGCCGCATTTTACATCGCTCCGGCATAGACCAGTACTGGTTAGCACAGGTGCCCGGCCTGACCGATTTACCCTGGAATTTAATCGTGCAGGGTATACTCTGCTCCCATGTAATAAATACCGTCAGTGAGAATTTCGCCCGGGAGATACTTACCGCCGAATATGGTTGCGGCATGCAGGCGTTCATCAAGTTTCGCAAGAGCAGCCTTTTCGGCATCGTCAACGGCGTGGGATATGATGAGTACGATCCTGGAAGTGATCCTTTGATCGAGGCCAATTACAGCAGCGAAAATACAACCGGTAAGGCGGTGAACAAGCTTAAACTGCTGACGACTGCAGGCTGGAAACCGCGGCCCGCGGCTCCACTGGTCGGTATGGTCTCCCGGCTGGATGAACAAAAAGGCATGGACATCATCATTAATGCCGTTCCTGAAGTAATAAAATCGACAGGAGCACGGTTCATTTTCCTGGGACGTGGAAAAGAGTATTACGAAGAGTCACTGCTGCAGCTTGAATCAAAGTATCCGGACAATGTCAGGGCCTATATCACCTACGATAATGCCATGGCGCACCTTGTTTACGCGGGATCGGACCTTTTCCTCATGCCGTCGCTCTGGGAACCGTGCGGCCTGGGCCAGATGATCGCCATGCGCTACGGGACATTGCCGGTTGTGCGCAATACCGGGGGGCTGGCCGATACGGTACTCAATCTGAGCGGCGATCTCAAACAGGGAACGGGTTTTGTGTTCTCGGAGTACTCCGCAAAAGCACTGGTTTTCACATTTAAAAAGGCGGCTGAGGCGTTCAGCAACAAAACCGCCTGGCAAAGGATAATAAAACGTGTGATGGAATTTGATTTCAGCTGGCAGGCATCGGCCCAACGCTATCAGGCTCTTTACAAACGGGCGCTGGAGTTAAAAACAGATGGCCCGCTCTAAATTCCCGGTTGTCGGAGTTGATATCGGCGGCACAAAGATAATCGCCGCTGTATTCGACGGAGACGGTGCAATGCTGTCGAGGATATACTGTCTCACCCTTGGCAGCGAGGGCCCGGACAGGGTGATCAATCGCATCAGTTCGACGATATCCAAGGTGATTGAAAAGGCAGGGTTAAAAAGAGATCAGGTGGGATGCATTGGGATTGCTGCTGCAGGGGCGATAGACATCAACAGGGGGATTGTCGCCGATTCGCCTAATATTCCTCGCTGGCAAAATATACCTCTCAGAGACAGGCTGCTTGAATCGCTGGGAGGGCCTCTTTTTGTATTGAACGATGCCAATGCCGCTGCACTGGCTGAACACAGGCTGGGCGCCGGGCGCGGATTGAACAATCTTATATATATAACCGTCAGTACCGGCATCGGTGGAGGCATGATTATCGACGGCGAGCTATATCAGGGCACGGACGGCAGCGCTGCCGAAATCGGGCACATGATCATCAAGATCGGAGGGCCGGTCTGCAAATGCGGCAAGCGCGGATGCTTTGAAGCCATGGCTTCAGGTACGGCAATCGCCAGGCTGGCGCAAAAGCGATTGCGTCGGGGCGAGAAGAGCATTATTCCCGGGCTGGCCCATGATAAAGTGGGTGATGTAACTGCACAGGTAGTTGCTGAGGCGGCTCGCAAAGGTGATGCGCTGGCTCGGGCTGTAATCGAGGAATCAGCGGGCTACCTCGGAATCGGGGTGGCCAACCTGGTGAACCTGATGAATCCGCAGATGATCATAATCGGAGGCGGAGTATCAAAGATGGGGGAAATGATTTTAAGTCCGACCAGGAGGTCGATGAAAGCCAACGCTATTAACCTGCCCGCCCGGACGGTGCGGCTGGTCAGGCCCCGGCTGGGTGTGGATGCGGAGCTCACCGGCGCTGCATTATATGCGCGTGATATGCTGAGGATGGAAGCATGATTTACTGGGCGCCGCTTTTTCATTTTTATCAACCGCCGACTCAGACTCCCGGCATATTGATGAAGGTGGCCAACGAGTCTTACCGACCCGTGCTGGAGGTGTTTGACGAATTTCCCCGGGCCAGGGCAACATTCAACATAAACGGCGTTCTCAGCGAGATGCTCGGCCTGTACGGGTACGGCGACGTGCTGAGCGGGATGCGCAAGCTGGCTGAGAGAGGGCAGATCGAGTTCACCGGCTCGGGTAAATATCATCCCATATTGCCCCTCATACCCGAAGATGAGATGGCCAGACAGATTATGCTCAACCAAACGGCAAATCGTGAGTATCTGGGCGAAGCGTATCAGCCGAGAGGGTTTTTCCCCCCTGAGATGTGTTATTCAAAAGACATCGCTGGGCCTGTCAGCGCTGCGCATCACGAATGGATCATAGTCAGCGGTATCGCCTGCCCGGTAGACTGGCCTATGGATGTCATCCACCGCATCGATTACGCCGGCCGGCCGCTGGCAGTGTTTTTCCGCGACGATATCCTGAGCAATAAAATCAGCTTTAAAGATGTGGACGGCAAAGGGTTTATCCAGCATTTAAAACAGCTGCGCCAGGGCGAAGGAGATATCTACGTGATAACCGCCATGGATGCGGAAACGTTCGGCCACCATATACAGCACTGGGACAGGCTATTCTTATCCCAGGTATACGAGACACTCGTTCCGGCCGAGGACAGCCGGGCTGTAATGCTCGAACAGAAGCCGCTGGCCGAGCAACACCGCAAGCTATTCGAGTACGAGAGGTCCCAGGACGCTGATGAGATTAGGATTGTTACGATCAGCCAGCTACTTGAACTGTTTCCTGCGGGGCAGAAGATCAACCCGAGGCCCTCGTCCTGGAGCACATCCGCCGGCGATATCGAGGCGGAAAACTACTATCCGCTCTGGCAGGACAGGAACAATCAGGTGCACAGGATGCAGTGGGAACATCTGGACCTGACGATAAAGGCGGTGCATAAAGCGGTGGAGGTGGGGGACAATCCAGACAGTCTTGAGTATGCCGGACTGGCCAGAAATGCGCTGGATTGTGCGCTGCACAGCTGTCAGTTCTGGTGGGCCAGCAGAAAGCCTATGTGGAACATCAATATGATAGATAAAGGCCTGGTACAGCAACGGGAAGCCCTGTTAAACTCAGTAAAAGCCGTATCGCTGAGCGGATACAGCCAGGAGCAAAAGAGGGAGATTAACTACAGTGCAATGGCGGCCAGGCACGTATTTGACAGAATCACTGATTACCTTTTCATGGATCAGGTATAAATATAGCCTGCCATCGTATATGGAGGATTAATGAAATGATGTCCCGGGAGATTATCGGAAAAGAGGTTATCGACTCCGGCGCGCGCATCGTCGGACACGTGAAGGATGTCGTGATAGATACGGTTAAGTGGAACGTGACGGGCATCGTTGTCTCGACGGGATTTATGCGTACCAGGACACTGCTGACGGGTGATATCGACAAGGTTGGCGACAAGGTCGTGCTCAAGTTATCCATAGACAAAGCGCACAAGGCCTGAGAGCAAGGGTGCATATTTGAAGCGGATATATCTGGGCCTGGCCATACACAACCATCAACCTCTCGGCAATTTTTCATGGGTTTTTGAAGATTCTTACCGGCAGGCATATTTGCCCATGCTCGAGGCGCTGGAACGTCACCCTTCTATCAGCGTTTCCCTGCATTACAGCGGATGCCTGCTGGACTGGATCTCCGGGCAGCATCCTGAATTTTTAGGACTGCTGGCAAAATTAATCTCCTGCGGGCAGGTGGAAATAATGGGTGGGGGTTACTACGAGCCGATCCTTTCTATGATACCTGACGTCGATAAGAGCGGGCAGATAGGCAGGATGAGCGAGTACATACAACAGCAGTTCGGTCGCCGGCCGCGCGGCCTGTGGCTGGCCGAACGCGTCTGGGAGCCCTCACTGGCTATGGTTCTTGCAGAGGCGGGGATAGATTGGACGCTGGTGGACGATACGGCCTTTAAAATGGTGGGCAGGTCTGAAAAGGAGCTGTTCGGCTACTTCACAACCGAGGAGCAGGGCAGGTATATCAAGGTCTTTCCCATCAGCAAGCACCTGCGTTACGCCATACCCTGGCATAACGTGGGCGACGTTGTCGCGTATTTAAAAGAAAACGCATCGGAAAGCGGGGAAAAGATTGCAGTGCTGGGTGATGACGGCGAGAAATTCGGCGTCTGGCCGCAGACCGCAAAGCTCTGCTGGGAAGCAGGATGGGTCGATGAATTGTTTACAGCTATCGAAAATAATGGAGAGTGGCTGTCCACGATCAAACTCGGTGATTACGCGCAAAGGCATGACCCTGCAGGCCGTGTATATCTGCCGTGCTCATCCTATGACGAGATGCTGGAATGGTCGCTGCCCGCCGACGTATCCGAGCAGTATGCGGAACTGAAGCGCCGGCCGTCCGGAGACGGGGAGTTGAATAAGCTGTTCAGCGGCTACTGGCGAAATTTCCTGGTCAAGTATCCTGAGATAAACCGTATGCATAAGAAAATGCTTGCAGTCAGCTCCAGGGTACATCAGGCGCTGGCCGTGGATGGGACTGATTGCGGGATAGAATACCTCTGGAAAGCGCAATGCAACTGCCCGTACTGGCACGGCGTATTCGGAGGTATCTATCTGCCGGATATAAGGGTGACGGCCTTCACCAATTTAATCAAGGCGGAGAACTGCGCAGATGCAGTATTGACCGATGTCGATCAGCGGTATCGCTGGCAACAGGTTGATTTCGACGGTGACGGCCGTGAAGAGATAATAATAGAAGGTGAAGACCTTAACCTGTACCTCAGCCCCGCTGAAGGCGGCAGCATATTTGAATGGGACCTGCGCAAGCATGCCTGCAATGTGCTCAGCACGGTATCGCGTAAACCCGAGGCCTATCACAGTGCCCTGACCGCGGGTGAGAACACTCGTCAGAAATATCAGGATGGCAGCGGCGTCCGCAGCATTCACGATGGCGTGAAGATCAAGGACGGCGACGTCGCGGAATGGTTGATCTATGACAGGTTGCCGCGCTCGAGCTTGATCGATAGCTTCCTGGACAGTCAGGTTAAAATGATGGATTATCGCAAGAATATCTTTGATGACAGGGGGGATTTCGCCGGACAGCCTTATCTTTGCCGGGTTGTCCCGGAAATCAATAGTCTGAAAATAGAACTGGAGCGTGAGGGCGCTGTGCTTTCTCTTCATAATACGTGCGGCCTGACGCTGAGTAAAAACATCATCCTTGAGCGCAACGATGGCAGCCTGAGAATCGAGTATAGATTTGAAAACACAGGCCATATCTCAATAGATACGCTCTTTGCAGGCGAATGGAACATCAATTTGCTGGGGGGAGGCCGCAACGGGGCAGCCTATTATCGTATTGAAGGCAGAGAAATCGGAGACGCCCATCTTGATTCCAGCGGAGAGATAGAGGATGTGGACCGGCTTATCATGGGCAATCGCTATCTGGGATTCGAGTTGGAGCTGGAGATCGAACGGCCGGTGACCATCTGGCGCTATCCCGTGGAGAGCATATCCAATTCCGAGGCGGGCCTGGAGAAAATCTATCAGTGCAGTTGTGTGGTTATAGTGCTACCTTTAATTATAGAGCCGGGCCGGACGGCTTCATTTAACTACATGTGGCGGGTGATAAAATGACGGCCAGAGAGACGTCCCACACACCTTTGAGAAAGCAGTACCTGCGCATCAAGCAGAAATATCCCGGCGCCATCGTGTTTTTCCGGCTGGGCGATTTTTATGAGACATTCGACGAGGATGCCAGGATCACCTCACGCGAGCTTGAGATTGTGCTCACCTCGCGGGAGATGGGCAAAGGCGTCAAAGTCCCGCTGGCAGGTATACCTCACCATGCCCTGGAGAATTACCTGGCGCGTTTGATAAGCCGTGGCTACAAGGTGGCTATCTGTGAGCAATTGACTCCACCGGGCAAGGGCCTGGTTGAGCGTGATGTGATCCGGGTGGTCACGCCGGGCACGCTGATCGAGCCCGGCCTGCTGGCAGAGAAAAGCAATAACTATCTGGTCAGCCTGCTGATGCATAAGGACCAGGCCGGCATCGCCTTTGCGGATATCACCACCGGCGAGTTTGCCGTAACTCAGGTGGACCGCGACCGGGCTGCGGATGAGTTGGCCAGGTTAAATCCGGCTGAGCTCATCGTGCCGAAATCATCGGGATATGGTGAGATCAGCGCTTTCCGCAATGTAACCGAGGTAGAAGCTTATTTCTTTGAAAGGGAGAGCGCCGCTCAATCACTGCTGGAGCTATTCTCCACCTCGTCCCTGGAAGGTTACGGCTGTGAACATCTGCCGCTGGCGGTGGGAGCGGCCGGCGCCATCGTCGCCTATCTGCAAGAGAACCAGAAAGCAGCCATGGGACTGCTCACCTATTTGTCGACCTATTCCACGACGTCCTTCATGACACTGGATCTGCAGACCATACGTAATCTGGAGTTGTACAGCAGCCTGCGCTGGGGCACGGCCCAGGGATCGCTACTGTCGGTTATTGATATGACCAAGACATCCATGGGCGGCCGCCTGCTGAAAACATACATCGGCCAGCCGCTGCTCGACCTGGAGGTCCTGCAGCAGCGGCAGCAGGCTGTCGGCTGGTTCTGCAGAAACGCCATTCTGCGAAGCACGGTCATCTCGCTGCTGTCCGATATGCCCGATATCGAACGTATCATCAACAGAGTGCGCAGCGGCAACGCCCTGCCCAGGGAACTGGTGGCGCTCAAGTCCGGACTGAAGAAACTGGCGTCCATACAGGTTTCGCTGGATGAAAATGGTCCGCCATCCTATCTCAGCGACGGATTTAAGCCCTGTCCGGATATAGTTGAACTGGTCTCCAACTCTATCGCCGACCAGCCGGCCTCCAACTTCGATCATGGTGGGGTTATCCGAAAAGGCTTTTCAGAGGAGCTTGACAGCATCAGGTCCATGGCCTCAGATGCACGGCAGTATCTGGCCGGGCTGGAGAAAAAGGAGAAGGAGCGCACCGGCATCAAGTCACTCAAGCTGGGCTATAACCGGGTTTTCGGCTATTACATAGAGGTGTCTCAGTCCAACCTGGGGTCGGTGCCCTCGGACTATATCCGCAAACAGACTCTGGCCAACGGGGAACGTTTCTACACTCCGCAGCTCAAGGAATACGAGTCCCTTATACTAAATGCACAGGAGAGGATGATCGAGATGGAGAAATCTATTTTCACCCAGGTGTGCGGCCAGATTGCCGACCGGGGTGAAAGGATACTGGAATCCGGCAGGGCAGTGGCGAGGGTGGACGTTTACTCCAGCCTGGCAGAGCTGGCGGTGCGCAATAAATATGTGAAGCCCGAGCTGAATAATGGGGAGACTATTACAATAAGGGGGGGGCGGCATCCGGTCGTGGAGAGGGCGTTGGGCAGCGGCGCATTTATACCCAATGATACATCACTTTCCAGCGGTGATAACCAGCTGATCGTACTGACAGGTCCCAACATGGCGGGTAAGTCAACTTATCTCAAGCAGGTGGCGCTGATCGTTTTGATGGCTCAGGCAGGGAGCTATGTGCCGGCTGACGAAGCCGTAATAGGACTTGTTGACCGCATCTTCACACGTATTGGCGCCCAGGAAGACATAGCAGCGGGGCAATCTACATTCATGGTCGAGATGATTGAGGCGGCCAACATACTCAACAATGCGACAACCAGGTCGCTGTTGATACTGGACGAGGTGGGCAGGGGCACCAGCACCTATGATGGCCTTTCCATCGCCTGGGCCACCATCGAATATATACACAACAACGCCAGGTTGCGGGCCAGGACGCTTTTTGCCACACATTATCACGAGCTGGTGGAGCTGGCGGCCAGCCTGCCGCGGGTGAAAAACTACAACATGGCGGTGGCTGAGGAGCGAGGTAAGGTCATATTCCTGCGCAAAGTCATTCCCGGGGGCGCCGACCGTAGTTACGGCATACACGTGGCTCAACTTGCCGGATTGCCCAGAGCCGTCATACTACGTGCAGGGCAGATATTACAGCAACTGGAAGAAGAACGGGCCTCGCGCAGGAACGGTGCAGACAGGGAGTCGACTGAAGCTCAGGCTCTGCAGTTATCCATATTCGGGCGGTCATCCGAAATTGAAAGCGAACTGAAGGATCTCGATATAGATACGATGTCGCCCATTGAGGCTATTAATAAATTATATGAGCTGAAGAAAAAGGCGGAGCGTGATAAATAGAGATTCTTGATTAGAAGGCAATGCGCTCGGCCGGAAAATAGCGGTATCCGTAGAAAAGTGCTATAGTCTTAACCCCATGAAAGAGAAAATAGAGGATATCAAACAGGGCACAGTCACATCGCCGCAGGGTTTTCTGGCCGGCGCTGTGGAGGCTGCAATTAAATACAAGGGCCGACTCGATCTGGGGTTGCTTTATTCCGAGGCGCCCGCGCTTTCCGCCGCGGTCTTTACACGCAGCAAAATAAAAGCGGCTCCCATTATTCTCAGTATGAAGAATAATGAAAAAGGCAGGGCGCGCGCCGTGGTGGTGAATTCGGGCTGCGCCAACGCCTGCACAGGTGACAGAGGATTGCGCGATGCCGCCGAAATGTCTGCCCTGGCTGCGAAAAAACTGGGTATCAGGGCCGATCAGGTCATGGTGGCCAGTACCGGAGTAATCGGCAATGTCATGCCCATGGACAGGATACAGAAGGGCATCGGTAAAATCGAGCTGCTCAAGGATGGAGGCCATAAACTGGCCAGGGCCATCATGACCACGGATACACGTCCCAAGGAGATCGCCGTCAGGGTCATGGAGCAGAACGGGCATTATACTATCGGCGGTATAGCCAAGGGCGCGGGCATGATCCATCCGGATATGGCCACGCTGCTGAGTTTCCTGACGACCGATGCAAGGATCAATCGTGAATTTCTGGCTAAGGCGCTGAAAGCCGCTGTCGAGGACAGCTTTAATATGCTCACTATAGATGGTGATACCAGCACCAATGACATGGTATCGATCATGGCCAATGGCCAGGCTGATAACGATCTGATTACGGCTGAAAACGGCAGGATGTTCAGGGAAGCCCTGCGCAGCATATGCCGATACCTGGCCTGCTGCATCGCTGCGGATGGGGAGGGCGCCACCAGGTTGATCGAGGTATGCATAGAAAGCGCAAAGAGCAAATCTCAGGCGAGGAAGGTGGCCAGGTTGATCGCCGCATCCGCTCTGGTTAAATCGGCCGTGCATGGCAACGATCCCAACTGGGGCCGTGTCGTGGCCGTCCTGGGACGTAGCGGAGCCGATATGGACGAGAAGGTGCTCGATGTTTACCTGCAGGGTGAACAGGTGATGCGCGCGGGTAGCCCGCTGCCCTTTGAAAAGAATAAACTCAGCCGCCGTATGAAGGCCGATCAGGTTACGATCAGAGTCTGCCTGAATATCGGAGCGGGAAGTGCAGTCGCTTGGGGATGCGATCTCTCTCAGGAGTATGTTACTATAAATAGCGATTACACGACCTGACCTGTCCCTGGATTGCATATGTTTAGATCGAAAATCATAGTGGTTAAGATTGGCGGCAGTACTCTGGGCCAGAACGATACCACGCTGGAAGACCTTGTTAACCTCCAGAAAAAAAAGGTTCCCGTGGTAGTCGTACACGGCGGGGGCAATGCTGTTACGGACTGGCTGAGCAGGCTGCATATCTCCACCCGCTTCGTGCAGGGCTTGCGCGTGACCGATGAAGACACACTGAAGGTGGTCACGGCTGTGCTGGCGGGGCTGATCAATAAGGAGCTGGTATCCGAGATCAGCCGCAGGGGAGGTAAAGCTGTGGGGATAAGCGGCGCAGACGGCGCCATAGTGATGGGAACGAATAAGAACCGCGAGCTGGGGCTGACTGCCGAAGAACTGACGGTGAACTCACACCTGCTGAAAGCGCTGCTCAACGCCGGCTATATGCCGGTGATAGCTCCCGTCTGCATCAATGCCCGGGCCGGTGACAGGGATGATAACAACCTGCTGAATGTCAACGGAGATACGATCGCTGCCGAGATCGCTGCTGCGCTGGATGCTCGCAAGCTGATCTTCCTAACCGACGTGCCGGGGATATACGATGATTCCAGACAGGTGATAACGCACATCGATGTCGGCAGGGCCAGAAATATGATCGAAAGCGGTACCGCGTCCGGCGGCATGGTGGCCAAGCTCGAAGCGGGCGTGATCGCAGCCCGCAAGGTCTCGCTGACCCGCATTATAGACGGGCGTGTTGCGCATGCGCTGATCGACGAAATCGAAGGAAAAGGAAAGGGTACAACAATTGTCAACCAACAATAACGACTGGACGGAACTGGAAAAGAAGGTTTATATGCAACTGGCCAAGCGCTGGCCAGTCACTATCGTGCGCGGGAAAGGAATGAAGGTCTGGGATGATAAAGGCAGGGAATACCTTGATTTCGTGGCCGGCATCGCGGTGACCAGCCTGGGGCACTGTCATCCTGTTGTAGTTGATGCGCTGACACGCCAGGCTAAAACGCTGATACAGATGTCCAATATGTATTACACGGTCCCGCAATTGCAATTGGCTGACCTGCTGGTTAAGACAAGCTGCCTCGACCGCGTCTTCATCTGCAACAGCGGAGCTGAGGCAAACGAGGGCGCCATCAAGCTGGCGCGCCGTTACGGCAAGCTGAAGCTGGACGGCGCCTATGAGATTATCACAACCCACGAGTCGTTCCACGGTCGCACACTGGCAACAACTGCGGCTACGGGTCAGAACCAGTTTCAGGAGCCGTATACTCCTTTGCCGACAGGTTTCGTCAATGTCGATTACAACGACCTGGATGCGATCAAAGCGGCCACCAACAAACTAACCTGTGCGGTGATGCTCGAACCGATACAGGGTGAGGGTGGTGTTAACGTTCCATCCGATGATTATCTGCGTAAAGTCAGGGCCTGGTGCGATGAAAAAGGGCTGCTGCTCATTCTGGACGAGGTGCAGACCGGCATCGCCCGCACCGGTACGCTTTATGCATATCAACAGTACGGAGCGGAGCCAGATATTATGACGCTGGCCAAGGGCTTGGGTGGGGGCGTTCCCATCGGCGCTTTTCTGGCGAAGGAGCGCGCCTGCGTTTTCAAGATCGGTGAACACGGTACTACTTTCGGCGGCAATCCTCTGATCTGTGCCACGGCCTTCGATGTGCTCAGTTACATCATAAAAAAGGATTTGGCGAGCCATGTCCAGCATATGGGCGAATACCTTCGCTCCGGCCTGAATAACCTGGCTGCAGACTATAAGATTATCAAAGAGGTCAGAGGGAAGGGTTTACTGGTGGCCTTGCAGTTCAATGCAGAAATAGCAGAGCCGGTAGTGCTGACCTGCCTGGAAAAGGGATTGATCGTGAATAAGGTCAAAGCCGACGTAATTCGTTTTATTCCACCGCTCATCGTCACGGAGAAGGAGATCGCCAGGGCGCTGGATATAGTCGGCAAAGTTTTAAAAGAGAGGCAATAAAAATGGTGAAAAAAGCAAGGGGTAAGGTTGTCCTGGCCTACAGCGGCGGACTGGACACATCCGTGGCCATCAAGTGGCTGGCAGACAACTACAAGATGGATGTCATCACGCTTTGCGTTAATATCGGCGGTGTCAGGGATGTAGATGGAATCAGGCAGAAGGCCTTAAAGCTGGGGGCGGTCAAATCATTCGCTGTGGATGCGAGGGACGAATTCATCGAGGATTACGTTTTCAAGGCCGTTAAAGCCGATGCGTTGTATGAGGGGCAGTATCCGCTGGCCACTGCGCTGGGCCGTCCGCTCATGGCCAAGCTGCTGGTAGATCTGGCGCATATGGAGGGGGCCACCGCTGTTGCGCACGGGTCGACCGGCAAGGGCAACGACCAGGTTCGCTTCGATGTCAGTGTGCTGGCGCTGGGGCCCGACCTCAGGATCATCGCACCTGCACGCGAGTGGGGCATGACCAGGGACGAGACCATTGAATACGCCCAGCGGCACAAGATACCTGTGCCGGTCAAGATAGACCGTCCATACTCCATCGATGAAAACCCGTGGGGCCGCAGCATTGAATGCGGCATTCTCGAAAACCCCTGGAACGAGCCGCCCGAGGATATATACGAGTGGACCAGGTCCCCTGCAGACGCGCCCGACAGGGCTGAATACGTAGAGATCGGATTTGAAGAAGGCTTGCCTGTCAGCCTTAATGGCAAGAAGATGGAGGGGTTGCCCCTGATCGAAAAGCTCAATGTAATGGCCGGGCGCAACGGCATAGGCAGGATCGACCATATGGAAAGTCGCCTGGTGGGCATTAAATCCAGGGAGAACTACGAGGCTCCGGCTGCCATAGTGATTTTAAAATCCCACCTCGCGCTCGAAGCCATGACGCTGACCAGGCACCAGCTCAGATACAAGGAGCGGGTGGCACAGGAGTATTCGGATCTCATCTATAACGGTCTGTGGTTCTCCAATCAAAGGGAAGACCTGGATGCCTACATAGACAGCTCTCAGAGGTATGTATCCGGAACCATAAGGGTTAAAATGCACAAGGGCAACTGCGTCATCGTCGGGCGTAAATCGCCGCACTCGCTTTACAGTTTCCAGCTGGCGACCTACGATCGTGGCGATCTTTTCGACCAGAGCGATTCGGCCAGCTTTATACGTATCTGGGGCCTGCCGCTCAAGATACAGGCGCAGGCACAGGTCATAGGATTCGCCCCGCTCAAGAGCGGTAAGAAGAGCAGAAAAGATAAGGCGAAGAAATAAAGTACGGCGGGAGAAGGATGGGAGTTAAAAAAGAGGCAAGGTTACGGGGCAGGTTTAAAGAGGATATCAACGAAGCCGTCCAGCATTACCTGGCTTCGCTTCCTTATGACTGGCGGCTCCACAGACATGATATCGAAGGCAGCCTGGCGCATGCCGAGATGCTGGCGCGGCAGAAGATCATAACCAGAAGCGATTATACCAGCATCCGGGACGGGCTGCATTCCATCATGAAGGAGATCGAAAGCGGCCGGTTCCAGTTCAAACTCGAGTTGGAAGATATCCACATGAACATCGAAAGCCGTCTGTTTGAACTGATCGGCGATACGGCGGGAAAGCTGCACACGGCCAGGTCGCGCAACGACCAGGTAGCCCTTGATATGCGGCTTTACGCCCGCAGGGCAGCCTGGAAAGTTCTCGAGGCCCTGCAGAGATTTAACTCACAGCTTGTGGATATCGCTGAAAAGAACATCAAGGTAATCATGCCTGGATACACGCATCTGCAGCAGGCCCAGCCGGTGCTTTTCTCGCATCACGTGATGGCTTATTTCCAGATGTTCAGCCGGGATATACAGAGATTTGAAAGCTGCCTCAGCCGCATCAATATCATGCCCCTGGGCAGCGGCGCGCTGGCCGGTCTGCCCTACCCGGTGGACAGGGAGTTCATTGCGGGGAAGCTGGGATTTGACGATATCAGCGCCAACAGTATCGATGCAGTCTCCGACCGCGATTTCATCATAGAGTTCGAGTCGGCTGCTGCCATTGCCATGATGCACCTCTCGAGGATGGCAGAGGAGATCATAATCTGGTCGACGGCCGAGTTTGGATTCATTGAAGTCGGCGACGCCTATGCAACCAGCAGCAGCATCATGCCGCAGAAAAAGAATCCGGATGCAGCCGAGCTTGCCAGAGGGAAAACCGGCAGGGTGTATGGCCATCTGATGGCTATGCTGACCGTGATGAAGGGCCTGCCACTGGCCTACAACCGCGACCTCCAGGAGGATAAAGAGAGTCTTTTCGATACGGTGGACACTCTCATTTCCAGTTTGGATATAGTATCGGGTATTGTGTCTTCCATAAGAATAAACGCCGCCAGGATGAAGTACTCCATGCAGAGCTACATTTTGGCCACCGACATGGCTGATTACCTGGTAAAAAAGGGGCTGTCGTTCCGTGAGGCGCACGACGTGGTAAGCAGGCTTGTCACCTATGCGGTTGACAATAACAGGGAGTTGAACGAATTGGATATCAGAGAATACCGGGGATTTTCGAAGCTATTTGATAAAGATGTGCTGGCCATCACACTGCAAAAATCTGTGGAGGCGAAGTCATCTCAGGGCGGCACGGCCACCGTCGAGGTTAAAAAGAGCATAGAAAGAGCCAGGGACGTCATCAGGGGATATGAAAAAAAACAAAGTTAAAATAGCCCTTTCCATACTTTCAGCGGATTTCAGCCGTCTGGGAGAGCAGGTGCGCGAGGCTGCTGCTGCGGGCGTGGACTATATACATGTGGACGTCATGGACGGCCATTTCGTACCCAATATATCCATTGGCCTGCCGGTGGTTGAATCGCTGCGCAAGATCACGGATGTTCCGCTGGACGTCCACCTTATGATTGAGAAACCCGAGTTATTTATTGATAAGTTTGCCGGGGCGGGCGCCGATATCCTCACGGTGCATGTTGAAGCATGCCCTCACCTGGATGGCACACTTAACAGCATCAAGAAGCTGGGGATAAAAGCAGGCATCTCGCTCAATCCGGCCACGCCCCTGTCCTCGTTGGACGAGGTCTTGCCCCTGGCCGATTTGTTGCTGTTGATGACAGTTAATCCGGGTTTCGGTGGGCAACAGTTCATCGCGGGAATGGCCGACAAAATAGTCAGGCTGAGACGGATACTCTATAATAGGAAATCCAGTGCCGAGCTCGAGGTTGATGGCGGGATAACCACCGTGACGGCCCCTATTGCTGTTAGCGCCGGTGCGGATGTCCTGGTGGCCGGTTCCGCCATTCTTAATTCAAGTCTGGGTATAGGCGCAGCTATAAAAGAACTGAGGAAATCTGTATGTTAGCGGGAGACCTTGTTTCTGGTCCTGATGCACCTGGTACACAGGTTGAGCCGGACGGCGGCCCCGTTAATGTTAAATGTCGTCGGCTGAACATTAGGAAGCCATGTCCGCCTGGTATGCTGTTTAGAGTGGCTGATCCTGTTGCCGAAACGCAGCGTTTTTCCGCAGATATCACATTTGATAGCCAATTTATAACCTCTTTCCGATACTTTGCGAATTCCGAGTAAGAATGATATATAATACCACAACGTTCAAAATGTTGAAAGGAGACAGATGAAACAGTCCTGGGACGGCAAAGACCTCAGAGATATGTTTGCGGCCGGCAGCAATTGGCTGGAGAAAAGCGTCGCCGAGGTCAATGCCATCAACGTATTTCCGGTTCCCGATGGCGATACGGGCACTAACATGCTGCTTACCCTCAGGTCGGTTATCGAAGAAGCTGACAGAGCTACCGATGCTACTGTGGGTGTAATGGCCAAAGCCATGGCCCACGGAGCGCTTCTCGGCGCCAGGGGCAACTCCGGCGTGATCCTGGCCCAGATTTTTCGAGGCATGGCCAAGGGATTTGACGGGAAAGCTCAATTCAACGGTACGGACTGGGCCGCGGCGCTGGTGCAGGCGGCCAAGACAGCGCGGGAGGGGCTTTCCAATCCAGTCGAGGGCACTATACTGACGGTTATAGGGGATGCCGCAGGCACAGGCCAGCAGTATGCGGACAAGCACCCTGATGACCTGGTGGCCATTATCGATGAGACGGTCAAGGAAGCTCGTGAGTCTGTCGCCAGGACTCCAACTCTGCTGCCCGTGCTGATGGAAGCCGGCGTGGTAGATGCCGGTGGCCAGGGATTATATATATTGATGGATGGCGCTCTGAGATATCTTAAAGGTGAGCTGGAGGACCTGCAGTTCCGCAAACCCCAGATGGTCAGCGCCAATATCACGGCGACCACGAATGTTCACGTAATCTCATCAGACGAGGAAGAAGCCTACGGCTACTGCACCAATTTCCTGCTCGAGGGTACTGATTTGGATCCCGAGAAGATCCGACGCAAACTCGAGGACAGGGGGCAATCACTGGTGGTGGCAGGTGATGAGACGGCCGTGCGCGTGCATATTCACTCGTACGATCCTGGGGGTATACTGGCCTACGCTACCACTCTGGGGACTCTTCATCAGATACAGATACAGAATATGGACGACCAGCATGTCGGATTCAAGGAGATGCAGAGGCAAAAGGCCATGCCGATGGAAATAGCAGTGGTAGCTGTTGCCTTCGGCGCAGGCATGATTAAGCTATACGAGAGCCTGGGCGCCGTGGTGGTGAAAGGTGGGCAGACCATGAATCCCAGCGTTAAGGAGATACTGGCTGCCGTGGAAGCCGTAGAACCGGATAAGGTCATATTGCTGCCCAATAATAAAAACATCATACTGACAGCCTCCCAGATCAAGGAGTTGACCAGGAAGTCGGTGGAGGTTATTCCAACTCGGACAATGCCCCAGGGAATTACGGCCTTGATGGTTTTTAATTACGAGAGCACACTGGAAGAGAATATTCAGTCCATGACCGATGCCGTTAAATCGGTCAAAACAGTGGAGGTCACTACCGCGGCCAGATCAACCCAGATACATGGCTTGAAGATAAAAGAAGGTCAGGCTATCGGCATCATCGATGATACGGAACTTGTAGCGGCCGGTGACGATGTTCAGGACGTGTTTTTACGGAGCCTTGACAAAGGCGGGGTTAGTGCGGTCGAAATGATTACAATATATTATGGCGCTGATTTGCAGGCCGCGCAGGCTGAGGAGGTGGTCAGAGGGTTAAAGGAAAAGTATCCTGGCAAACAGATCGAGTTGGTCAGTGGGGGACAGCCCCACTATTTTTACATAGTATCTCTGGAATAAGCTAAGGGAGGTTAAGGTATGATTAAACTTGTTACCGACAGCACCTGTGATATCCCGGCAGATATCATTAAAAAGTACAGCATCAACATCGTGCCTATCAATGTACTTTTCGGCAATGAGACTTACCGGGACGGGATAGACATAAATGCGGAGCAGTTTTACAAGAAGCTGGTGGAGTCCAAAGTTCACCCCACAACTTCCGCGCAGTCACCGGGATACTTTTCCGAGATGTTTACCCGGTTATCCAAGGAAACCGATCAGATACTGGTGATACTTTTCTCCAGCAAGATCAGCGCGACTTACGAGAGCGCCATCCAGGCCAAGGCTCTGGTGGGTGATATCTGCAAAATCGAGATTGTGGATTCGCTACAGACCTGCGGCGGATTGGGCCTGCCCGTCATCAAATCAGCGGAAATGATCCAGGGAGGCGCCAGGCTGGATGATATCGTTGCATCCGTGAAGGACATGTGCTCCCGATCCCATTCATATATGGTCTTTGACACGCTGGAGTACCTGCGCAAGGGCGGCAGGATCGGACGCGCACAAGCCCTGCTGGGTGGATTGCTCAAGGTAACTCCCATACTGACATTGCGCGAAGGCATTGTAACGCCGGTACAGCGGACCAGGAGCAGGACCCAGGCTATCGATGCTCTGGTCAACATGGTCAAGGGCGCCAACAGGATCGAGGCTCTTATGCTGCAGCACGCCACCACACCGGATGATCTGGAGATACTGGCCAAGAGGGTTGCCGAGTTTTATCCCAGGGAGAAAACCGTTTTCAGCACGGTCAATTCGGTGATCGGCGCCCACGTCGGGCCTCATGTACTCTGTGTGAATTTTATCGAGGGCAAATAGCTCCCGTGAATAAAGTGTATAAAAGCGGCGTCCATGACACAGCCTTATGGTGAAAGCGTCGCCACTATCAGAGCCGTATTGAATTTGGAAGCCGGAAGCGGTTATGCCAACCGCGCGGTTATCGGAGGCCTCGACAAATTCGTGGCCAGGTTGATTTCACAAAACCCTCCTGGCCGCGATTATTTTTTATCCCGGCCGCAATTTATAACGCTGCTGCTCGGCACGTCTTCCTACGCTGAAAAGAATATCTGTGAGAGGCAACAATGGGTGGAGCTGGTGTTGAGAGAACTGGATCGCGCGGATATCTTGCCTAAAGATAAAACACAGACGGTGAAAGCTCCTATACAGAAACCGAAGACGACTGCGTCGGGTAAGGCGGTGACCATTGCTGCGTCAGTCGAATCTCTCGATCTGTCGGCATCCAGGATAAAAGGTATAGGCGATGCGGTTGCAGCACGGTTGGCCAGGCTGGGTGTATACAGCGTAAGGGACCTTCTCTATTTCTTCCCGCGGCGTTTTCTGGACTTCAGCCGGCGCTGCACCGTATCTACGCTTGAAACAGGCAAAGAGCAGACCATATTTGTCGATGTGTGGGAGGCCCGCCAGGTCATGCTGGGCCGCATGAAAAGCAGCGAGGCCGTCCTGGGTGATGAGACCGGTAATATTCGCGCGGTGTGGTTTAACCAGCCCTGGGTGGGCAAACAGCTCAAAGTCAATACTAAAATAGCGGTCAGCGGAAGAGTCAGTCAATTCAATTACGGTAAGGTTTTTGAGAATCCCGAGTGGGAGGTTGTTGACGACCGGGAGCTCCTGCATACCGGTCGCCTGGTACCTGTCTATCCCCTGACGAGCGGCCTTTTTCCCAGACAGGTGAGGGCTATGGTAAGAAACGCACTGGATGGATATCTTGTAGTTCTGCCCGAATTTCTGCCTTTGCCCGTTCGGCAGCGCTGTGGGCTGATGGACCTGCGGGATGCGGTAATGCATGCGCATTACCCCTCTGACTATGCCGCGCAGAATAAGTCGCGGCAGCGGCTGGCTTTCGATGAGCTTTTCCTGCTGCAGATCGGTGTACTCAATAAGAAACGCGACTGGCAGGAGGAGCAGCCCGGACGGGGGTTCCGGATAAAGCGGAAAGAAATTCAAGGGTTCGTCCAAGCGCTGCCCTTCAAATTGACATCGGCACAGGTCAGGGTCATAGACGAGATATGTGGAGATCTTGAGCGTGAAGTACCCATGTCGCGCTTGCTGCAGGGCGACGTGGGTAGCGGCAAGACGGTGGTGGCCACCGTGGCGCTGCTGGCTGCGGTGACCAACGGCTGCCAGGGCGCAATGATGGCGCCGACCGAGATACTGGCGGAGCAGCATTTCTCGACCTTACAGAAGCTGCTGTCGGCCATTTCAGAGGATAGCAATGCGGAATCGAATATTTGTGTCTTCAAAGGGATCATGGGCCGCGAGATCAGGATCGTTCTTCTAACGGGCAGCCTGGCTGCCGGGGATAAGGCCGGGACGCATGGACTGATAAAGCGGGGATCGGTGGACATCGTTGTGGGTACTCATGCGCTGGTACAGAGAGAGGTCAAATTTGCTTCCCTGGGGCTGGCCGTAATAGACGAACAACACCGCTTCGGAGTGCTGCAGCGCTCAGCTTTAAAGCAGAAAGGATACAATCCGCATCTTCTGGTTATGACAGCCACACCCATACCAAGGACGCTGGCGTTGACACTCTTCGGCGATCTGGACATCTCGACCATAGACGAAATGCCGGCCGGACGGCGGGCAATCAAAACACGCTGGCTGAAGCCGGAGGATCGCCAGCGCGCATACAATTTCATAAAAAAGCAGGTCGCCGAGGGACGCCAATCCTTCATTATTTGCCCTTTGATTGAGGAATCCGAGAGTCTGGACGTTAAGGCGGCGGTAGCGGAATACAAGCGCCTGTCGATGGAGGTTTTCCCCGATCTAAGATTGGGATTACTGCATGGCAGGCTGAAAAATGCCGACAAGGAATCCGTCATGCGCGATTTCAAGGCAGGTCGGCTGGATATACTGGTCTCCACTTCGGTGGTAGAGGTCGGCATAGATGTGCCTAATGCCACAGTGATGCTGATTGAGGCGGCTGACCGATTCGGCCTCTCTCAACTGCACCAGTTCAGGGGGAGGGTTGGAAGGGGTGAGGTTCAGAGCTATTGTATACTGATGTCGGAGAATCCCTCGGAGTACGGACAGGAGAGGTTGAAAGCCATTGAGGAGTTGACAGACGGCTTTGCTTTGGCAGAAAGAGATCTTGAGCTTCGAGGGCCCGGCGAGTTCTTCGGTACCAGGCAGAGCGGCCTGCCCGACCTGAAAATGGCCAGGTTATCGGATACACGCCTGCTGGAGATGGCGCGCAGGGAGGCCATTATAATTTTTGAGAAAGATCCGGAACTGTCAGCAGCTGAAAACAGGCTTTTAGCACTGGAATATCATAGAATCTGGCATAAAAGCATAGAAAACAATTAAAATATTACTTTCTCGGCGGGAACCCGTATGTTCCCGGGAAAATTTCGCTGATATATTCGGGGGATTAAATGACTTTTAGAAAACGCCTGGCTGCAATTCTGGAGCAGGCCTTCGCCCAGGCCTGTGACAAAGGATTGGTGGAGAGATCAAGCCTGCCGGAGATAACCATTGAGCGGCCTGCCCGACCGGAGCATGGTGACTATGCCAGCAGTCTTCCGCTCAAACTGGCACGGCTGACCGGCACGAAGCCTATGGACATCGCTGCAGCACTAGTGAAAAATCTGCCCCCGGACAGCGATTTTGAGAAAGTCGCCGCAGTGCCCCCCGGGTTTATCAACTTTACATTGAGTCAAAAATGGCTGGCCGGCCAGGTGGACGTTATCTGCCGGGCCGGAGAGGCCTACGGCAACATACAGATCAAGGATGAAAGCGTTCAGATCGAGTTCGTCAGCGGCAATCCCACCGGCCCTCTGCATGTGGGACATGGCAGGGGCGCCGTGCTGGGCAGCACGCTGGCCAACGTCCTGAAAGCGGCGGGCTACAGGGTTTCTACGGAGTATTACGTCAATGATGCTGGCAGCCAGCTCGAGGCATTCTATCGGTCATTATATGCTCGCTACATGGAGGCCCTGGGTAAGGAAGCCGAGGTGCCGGTCAATGGATACCATGGCAATTATCTGGTGGACCTGGCAAGAGAACTCGTCGGACAATGGGGTGATAAATTCGCCACTATGCCGGAGGACCGTGCGATTGAGGAGATCGGGAAGATAGGGATAGAAATGGAGATGCAACAGATCAGGCAGGATCTTGAGACGCTGGGGGTGACCTTCGACGTGTGGTTCAGCGAGCAGAGCCTGTTTAAGAGCGGTCGCTATGATAGCACGATGCAAATGCTGCGTGATGGCAACTATATAGTAGACAGGGAAAATGCGACCTGGTTTGCTTCGTCCACATTGGGGGAGGACAAAGACAATGTACTGGTGCGTTCCGACGGCACACCCACCTATTTCGCCTCGGATATCGCCTATCATTACGACAAGTTCGCCGTCAGGAAGTTCGACAATGTAATCGACATCTGGGGCGCCGATCACCAGGGCCATGTGCAGCGCATGAAGGTGGTATTAAATGCGCTGGGCATCGATCCCGAAAGGCTCGAGATAATTATTTGCCAGCTTGTGACCTTAAGGCGCGGTAAAGAGGCGGTTAAAATCTCTAAGAGGAGCGGCGATATTATCACGCTGCGCGAACTGCTGGAGGAGGCGGGTCCCGACGCCTGCCGCTTCGTCTTCCTTTCGCGCTCGGCCGACAGCCAGATGGATTTCGACCTGGAGCTGGCCATAAAACAATCCGCCGACAACCCTGTCTACTACGTGCAATACGCGCACGCGCGCATCAGCAGCATCCTGCGCAATGCGGCTGAGAAAGGGATTGATTTCAGTAAAGGCGATACAAGCCTGCTGACAGCCGAGCCCGAGTTGACACTGATACGCAGCATGGTCAGGATGCCGGAGATAGTCGAGACCGTAGCGCTATCGCGCCAACCCCATCACCTGCCGTTCTACGCACAGGACCTGGCCACGGTCTTTCACTCGTTCTACAAGCAGTGCCGGGTTATATCGGAAGACGCCGACCTTACGGCTGCCAGGCTGAAGCTGGTGCTGGCGGCACAAATAGTCCTGGCCGGGACGCTCCACATGATGGGTATGACCGCGCCGGACAGCATGTGATTGGGGGCGCACCTGAAGGTGCGCCCCCACAATATATTCGTAGGGGCGGGTTTTCAAACCCGCCCGCGTCTCTGTCCATATTTTGTAGCTGCAACCCTTTTGTGTTAAACTTTTCCCCTGTTATGAGGAAACGGGTTTTCTCCGGGGCGCGTCCTACCGGCAGGCAGCACATCGGCAATTACATCGGCGCTATTCAGAACTACGTCAAGCTGCAGGACGATTATGATTGCATCTACTGCATCGTCGATTTGCACGCGCTGACAACGCTTGAGAGCACATCCGAGCTCCAGCAGAACATCTTTGAGATGACGCTCGACTGGCTGGCCGCCGGCATCGATCCCAGGAGATCTATAGTCTTCGTGCAGTCGCATGTTCCCGAGGTGACCGAGCTGTTCACCCTGCTGGGCATGCTCACCCCGCTGGGCTGGTTGCTGCGCGTACCCACCTTCAAAGAGAAGGCCAGGATGCAGCCGCAGAACGTAAACTTCGGACTGGTCGGCTACCCTGTTCTGATGGCCGCCGACATAATGCTTTACAAGTCGGATGCCGTTCCGGTGGGCGAGGACCAGCTGCCCCATCTCGAGATGACTCGTGAGATAGTGCGCCGCTTCAACTACATCTTCGGCGAGACCTTCCCCGAGCCGCAGGCCAGGCTTACCAACTTCCCCATGGTGCGCGGACTGGACGGTGGCCAGAAAATGGGCAAGTCATATAACAACCACATCGAGCTGGCCGCGACCCCCGAGGAGACGCTGGAGAGGGTAAAGACGGCCGTGACCGATCCTGCCAGGCAGCGCCGCAACGACCCGGGGCATCCGGAGGTCTGCAATGTTTTCAGCCTGCAGAAGTTCTTCAATGAATCGCGTGTTCAGGAGATCGAGTCGCAATGCAGGGCGGCGGGCATAGGCTGCGTAGATTGCAAGAAGTTGCTGGCGGCCGGCATTAACAGCAGCCTCAAAGATTTCCGCGAGAAACGGGCAAAGCTTGCGCAAAACCCCGATCATATTTACGAGATACTGGCCGACGGCGCGGGACGCGCTCATACCATAGCAAGTAAGACCATCGGCGAAGTCAAGCTCAAGATGGGCCTCAATAGGCATGACTGAGAAGCCATCCGCCTCACTCCCGATATCCGTGCAGGGGAAATCAGCATATCTGGTGGCCAGGCACGCTGCCGTTGAGGCAGGCAGGATACTGCGGCAGCGCTTCGGCCGTCATAACGCGATAGAGGTCAAGGGCAGGCGCAATCTGGTTACCGAAGCCGACCTGCTGTCGGAGAAAACCATACTTAAGATCATTACCGCTGCATTTCCAGAGCACGGGATTATGTCTGAGGAGGTGGGGAATAGAAGGGAAGGCAGTGAATATATCTGGATCATCGATCCCCTGGACGGCACCAACAACTTCCATTTCGGGATGCCACTGTTCTGTGTAAATATCGCCCTGGCCCGGCGTAATGAGGTATTGCTGGGCATTACTTTCGATCCCATGCGCAATGAGATATACAGGGCTGTTAGGGGTGGAGGCGCATACTTGAACAATAAAAGAATCGGGGTGGCGGATGTCGTCGAACTGGAGGACGCCGCGGTCGGCGTGGACCTTGGCTATGACGCGGAAAGAAGCAACGATCTTCTGGAGACGGCGATGAAGTTGTGGCCGAAGATACATTGTATGAGGTTGATAGGGTCGTCCAGCCTGGGAATGGCCTACGTCGCAGCCGGACGGCTGAGCCTTTACTTCCACAGGAGCCTTTATCCATGGGATTCAGCCAGCGGATTGTTACTGATCGGAGAAGCGGGAGGTGAGGTGACAAATTACGCGGGACGGCTTGCCACTATTCACGACAGAGAGATCATTGCCGCCAATCCCCGCCTCGGCCGTGTATTCAGAGATTGGCTGGTTAAAAAGTAACTACTTCCTGCGGCGCCGCGCCAGGAATTTCTTGATCCTCTTAAGGGCTTCTTCGATATCCGGCATAGATGTGGCGTAACAGCAGCGCACGTAGCCCTGGCCGCATTTTCCGAAGACCGATCCGGGCACCACGGCCACCTTCTCCTCGGTCAGCAACTCCTCGGCAAATTCCTCGGACGTCATACCGGTGGACGTAATGTTGGGGAAGGCGTAGAAAGCGCCTTTGGGTTCGAAGCAGGACAGGCCCAGGTCTCTGAATCCCTTGACGATAACATGCCGGCGCCTGTCATACTCGGCCAGCATGTCCTCAACCTCCCGGTCATTGCTGTCCTTCAGCGCCTCTAAGGCGGCCAACTGGCCCATGATGGGGGCGCACATCATAGTGTACTGGTGTACCTTGAGCATGGCCTCGGTAATCTCCGGGTTGGCCAGGGAAAATCCAACGCGCCATCCCGTCATGGCGAAAGCCTTGGAGAATCCGCCGATCAGTATGGTCCTGTCCCTCATGCCCGGCAAACCGGCCATGCAGGTATGCTCCATGCCGTAGGTGAGGCGGGCATATATCTCGTCCGAGACCACCAGCAGATCATGCTCGTTAGCAATTATGGCTATCTCCAGCAGCAGCTTCCTGGGCATGATCGCACCGGTCGGATTGGAGGGGAAGCTCAGCAGTATGGCCTTGGTCTTGCTTGTCAGTTGCTTCCTGATGTCGGCCGGCATCAGCTCAAAATTATTTTTCTCATAGGTCGGCACGGGCACCGGCACACCGCCGGCCAGGGCAACGCAAACCGGGTAGGCCACGTAATGCGGATCGGACATGATAACCTCGTCACCCGGATCGATAATGGCCCTGAAAGCCAGGTCGAGCGCTTCGCTGCTGCCAGTGGTCACCAGAATCTCCGACTTCGGATCGTAATTGAGGTCGTAGAATTTAGTGTGGTATCTTGCGATAGATTCTCTCAGTTCGGGAATGCCCCGGTTGGATGTGTACATTGTGAAGCCTTTCTCGATGGCAGTGATACCGGCCTCGCGCAGAGGCCAGGGGGTTACGAAATCCGGTTCTCCTACGCCGAGAGAGATGGCGCCATCCATGTGGGACAGCAGGTCGAAATACTTCCTGATGCCTGACGGCGAAATATCGCGCGCCTTTTTTGATATATATCTGCATTTGTTTTTTTTAATCTGATGCGTCATGTGGAGTCTCCTCTAATAGGGATTATGGGTGGGGGTCAGGCTACGACGCCCAGTCGCCGCGGTTCGCCGTCATCCTCGAAGATGACACCGTCCTCCTTGTATTTCTTGAGTATAAAATGGGTTATCGTGCCCTGGACGGTCTCCATAGGCGCCAGTTTTTCGGAGACGAAAACAGCGATCTCCTGCATGGTCTTGCCGGCTATGAGTATGGCCAGGTCGTAGGTGCCGGATGCCAGGAAGACCGATTTGGCCTGGGGGAAGCGATAGATGCGTTCGGCGATGGCCCCGAAACCGGTATCCCTCTGTGGGACCACCTTTACCTCAACCAGCGCCCACACCTGTTCCTCACCGAGCTTGGACCAGTTGATGACGGTTTTGTATTTGACGATGGTGCCGTCCTTCTCAGCTTTCTTGATTATCTTCTGCACATCATGGACAGGCACGCCGGTCATCTCTGCGACCTGCTCGTGGGTCAGCTTGGCATTATTTTCCAGCGCCTCGAAGATTTTCTTTTCGTTTTCCATAACGCCTCCTCGAATAGCCTGAATTTTCGGGTAAGCCGTATTATAACAAAACAGCCAGGTAAAGTAACAGAACTATTAATACGATGGCTTATCACAGGGCCCGAAAACAGAGGGTGCACCTGAAGGTTCGTCCCTACATGGAGTAAAAGTAGGGGTGCGTTTTTAAATCCGCCCGAAAAGACCAATGTGCATCGTTACATGATGGCCGGCTTCTGGTTATGCCAGGGTGTGGCTTGCTCGAAGGTATAGGCGGTGCGCAGCAGGGTTTCCTCGCTGAAGTGTTTGCCAATGAACTGCAATCCTACCGGCAGGCCGTCCACGAATCCGGCGGGTATGGATATAGCGGGAACACCGGCGATGTTGATGGGAAGTGTGCAAACGTCGCTGAGGTACATCTGTACCGGATCATCGGCCTTCTCACCGATCTTGAAGGCCACGGTGGGCGATGTGGGTGTGACCAGGACATCGTACTTCTCAAAGGCCCGGTCGAAATCGCGTTTGATCAGGGTGCGCACTTTCTGTGCTTTCAGGTAGTATGCGTCGTAGTAGCCGGCGGAGAGGGCGTAGGTGCCCAGCATGATACGCCGTTTGACCTCCGCTCCGAAGCCGTGCTGTTTGGTCCTCTCCATCGATTCCCACATGCTGGTGGTCTCGCGATAGGAGTAGCCGTATTTCACACCGTCGTAGCGTGCAAGGTTGGCTGAAGCCTCAGAGGGTGCGAGGATATAGTAGGCGGCCAGTCCGAACCTGGTATTGGGCAGAGAGACGTCCCAGTCGACTTTTGCGCCAAGCTCTTCAAGCTTTTTAACTGCATCATCTATGGACTTACGGACGGCGGGCTGCATCCCCTCAACCAGGTACTCGCGCGGTACTCCGACGCGCAGGCCTTTGATGTTCGATTTCAGTGCTCTGGAGTAGTCGGGTACCTCCAGCGGCACAGTGGTTGAATCGCGCCTGTCATGTCCTGCGATTACATTCATGATCAGAGCGGCGTCTGTGACGTCTTTGGCCAGCGGCCCGATCTGGTCCAGCGAGCTGGCGAAGGCCACCAGCCCGTAGCGGCTGACGCGTCCGTAGGTGGGCTTGAGCCCCACCACGCCGCAGAATCCCGCAGGCTGGCGTATGCTGCCGCCGGTGTCGGAGCCCAGGGCATAAATGCAGGCGTCGGCAGAAACTGCTGCTGCTGAGCCGCCGCTACTCCCACCCGGCACGCAGTCCGGCTTCCAGGGATTGCGCGTGGTAAAGAAGGCCGAGTTTTCCGTGGAGGAGCCCATGGCGAACTCGTCCATGTTGGCCTTGCCCACCATCACGGCATTGACCGAATTAAGTTTCTCTATAACATGCGCGTCGTAGGGCGGCACGAAGTGCTCCAGCATTTTGGAGGAGCAGGTGGTGGTGATGCCCCTGGTGCACATATTATCCTTGATGATGGCCGGCACGCCGGTCAGGGGGTTGCAGTTGCCCTCAGCGATTGCCCTATCCGCAGCCGCAGCGCTTGCCATCGCCTGCTCGGACGTAATGCGCATGCAGGCATGGATCTTGCTGTCGATGGGTTCGAGGTGTTTCAAAACAGCGCGCGTCAGCTCGACCGAAGAGATTTTTTTCTCTTTGAGCAATGCGTGAGACTCGTGGATGGTCAGGCGATGAAGGTTGTTCATAGGTTACTCCAGGACTGCGTTGACCTTGAAGCAGTTTTCCTCGCGGTCGGGCGCATTGGCCAGGACTTCGTCGACCGGCAGGGAAGGTACGGCCTCGTCAGAGCGGTAGATGTTATCCAGGGCTATCGATTGAGCAGTGGGCGGAAGCCCCTCTGTGTCAACCTGGCTGAGTATATCGAAGTTCTCCAGGATGTTGGAGAGCTGAGTGCGGAACTTCTCCACCTCGGCATCGGAGATGCCCAACCTGGCCAGGAGCGCTATATGTCTGATTTCATCGTCCGTAAGTTTCATATCAGTTCACCTGTAAAATTAAGGTCGATTCAGCAGGTGGAAATTATAGCACATTCTATTTCCATCTATATCCGCTCAGCGCCCAGAGCACCACGTTGGTACCGTAAAACACCCAGACCAGACAAAACATCACCTGTGAGATGTTTCCCAGGCCCAGGTTATAGACCTCCCCGGTGATCTCAGTGGCATACCAGCAGGTAGCTGCTATTGCAACCATCCAGGCATTTGGTGCGGGATAGAGCTTGCGGCGCACCGTCTCCCAGGCCAGCCAGGTAGTAGTACAGAAGAAAGCTGTGTAGGCCGGCCCGATCACGGCATGTCCGACGCGCACCACGTCATTCCACAGCACCAGCATAACCACCACCGCCGATCCGTAGATAAGTACCGGTAACCAAATCTCAGCGAGTTTAAAACTCTTGAAATATCCAAACCCGCGGCCCACGCGAATGATCAGGAAGATGTGGGCGATAATGGACAGCACTCCACCGATCATGAAGGTCAATCCTCCCACAGTCATACCCGGCACCGCGACCACCACGCTCATTAATATATCGGTGGGTAGCATGCAGCAGAAGGCCAGCAGCAGCAGCGTCCAGTCCTTTCTCTCCAGCGCATACCTTCCTGCGATAAGTACGATGATCATCGACAGAAGGGTGATACCCGGCTTGGCGATGGCGGGATAGAGGCTGCCTGTGCCGTAAAAATAATTGGTCCAGTCGACGCCGAAGACCGATCCGGCCAGCAACAGTGTCGCGCCCAGCAGCGCAAATACCCATATTCGCCTTGCGCCCTGCAATACCGCTCCCTGAAGCTGTCCATTACTCATCTTAACCTCCAAAACTCAAATCGGAGAGGTGGTTTTCTTTATCAGGAATTAATCAAATAGCTCTTTAATAAGAGTATGCTTAGCTATTTCAAGGTATACTGACAGGTCGTTTATGATATTGTTCAGGGTGCCGACCCGTATAGGATTATGTGCCGGTATGGTTATATGATGCTCAGCGCCTTTGATATTACTGGTTATTTTGATGTGACTGCCGGTACGATGGCTTTCCCGATATCCATACCGCGTTAGAAGTGAAACAAGTTTCTCGCCACCGATATTACGCGGCAGCTTCATACTTTGATGACCTCATCCTTTACCATGTGCAGCCTGATAAGCGCAGGCCGGTCACTTTCCGGAAAATGACACATAACCGCATCCAGCGCCATGGTTTTCAATTGCTCAATGTCATCGGCTTCTGTAAATATTGAATGGCCCAGTGCTTTCGCCTGGTAGCCCCCTTCGGGCGATTCTTCCACTAAAAAGATAATTTCCTCGGCCATTTGACTTCTCCTCTATTAAGTCGGCAACGTTGTCCAGAGCAGGTCGATTATCTATTAGTGTAACATAGTTTAATGATCTATTTAATCTTATACTGCGTGACAGCCAGACTGCTGTAATTTGAGCGTGTTCAAGCTACGATGCTATAATGCCATGTGCATTTGCAGGACTGAGTAATGTTTGAGAAGCTTGAAGCAATTGAAAAGCGCTATGAGGAACTGGGCGAAATGATCGCCCAGCCGGAAGTCTACAATGATTTCCAGCGCGTACAGGCGCTCTCGCAGGAGCGAGCCGGCGTTGAAGATGCTGTCAACAAATACAGACAGTACAAAGCGGTGGAGAAGTCCATTGCCGATACGCAGGCTATGATCCTGGGTGGATTGGACGCTGACATGTTGTCCATGGCCAGGGAAGAACTCGCTGAGCTGAAGGCTTCGGAGCAGGCATTGGGCGAGGCTTTACGTCTGAGTCTCGTGCCGAAAGACGCCAACAAGGACAAGGACGCTATCGTGGAGATCAGAGCCGGTACGGGAGGTGACGAGGCGGCTCTTTTTGCGGCGGATTTGTACCGGATGTATTCACGCTACGCACAAACCAAAGGCTGGCAGATAGAGATAATCGATAGCAACCAGAATGAGATGGGCGGCTTCAAGGAGATCATCTTTGAAGTCAAGGGAAAAGGCGCCTACGGCCATCTCAAGTACGAACGCGGCGTGCATCGCGTACAGCGCGTGCCTGTCACCGAGGCTTCGGGCAGGATACATACATCCGCAGCTACGGTAGCGGTGTTGCCTGAAGCGGAAGAGATAGACGTGCATATCAACCAGGAGGACCTGCGGATCGACATCTTTCGCAGCGGTGGCGCCGGCGGGCAGAACGTCAACAAGCTTAGCACGGCTGTGCGTATCACACATGTACCCACAGGAATCGTTGCAATCTGCCAGGACGAGCGGTCGCAGCTCCGCAATAAGCTCAAAGCCATGGCGGTGCTGAGGTCCAGGCTATACGATATCGAGCAGCGCAAGCAGCAGGACGAGCTCACTGAAGAGCGCAGGTCGCAGATAGGCAGCGGGGACAGGTCCGAGAAGATCCGCACCTACAACTTCCCTCAGGATCGCATGACCGATCACCGCATCAATCTCAGCCTGCACGGGCTGCCACGTATTTTGGACGGCGACCTGGATAAGCTCATCGATGCGCTGGCCGATGAGGAGCAGTCGCAGCTGCTTCAGGAAAGCAAGTTGTGACCTGCGCAGAGTGGCTGCGTAAATACACCACTGTTTTTCGTGAGGTGGATATAGGTGAGGCGGGGGATGAGGCTATGGCGCTGCTCTGCCACGCTCTGCGTTTGAACAAAGCTGCAATGTTATCACAACTGGAGAGGACGCTGACAGGCAGTGAGCTAACGCTGCTGGAGGGGATGACGGAACGCAGGCTGCGCCGCGAACCTGCAGCTTATATCACAGGTGAGAAAGAATTTTACGGCCTCAGCCTTTTCGTTGACCCCCGGGTCCTGATACCCAGACCTGAGACAGAGACACTGGTGGAGGCTGCTATTGAATTTCAGCGCTCAAGGGCTCTGCGTAACCGAAGAAGGATGCTGGCGGCGGACGTTGGCACCGGCTGCGGCGCCATCGCCATCGCGCTGGCGGCCAATATACCTGAGGCTCACCTGTACGCCGTGGATATCTCACCCGCTGCGCTGGAGGTTGCCGTCATAAACGTTCATTGCCATGGACTAGGTAAAAGAATAACGCTGGTTCAAGGAAATTTACTGGAGCAAATAAATCAGAAAATGGATTTAATCGTGGCCAATCTACCGTACATACGGAGCGTGGAGCTGGCAGGGCTCCAGCCCGAGATTTACCTGCACGAGCCAATATTAGCGCTGGATGGAGGTGACCGTGGCACCGAGATTATCGAGACTATGCTATCACAGGCGCTGAATAAAATGGCCTCCGACAGCGCTCTCCTCCTCGAAATAGGAGCAGGTCAGGAAGAGCGGTTAGGGCAGATTATTCGCGATATCTTGCCCGGCTCAGATGTGGCACTGGTCAAAGATCTGGCCGGTATCAACAGGTGTATGCGCATTACGAACGTAGCTTGATATGGCACATATTCTATGCCGGCTTATAATATCCATGCCAATGCAGATTACAGGAGGGGGATCCGATGACGATTCCGCGACCGTTCAAAACGACCTATGATTGGGACTACATGGAAAAGGTGTTGCGGCGTGAAACGAAGGAGGGGCCGGTGCCTCTAATTGAGTTGTTCCCGGATGCCGAGATCATGTCCGAGGTTACGGGAATCGACTATCCCTCGGCCAGGGCCGTGGAACTTGCCACTAATACCGGTAAGTTGATCGATGACCAGGAAGCTTTGGAGATGGGGATCAGGCTGATGGACCTCAGTATAGCCTTCAGCAAAGCGGTTGGATACGATTACGTGACAATGATCCCCATAGTCCCGCTCACCAAGACAAGAAGGGAACTGGCTGCAGACGATGACCCTCGGCGTCAAAAACGCGCCTGGAAGGAAGAAGGGCAGGGTATTATCACCAGCTGCGCTGAATATGAAGAATTCAAGTGGCCTGCATTGGATCAAATCAGTCTGCTGCCGCTGGATTACGCGGCCGGCTGTATTCCCGACGGCATGAAGATCATGGTGATGTTCAACGGGGTCTATGAGGACCTGAGTGAGCTGATGGGCACCCAGCATATGGCAATTAAAAGTATCGAAGAGCCGGATTTGGTTGAGGATATCTTAGAGCAACTGACGCGCATTGCTGAACATGCAGTCGGTTTGTGTGCGGCTCACCCGGGCGCCGGCGCCATCTTTTATTCCGATGACCTGGGCTTTAAAGGCGGCACTATTTTATCGCCGCGCTTTTTACGGAAATACTATATGCCCAGGCTGAAACGCATCAGCGATGCATGTCACAGGCACGGGAAACTGTTCCTGCTCCACTCTTGCGGACAGGTTATGTCCATTATGGATGACCTGATCGACGCGGGTATAGATGCCAGGCACAGCTTCGAAGACACCATCTTGCCGGTAGAGAAGTGGTACGATAAATTTCACGACCGATTGGCTATCCTGGGGGGAGTAGATATGGACCTGATGGCCAACGGCACCGCGGAGCAGGTAGCGCAGCGAACGCGCCGGATACTCGAGCACTGCGCCCCGGGTGGGGGCTACTGCATGGGTACGGGTAACTCCGTGGCCAACTATGTCAAGATTGAAAACTACTATGCTATGCTCGATGAAACGCGCAGGTGGAATGAGGAGCACGGTTATTGAGCATGAGGAAAAAGAGCTGATCTCGTATGAAATCTGAAAACCCCTCCTGCCGGCAGGCTGTCGCAGAATCCCGCGGGAACCCAACGAGGATTTTGACATCCATATAAGGTTAAGGTAAACTTTGCGATTGGTTAAATTCTTTAACCAAATATCATATTTAGGGGTGATTTGCTACCATGAACATGATCGTCTGCTGTAAACAGGTACTCGATCCCGAAGCAGCTCCAGCCACCTTCAAACT
>JAFGHL010000017.1 GCA_016930155.1 Dehalococcoidia bacterium | reverse complement strand
TTTTCTGCAGTGGCCATAAGGTCCTTCATTGGTACCACTTCGTTCACCAGACCCCACTCCAGGGCCTGCTGTGCTGAGATCGGCTTGGCGGTGAGGATCATGCCCATAGCCCGCTTTAGACCGATCAGGCGGGGCAGCCTGTGCACGCCGCCTGCTGCGGCAAACAGGCCGACCCTAGGCTCGGGCAGGCCGAGCCTGGCATGGTCGGCAGCAATGAGGATATCGCACATTATTGCAATCTCCAGGCCACCGCCCATGGCGAAGCCGTTGACTGCGCCGATGATGGGTTTATTGCATTCAAAATCGCCGGTGATGCCGCCGAATCCGCCGGGGTTCTTAATGGTCATAGCGCCCGGCTCGCTGGCGTGCTCGGCCTGGTATTTCAAATCGTTGCCGGCGGAGAAAGCCCTCTCGCCTGCACCTGTTAAAATAGCGACCCAGACCTCGGGATCATTCTTGAAATCCATCCAGATCTCGTACATTTCGTCGCTCACCGGGGGGCTGACGGAGTTCATAACCTCGGGCCTGTTGATCGTTATATAAGCGATCCTGCCCTTCTTCTCATAAAGACAATATTTATATGGCAAAGCATAACCTCCTTGGAAAAATTTTCACCTGACAATTTATACCATCCGCACTCCGGAGTCAACTCGGGCATGCTTAACCACATATGTTGCAGCATCTGATATAATAGGCAGCATCCACAGACGGCAATAGTTGCAGGGTAAAAATATTCGTTTCTAAATTATTCGAGGAGGAAGGAAATGGAACAGGCTGAAAACGAGGCAAGATCGATAGAGGAAATAATCGCAGAACAGGCCGCTAAAAAGCCGGAGGGGGTACGTGTAGTCGGCGACCTGTTTAAGGAACATGTCAAGCAGAAGCCCGATGCGGAGGCCTTCATATTTAACGATCGTCGCATTACCTGGAAGGAGTATGACCTTCAGACTGACCGCGTTGCACAGGGTCTGCTTAACCTGGGGGTAAAAAAAGGGGACCGGGTAGGCATCTACATGCCAAGCTGGCCGGAATACCTCTTCACCTACCTGGGGTCGACCAAAATCGGCGCCACAGCGGTGCCGGTTAGTTGGCGTTTCACCCCCGATGAGATCAAATTCGTCATCAACAATTCCGGCTCATCGGTGCTGGTAATGTCGGCGGGCTACAGAGATATGGATATGCTGAAAAACCTGCAGGCGGTCAGGGATGATCTTCCTTCACTCAAACATATCATCGTTCTAGAAGAAGACAAGGCCCTGCCCGGCATGATAGCTTTCGATAAATTTATAACCAATCCCAAGCCGGAGCTGGACAAAGCCAAAGAAGCTGTGGAACTGGAAGACCCGGTCATCTTCATCTACACCTCCGGCACCACGGGCGTCCCCAAAGCTGCCATACTGACGCATAAAAACCTGCTGGCTTATGTAAACTGGATGATCAACATCTGCTATATTCTGGGCGACAACACGGTACTGATGAACGGCCCGCTCAACCACGTGGGAGGAGCTGTGATGGGAGTCATTAACTGCCTGGCATCCGGCAACAGGCTGGTCATGATGGACGTATTCGACCCGGTCAAGACCCTTGAGATTATTCAGAAGGAGAAAGTGACCGTGCTCGGGCAGGTACCCGCCATGTATGCCCTGGAGCTGCTTAACCCGGACGTAGAGAAATACGACCTGAGCTCCATCATACTGGCCATCGTATCCAGTTCGCCCTGCCCTTCCGAACTGATAACGGCCATACAGAAGCGCATGGGTGTCACTCCCCAGAACGCCTACGGTTTGACTGAGGTCAGTGGCGCAGTGACCTGCACCCGCATCGAAGATGGTGAGGAGAAGCTGAAATACTCGGTGGGCGCTCCTCAAGCTGGCATTGAGCTGTCTATCAAGGGCGACGACGGCAACGCAGTTCCTCATGGCGAAGTCGGTGAGATCTGCATCAAGGGCGATGCCGTGATGAAAGGCTACTGGCAGCGGCCTGACGAGGATGCCAAGGTATTCGATAAAGAAGGCTTCTTCCATACCGGAGATATGGGCAAGCTGGACGCAGAGAGTTGCCTGACCATCGTGGGGCGCAAGAAGGAGATGTTCATCAGGGGAGGCGAAAATGTTTACCCGCCGGAGATAGAAGAGGCGCTTGCACAGCACCCTGATGTCTTCTTGGCGGCAGTCATAGGACGCCCCGACCCCGTGATGGGTGAGGTCGGACGCGCCTACATCATGCCTAGGCCGGGCACAAACCCAACAGCCGAGGGCATCAAGGCGTTTTTAAAGGACAAGCTGGTCAAGTACAAGATACCCGAGGATATCATCTTCCGCACTGAGCTCCCGCTTACGCCCGTGGGCAAGATCAAGAAGATTGACCTGATCCAAGAGATGAAAAAGGAGTTCAGCAAATAACCCTTGGTGATTAAGAATGGCTTCAGGTGCTGGCGTTGCAACAACGCCAGCACCTGTTTTCTATAATCTGAACAAGCTTCTAAAAAAGAAGCGCCGTCAGGACGGACTTATCTATCCCAGATAACTGAATGTTATCCTGATTTGTTAGATCACTTACAATTAGCTGGCACATCTTTGCCGCCCGGGAGTAGAGACGGGATAGAAACACCAGTGGTTTCAATATAAGCCTTGTGGGCGTAGGTAGCTTCATTGACCTTGGGATCATAGCCGTTGATAATGCGAATATCTACCGAATCGCCGCCGTCCATCTTAACAAGACTGGAGTTATTCGACCAAGTGATAGTGTTACAGGAGACCATTGGCTTGAACTTGTTGATAGCGCCGGCGCACAGAGTCTCGTATACTGTTTCACCTGTAACATTCTCAGCACCGACCCGCTTGATGGTCTGCCTGATGGCCTCGGAGGCCAGGTCACCCCAGTACCAGCCGACAGCGTAAGACCCGAACTCTTTGGGATACTTGGTCTTCATCTGTGCTTCCTGGACAAATTTGGGAAACAGATCATAGTTGGAAACAAAAATAGCCAGAGCCCCGTTGTTGTTGCACAGGTCCGGAACAAACTTGGCAGTTTCTGGAGGGGAGAAATAGGTAGGATCTATATCTATAAACTGGTCACGCATTCCCAACTCATCGGCCTTCTTCAAAACAGCCTGCCAGGCCGAACCAAACATGCCTATATAGATAAAATCAACCTTGTCCTTCAACCTGGTGAGCTGTGCCGTGCAATCACCAACTGTCAGGGGTACGTATTCTGCCCCAACCCACTCGACGCCTTTTGCAGCAGCATAGCATTTGGCTTCTTCGGTATCATTGGCACGGCCGGCAACATTGTCCCAGTTGAATAGCGCCAGCCTCGGCTTCCTGTTTTCATAATGTTTCTGGATCCAGGGAATTTTACTGTCGGCTTTCCCGTTCTCCAGGATCCAATTTATGTATGCACCTGTCTCGCCTTCATAGCTGGGCTGGTAGCCAAAGTACCATCCGGGGGGTATAACAACTTCGCGCGTCGAAGACGCGTCAATCAGAGGTATCTTATTCTGCTTGCCCAATCCTGAAAGAGTAGGAGATGCCGTGCCCCAGATCGCTGCATTGGTAAGAACAGGGACAGGAGTAGCGTTTATTGCTTCTTTATATAGCGCAATGGCCGATTCCATCTTTAAGCCATGGTCATAGGTCTTTAAATCAAGAGTGACTCCGGGAATATAATTTGTTTCGTTGGCCCACGTCCCGAAATCCTTGGTGCCATCAAGTAAAGGACCGGTCGTTACTGCATAAGGACCAGTAGCGTCAGCCAGGCATATCAATGTCAACGTGACATTCTCTTACTCTGGGGCTGCTGCCTCGGGCAAAGCAAATTGCGAAAGATATTGCAACTAACAGTTCGCCGGTTATGGTGGCAGTGTGCAGAAAGCTGATCTGGAATATGTTGAGCGACAGCCACCCGCAAGAAGCGCACCTGCTGGACTCGCGTCTCGATTACTGGTCTTTCCAGCAGCAGGATGCCATAGAAGGAGTAGCAGCCTTTATAGAGAAACGGGCCACGGATTTCAAAATGAAGCCCAGCAGCGATATGCCTGATTTCTTCTGAGAGAAATGACTTATGAGGAATTGGAATAAAGCCGTTTGCCAGGAGGGCAGCCGTATTTTTCCTATTTGTATTGCTTGCAATAATGAGATTCATGTTTAGGAGGAAAATGAATGCTTGACACACATGTTGCCCCCAGGTACCAGGTTAAGGATGACGCCCTGCACTTATATAGCAATGACGAGTATTACGAGTGGTGGTACCTAGATGCCCAGTTTGACAATGGCTACTCGTGTGTGGCTATTCTACACTACCGTTTCCTTTTCATCACGCCACATACTCCTTCCCTTCATCTGAATATTTATTCTCCCGACGGCAACGTTACATCAGCCATAATTCCCTTTGGCGAAAAAGACGTCGTGGCTTCCGCAGATCATTGCGATGTCAAGTTCGGCGGCAATTTCCTTCGCTATGAGAATGGAATATACAGGTTGTCCATCCGCTCCAGGCGTGCAGGCGCAGAACTTATATTTAAGAACACCTTGCCTGGGTGGAGACCGCCCAGCCAGGAGTTGGTCGATAAAGAGGGCCTGATTCAGGATTGGATTGTGCCTGTCCCGAGGGCAGAGGTCGAAGGCGCTTTGTTTATCGGGAACTCTGTAATCAAGGTTAAGGGAAATTGCGGCTACCATGATCACAATTGGGGTAATTGTAATATGTGGGATTACTGCAGCCACTGGTACCGGGGCCGTTTATATCATGAAAAATACACGATCATATATACCAAGGTATATCCAATGCATGAAGATGCTCCCCAGTATACTATGTTTTATCTTGCCGGTGCGGACAGGCCCCTGGTTATAACCAGAAAATTAGAACTTAAAGAAGAAACGGTGGAAATGGACACGTACCTGCAAAGGCAATATGCTAAGGAGTTGATAATTGCAGGCAAGGATCAGGATATCGAACTTAACGGCTGCATAACAACGAAAAACGTGGTGGATAAAGTGGATATGAGTGATGTTGCCAAACGGCCAATTTACTATTGCAGGTTCCTGGCTGACTACAACGCAGAACTCAAGACAAAGGAGTATGCAGAAAATTTGAAAGGCCAGACCTTATATGAATTCATGTGTTATAAGTAGCGCAACTGAAACGCCATTGAGATGCGGGCAGCGAACCCCTGTCAATCACACAGATGCTTTTTATAAGCAGGCCGGGGATACCGATGCCCTGCTCCGTACACGTCGCAGACGCACTGGAAATCTCTTTCCCTGATACAGCCTGACTAACCCCGCGACCTTATTATGTGCAGGGCCACTTCCACGAAGCCGTCGCCAGCCTGATGGCCGCTGATATAGCGGGCGGCTTGCCGCAGGGTCCGGGCGTCCTCCGCCGGGATATCAGGGTTGGGCACCAGCACAGCCAGCGGGAACAGTTTGAACATGGAGAGGTCTGTCATAGAATCGCCGATCACCAGCACCTCGGAAGGCTTTATTTTGCCGTCCATCAGCCCCAGCAGCCTTCTCAGGGTCTTCCCCTTGTCGATGCCCTGCTGCATGAGATGGAGGATATAGGTGGAGTCCAGCACCTGCACATCTCCTGCACAGGACTTGATCTCATCCATCTTCAGGCCGTCCGCCCGGAATACGATGTCGACCAGGCGGTGGGCGTTGTCCTCACGCTCGCTGATTCGTCCGGGGTAGCAGGCCTTCAGCCTGTCCAGCGCGTCGAGGGCGGGCTGGCGTGAATAGCCCAAGTCCATGTGACCGCTTTGGACTGACATGCGTGCGATTGCCCCGTTCTCTGCGATCAGCGGTCCCCTGATATCCAGGTCCAGCGCCATCTCTTCCAGCATGGGGCTGGTGCGGCCTGAGACCAGTCCCACCGTAATACCGTTTTCCTGCAGGCGGCGCACGGCGCCCCTCACGGCCGGGCTGACCTGTCCGCCACCGGTATTCAGCGTGCCGTCCACATCCGCCATCAGCAGTCTTATGCGGCGGGCGGTTTCAGGGTCCAGGTGCAAATACGGCTCGGACATCAGGTATATGTTAGCCGTTTTAGATACTGCTGTCATCATACATGCCGCGATCAGCCCCGAACGCATCATGCGGACATGTGTATAACAATGCTCTCAAGGAAGGTATCAAGTGACCGTGTCATTGCGAGCCCAGGTGCAATCGGGGCGTGGCAATATCCTGCATGATATTCAACCATCACAGCCACACCCAACCAGCGGGGAGGAGGGAAGGACCGGCGGTCCTTCTAATAAAAATACGCCCTTTTCCCGGAAAAGGAGGGCCAGGGGCAAAGGCAAAAATAAATTACCTATTTGCTTGAAAACCGCTGCCGCCGGTGGTTAAATAGACCGCACATGCCCAAAAAGAAAAAACCCGGACCGAACATCTGGTGGAGGCTGTTCATCTCACTGGAGATCATCATAGCCGTGTGGCTCATCTGCGAGGTGGTCCTGCGCATTGTGGTGGAGATGCCCCTCCAGACCGATTTTTACAGTTCAATCCCCCCTCAGGCAGTGCTGCAAAGACAGGCGGAGGTGGGAATCAGGACCACGCAGGGGCCGGGCTGGGCGCACCTGGGCTGGATAGCCGACCCGGCCGGGGAGACCTACGTTATAGAGACGGGCGAAGGGGCGCTTTGGTACCCGGTGCACACGGTGGAGTATGGCTCCTGCCTGCTGCGTGAGAGCGAGGGCAGCGGCTCCTATCGCGTGCTGGCCGTCTCCAAAAATACGGGCAAAAAACGCCTCATCAGCAAGGTCGATGTCCACATACCGGAGAGCACCACTCCCCCCGTGTACAGGCCGGTCATCGCCGGCGAATGGCAGAGGCTCTTCCAGCCGATAGACTCGGGATACTATGTCAACGACCATGCCATTTACCGCGACGCCGGGGGCCGCTGGAGGCTGGCGGGCATAACCAGCAAAACGGACGGCGACTACAACCAGGAGAAATACTTCGCCACGGCCGTCTCGCAGGACATGCCGCCCGCCGGCGTCATGCAGGAGTCCGTACCCATAGCCGACTTCAGCGAGCTGGCCTGGGCGCCACACGTCATCAGCGAGCAGGGCACCTGGCACATGTTCTGGTCGCCGCACCGCCTGGAGCATATGACATCAAAGGACGGCGTAAGCTGGGGAAGCAGGGATACGGTCATGCCCGCCCCCTATCACAAGTTCTTCCGCGACGGCATGGTCATCAAGGTTGCGGGCGGCCAGTGGCTGCTCTACACTACCGCGCGGGGCCTCTTCTTCTCACAGGTGGACGTCTACCAATCCTTCGACCTCACGTACTGGCAATATATCGGTACAGCGCTCCTGACGGGCTGGGGCAGCGAGCGCAACTCGCCCTTCGCCAGCACCGAATCACCCTTCGTGATGGAATATAAGGGCCGCTACTACCTGTCGGTCACCTACAACAACGACACCTTCTTCTGGAACGGCCTGCTGCTACCCTTCAAAATCTGGCTCGGCCGTGAGTCGTACAACGACACGCTGGTCTTCAGCTCGGACAACCCCTATGATTTCGGCAGCTACAAGGGCAACGGGGACGCCCCCACCCTGGTCGCACGTCTGCGTACGCACGCCCCCGAATACATCTATGTGCCCGAGAAGGACGCCTGGTACATCACCACCTGCGGCTGGCCGTGGATCGCCTCCCTCACCGCGGGCGAGGTTGCCATCGCCTCGCTGCAGTGGGAAGCCTTGCCGCAAAGCGAAAAATAAATATTAAGAGGTTCGAAACCATGAAAAAAAGCGAGAGAGACAACTTCACCAACCTCTGGCAAAAACATTTCGGCGGGGCGGAGCTGCCGCTCGCCTTCTACTACACGGACGAGGAGGGAAGGGCCCCCCTAGTCAAACCCAGCACAGCCCACAGGTGCCTCATCGCCGCCCTGCTTAAAGCGCGTAAAGGCGCGCCCCTGGCCTTCAACGGCGAATCCATCGGCTGCTTCGGCGGCAGGAGGTACGCCGGCTTCGCCACGAAGATCATGGCAAACTTCGAGTATTTCCTCTCCTGCGGCATACCCGGCAAGCTGAAAGGCGAACGCTACAAGAAATCGCCCGCGCTGGTCAAACAGGTCATGCAGCACCAGCAGCCCTTTACCGCGCCAGGCCGCTACATCATCTTCAAACGCTGGGACCTGCTGGAGCAGTCCGACACGCCGCGGGTGGCCATCTTTTTCGCCCGGCCCGACGTGCTGGCCGGATTGTTCACCTTAGCCAACTTCGACGAGACGGAGCCCAACGGGGTCATCTCGCCCTTCGGCTCAGGCTGCTCGTCGATCATCTACCACCCCTACTACCAATCTCTGGAGAAGCACCCCCGTCCTGTAATCGGCATGTTCGACATCTCGGCCCGTCCTTACGTGGACAAGTGCGAGCTCACCTTCGCCCTGCCCGTTGAAAGACTCAAGGCCATGATTGCCAACATGGAGGAAAGCTTTCTCATCACCGGCTCCTGGGCCAAAATAAAAAAACGGATAGCATGACCGGTCATATTTCCTTGATGCTTTCAATAATTTACACGAACCGGCAGTTTATAAAGCCTGAGCGGAATCAGTTGCTTTGGATTTTGAATTTGTTTAGAGTTTAGTATTTAGAGTTTTTACAACTGCTTGGATTATTCATGGAATTATTTACCCTCGGCCACAGCAACCATCCGCCGGATAAGTTCGTCAAGCTACTGATGGACAACGAGATCGAGTGCGTCGTTGACGTGCGCAGCAGGCCTTACAGCCGCTGGGCTTCCTTCGCCAACCGAGAAAACCTGGAGAAGCTGCTGGCCTCGATAAATATACTGTATCTCTACCTAGGCAGTCTGCTGGGCGGCCTTGTCCCCGGCCTTTACCGAAAAAACAGGGCGGAGCGGCTGCAAGCCTATGACAGCATACGGCAGGAAAAATATTTTAACGAGGGCATCGACAAACTGATCGAGGAGATAAAGAAGCACCGCACCTGCATACTCTGCGCCGAAGAAAACCCGGCCGACTGCCACCGAACTTTGCTGATAGGGGTTAGCATAGCTGCTACGGGTGTCCAGATTCTACATATCAGAGGGGATGGGAGGGTGGAAAAGCAACTAAATATTTGATAAATAAAAAAACAATGGTTAGTCTTTGACATCCCCTCCCACCTGATGTAACGTAAATCCCAAAATCGCGTCAAATCGGCGGGGAGGGTAGCACCATGAACAAGCTAGCGTTGCTGTTTCACGGATTGCGGCTGGCCGGGCTTTCCAACAGCCTGAAGGCGTTGGCTTACACGAAGTTGAAGGACCGACTGGACGCCAAATTCCTCCCACCCCCAACCCCTTCCCAGCCACGAGCTATCGGCAGGCTGGTTTCAGCAGCGTCCGTGCCGGGCGGGGCCAGGTTTAAATTCGAATCCAGCACACTGACCGCCCGCTTTTTAACGCCGGACTTCCTGTTCCTGGGCTGGGACGGGGCGGAGATGCTGCCTTCCTACGCGGTAGAGAAGGAGGAGTGGACCATCATAAACCCGCTGCTGGGGAACAGGGACGGCTCATGGCTGCTGCAAAGCAATGCCCTGAAGCTGTCGGTCTCCCCGGACGGCCTGCTGTTATTTTACGATTCAAAAGACCAGCTAATACGCCGGGAGGAGCCGCCCCTGAAACTGGGCAGCGGCTGGCTGCACAAGGCCACACTGCCGCCGGAGGCCTGCGTTTACGGCCTCGGAGAACGGGCGGCGAAGCTGAATCTGAGGCCGGGACATTACCGCCTCTGGAACAAGGACCCCGGCGGCGGCTACGGCCGGGGCGCAGACCCCCTGTACATCACCATGCCGCTCTACCTGTGCCTGCAGGAAGGGACCTGCTTCCTGGCTTTCTACGACAATACCTGCGACGGGACGGTCACGCTGGACGGCAGCGCCGAGATGCGCTTCGAGGGTGGGCCGCTACGCTACTACTTGGCCTTCGGCGCACCAGCCGAAACATTGAAACGGTACACGGAGCTGACAGGCCGGGCGCCGCTGCCGCCGCGCTGGGCTCTGGGCTACCAGCACTCCCGCTGGGGCTTCAACTCCGAGGAAGAGATGCGCCGCGTGTTCAGGGGCTTCCGGGACAACCACCTGCGGCTGAGCGCTCTCTACATGGATATCGACTACCTGGACGGCTACCGGGTGTTCACGCCCGACCTGGAGCGCTACCCGGCGCTGCACGAGTTCGCAGCCACGCTGGAGAAGACCGATACCCACCTGGTCGGCATGACCGACCCGGGTGTCAAGCTGGACCCGGAATGGGACATATATATGAGCGGGCTGGCAGAGAACGCCTTCTGCCGGGACCCGGAGGGGAACCTGCTGACCGGCGTGGTCTGGCCGGGCTGGACCGTCTATCCCGATTTCACAGACCCGTACGTGCGGGAGTGGTGGGGCAGCCTCTACCCGCGCCTGCTCAAACACGGCATCTCCGGGCTGTGGCATGATATGAACGAGCCGGCCGCCTTCACGGCCTCGGGCGACGGCAGCCTGCCGCTGTGCACCCGCCACAATATGGACGGTGAGGGCGGCGACCACCGCCGGGCGCACAACGTCTACGGCCTGCTGATGGACCGGGCCGCCTGCGAAGCCTGGCGTAAACTCAAGCCGGACAAAAGGCCCTTTATCCTGTCCCGCTCCGGCTGGGCGGGACTGCAGCGCTACGCCTGGTGCTGGACGGGCGATATCGAGACATCCTGGCAGGCCGTGCGCCAGACGGTAGCCACCGTGCTGGGGCTGGGCCTCTCCGGCCTGCCTTACTCCGGCCCGGATACGGGCGGGTTCACCAAGCACCCATCGACGGAGCTGTACATCCGCTGGTTCCAGCTCGACTCGTTCCTGCCGGTCTTCCGTACGCACTGCGCCTTCTACCTGCCGAAGAGGGAGCCGTGGGAGTTTGGCTCACAAGCACTGGAGATACTGAGAGCGCAGCTCGAGATGCGGCATAAGCTTATGCCTTACTGGTACACTCTAGCCTGGAAGGCCAGCCGAACCGGCGAGCCGCCGGTGAGGCCGCTCTTCTGGGACGACCCCTGGAACAGGGATCTGTGGGAGGTAGATGACGCCTTCATGTGCGGGGACTGCTTCCTAGTAGCCCCGGTGATGGAGAAGGGGGCATTGGTCCGACGCGTCGTCCCGCCGACCGGGGAGTGGTTCGACTATTGGAGCGACGAGATCTACCCGGGAGGGGCCGCGGTGTCGCTGGACGCGCCGCTTGACAGGCTTCCACTGCTCGTTAAGGCCGGCAGCATCGTGCCGGTGTCGGAGATGGGCATGCTGATACTGCACGTATTCCACCCGGGGAAGAGCGGTAAATGCTCGGGTATTTTATATTCGGATGAGGGGGATGGGTACGGCCCCTGGCGGGTGGACCGGTTCTCACTCTCGGAGACGGGAGTTCAGGGCTACGAGCTTGCCTGGACCTCTGAAGGGGATTATCCGCTTCCCTACTCCGAGGCGAAGATAGTTACTCACGGGTTCGACGGGCTGGAGATAAAGCTCAAAAAGTTATAGTTTTTGTCATTGCGAAGGCCGAAGGCCTGTGGCAATCTCCTGGTTGATATAAATGCAAGCCAGCAGATCACCACGTCGCTTCGCTCCTCGTGATAACATTTTTATCAACCTCACCCTGGACCCCCTCCATCAAGAGAGAGGGAAATTTGTTTCCAAGAAAGGGCTGCGCCCTTTCTCCCATCGCTGCCGGTGGGGTTTGAGCGGGCAGGCAAGATGACACAAGCTCAGATTAAGGTTTTTACAGGTCTCGGCCTTCGGGGTTCAGGGTTCTTATCTGCATTTATTCCGAGGTGTCGCAGACGGCGAAGTTGCAGCGGCCGCTGCCCTTGACGCGATACATGGCGGCGTCGGCGTTCTTGAGCAGGTTATCGGCGTTCCTGCCATGGTCGGGGAAGACGGCGATGCCGATGCTGGCGGTCACGCTGGCCTCCTCACTCCCGATGATAAACGGCTCACGGAAGCTTAAGATGATGCGCCCGGCGATCTCAGCGGCATCGGCGGCCCCAGCGATCTGGGTGAGCAGGATGATGAACTCGTCGCCGCCCAGTCGGGCAACGGTATCATAGCCGCGCACGACGGCGGTCAGCCTGTCCCCGGCCTGCTTGAGCAGCCTGTCCCCAATGGTATGGCCCAGCCTGTCGTTGACGGTTTTAAAGCGGTCCAGGTCCAGCATAAGCATGGCAAGCTTCTCATGCGTGCGCTCGGCCTGCGTGATGGCGATATCCAGACGGTCAGTAAGCAGAAAGCGATTGGGCAGCCCGGTCAGCGTATCATGTGTGGCCACGTAAGCCAGCCTCTGCTCAAGCTGCTTGCGTTCGATGGCATAGCGGATGGAGCGCCACAGCAGGTTGCCGTCCACCTGGCCCTTGACCAGGTAGTCCTGCGCGCCGGTCTGCACGGCAGCTACGGCAACGGCCTCATCATCCAACCCGGTCAGCACGACGATAGGGACCTGCTCGGCAATTCCCTTGACCGTCGTGAGGCCGTCCAGCCCGCTGCAATCCGGCAGGCCGAGGTCGAGGAGTATCACGTCCACAGGGCCTTTCCTTATATGCTCGGCGCCTGAGGAAAGCCGGTCCACATGTTCAAGCTGATAGCGCCCGCCTTTTACATCCTTAAGCAACTCGCTGATCAGGCGGGCATCCCCGGGGTTGTCTTCCACCAGCACAATATTGATCGGAGGAGGATTCATCTAACCAGCAGCCGCCCTTCCGTTGGTAATTTTACTATGCTGAACCAGAAATGCTCAATAGATTGTACCATAGTTATAAACTGGTCGAGGTCCAGTGGCTTGGTGACATAGCAGTTGGCATGTAAATCATAAGTTTTAACGATATCCTCCTCGGCCTTGGAGGTGGTCACCACCACCACCGGCGTGCGCCTGAGATCAGGGTCGCCTTTTATCTCGGCCAGCACCTGCCGCCCGTCCTTCCTGGGCAAGTTTAGATCCAGCAGGACCAGGTCGACCGGGGGTTTGGATGCATACTGACCCTCCCCGTGCAGGAAAGCCATGGCCTCCACCCCATCGTTGACGACATGCAGGTTAACCTTCAGCTTGGCGTCCTTAAGCGCCTCCTGCGTCAGGCGTACATCGCCGGGGTTGTCCTCCACCAGCAGAATGTCCACCGGCTTCATTCCATTGTCATGCGTCATTTGCTTAACTCTCCTTCCTCCCGCATGGGGAGCGTAAAATAAAAGGTGCTGCCCTGGCCGGGCTGCGATTCCAGCCAGATCCGGCCGCCGTGCCGCTGTATTATCTTGCGGGCAACGGACAGGCCGATGCCAGTACCTGCATACCCGCTGCCGTTGAGGCGCTGGAAGACCAGGAAGATGCGTTCAAAAAACTGCGGATCGATGCCGATGCCGTTGTCCCTGATGGAGAATAGCCAGTCCCCATCATCCGGCACCGCATCGACCCGCACATAAGGGGGTTGATGTCCATGAAACTTGATGGCATTAACTATGATATTCTGAAATACCTGGATGAGCTGTCCCTCGTCACCGAAGACCACGGGCAGGTCACCATGTTCGATGACGGCCTCCGCCTCGTGGATGGCAACCTCCAGGTTGCTGAGGGCGGCATAAAGCACCTCTGAAGCATCGACCGGGGCGAAGGGCTTGCCGCGTGTGCCGACGCGTGAATAGGCGAGGAGGTCGTTGATCAGGTTCTGCATACGGCGGGCACCGGAGACGGCATAGTTCATAAAATCAAGTGCGTCGGAATCGAGCCTGTCTTTATAGCGCTTCTCCAGAAGCTGTACATAGCTGGAGACCATGCGCAACGGCTCCTGTAGGTCGTGCGAGGCCACGTAAGCGAACTGCTCCAGCTCCTCGTTGGAACGCCTCAGTTCTTCCAGGGATTCTTTGAGGGCCTGCTCAGCCTGCTTGCGCTCGCTGATATCCCGCCCTTGTATAAGCATGGCTGTGGCCCTGCCGTTCCCATCCCTAGTAAACTGCATCTGGTTTTCCGTCCATATAGTCGATCCGTCATTTCGACACAACTCAATCTCGATGTCGTAATGGCGGGCAGGATCGTGAGTACCTTCCTGCTCCTCTTGCAAGGCCCTAATTAAAAGGGCCTTCGTTCTTTTAACAGAATCAGGCATAATCTTCTTATTAAGCGGCATCTTTTTTTGCTCTTCGAAAGAATAGCCAGTCAATTTTTCACCGGAGGCGGAAAGCCAGACCAGGTTAAAGTTTTTATCCACAATAGTTACAATATCCTTGGTATTCTCCGCCAGCAGGCGGTAGTTCTTTTCGCTCTCATCTCGGGCGCGTTCAGCCTCGACACGCTGAGAGATATCGACACCCGTACCCAGCAGGTAGTTGCGCCCGCCCAGCGATACACGCTTGGCAGTTATATGGTACGGTATCCTGCGGCCGTCCTTTGCCAGCAGCCGCACTTCGGCATCGCCCGACCCCTGATTAAATATCTCGCTGAGCTTTTCGGCGATATACGCCCTGTCTTCTTCGGCAATGACATCCATGGCACGTATCTTCTTCCCTTCCTCCGGAGAGTAGCCCACTACTTCGCTGGCATTGCTGTTATAACGTACAAAAGCCCCCTCTTCATCGATCAGATAGAAAATGCCGGGCAGGCTGTCGATAAGCGCCTCAGAAAAGCGTTTCTCATCCAGCAGGGCAGCTTCGGCAAGCTTCTGAAGGGTCACATCACGGGCAATGCCGCGCAGACCGGTTATTTCACCTTTGCCGTTGCGGACGGGAAACACGAAATCTTCATGGTAAATCAGGCTGCCATCCTTTTTTAATCTGACCATGGGACAGTTGCGCAGAGGTACTCCTGTTGAAAAAACCCTGGCATAGCTTTCGAAGGTCGATTCCCAGTATTGCTGCGGCACATACTCCTTATAGCTCATACCCACCATCTCCTCCCGGGTATAACCATTGAGGCGGGCCGCAGCATCGTTGATGAAAGAGAGTTTACCCTTGGCATCTACCTCATAATAGCCACAGTCCATCTCCTCCAGGATGGTGCGGTACCTGTCCATGGAACTGTCCATCTCTTCCTGCAGCCGGTTGTCATCGTCCTTTCCGGCGTGGCCTGCCGCCACCAGACCTTTCAATTTTCTATTTTCACTGGTGCTCAAACACCATACCTCCGCTTATTCGCCTGCTTCCAGGAATAATGAAGGGACGAAACCAATTAAGGGAAAGGTGATTAGACGAGGAATATTTATTCGCGATAAGCTGTCAAACCATTATCCCCCATTGTTATGTATCTTATAGGAAAGGCGTAGCAAACGTATACAACCGTCAGGCTCATTATTCATAGACGAAAGGCTCATTCTTAAGCGGATAGGAACTTCTTACAGCTTCGTTCTGAGAGCGGATGCATATTAATACCCTCACCCCTAGCCCCTCTCCTTTGGGAGAGGAGAATTGGTTTGTGACAAGGGGCTGCACCTCTTCTCCCATCCCTGCCGGCGGGGTTTAGCCGGCGGGGTTTAGCCGGTTCGGCTTCGCAACACGGTTTAAAGATAAGGTTCTCTAATCTCTGTCGGCGGTGTTCGGCTGGTTCGGTTTATTAGCAGAAACGCGGGTGGCCTTATATTGTCCCTGCCGGCAGGATTTATAGAAGCAGTCTGGCCGCTGTTATCTTAAGAGTTCTGAGTTTGCCCGGGATTCAATGTCCGGATTTAGAGTTTCCTGTCCTGCGGCTTTTCTCCGTATTTAATCTTGGCAGCCAGCATCAGCAGCATCAAGAATACGGCTATGCCGTTCCAGATTATCATGGGCAGCAGCTCTTCGATAATTCCATAAATCAGCCAGCATAGCCCACCCACCAAGAAAAGCAGCGTAAACAGCAGGCTTATCTCATGGGCGCTTTTAAGCTTAAACAGGCGGATTACCTGAGGTAGGATGCCGACGGTGATAAAAAAACCTGCCAGATATCCCAGTATCTCGTGCCAGTCCAAATTCAGTCCTCCTTTATTGCCTGCATCGCTTTACGTGCGCAGGCAAAGCTGAAAATACAGCGCCGCAGACCATCCAGCAGCATATATAAATTATATCAGCCGTTACTGCCCGGCGCCTGCCCGCCTCTGCCATCTTTCCGCAACCATTTTTACGAAGGTAGACAGCAGGCAGGAACAGAAGCAGCAGGCAAAAATAAACTGTTTGGAGTAATATATTGGATTGAGCCATGAAGACGGATGCCAACAAACAATTAAGAATAGTGGTGACCATACCGATGAACGAGGTACTGGTGCGCAGGGTCATCGATGTCGGTGCGCGCATCACCATCACCAGCGTCTTCGACATTATGTACGAGGATATGGGAGGGGACGCCGCCGCTAAAGAGAGGCTGGATTACATACTGTCGGAGGCCGAAATTATCTACGGCTACGGGCTGCCTAACGATGTCATCGCCCGGTCGCCGAAGCTGAAATGGGTGCAGATGACATCCACCGCAGTGGATAAGTTCCTTACCGATGACCTGCGGCGTAGCAGCGTGGTCATGACCAACGTGCGCGGCATGCACAGCGTCCCGGTGGGGGAGTTCGTGATAAGCCAGATGCTGATGTTCGCCAAGGGCGCCCACCGCTGCTTTCAGCAAAAGCAGGGCAAACAGTGGAAGCCCTTCATGCCGTTGATGCTTTACGCCAAAACGGTGGGAATTGTGGGACTGGGAAATATCGGCCGCCAGGTGGCCCGCCTGTCGAAATCCCTGGGCATGAGGGTGCTGGGCGTGCGCAGGTCAGAGGCAAAGTCAAAAACCACCAAATACGTGGATGAAATCTTCCCGCGCAGGCAGCTCAAGAAAATGCTGAACGACTGTGACTTCGTGGTATTGACCGTCCCGCTGACCGCTGAGACCGAAAACATGATAGGCGAGGCGGAGCTGCGCAGCATGAAGCCGACAGCTTACCTGATAAACGTATCCAGGGGCAACGTGGTGAACGAGGATGCGCTGGTGAATGCGCTGGAAAATAATCGCATAGCGGGCGCCGGCATGGATGTCTTCGCTGTGGAGCCGCTGCCGCCAGGCAGCCGCCTATGGGACCTTTCCAACGTGATGTTAAGCCCACATATAGCCGGCGGCATGGAATGCTATGCCGAACAGGCCACCGATATATTCTGCGAAAACCTGAGGCGCTACATGAACGGGCAGAAACTGTTGAGGACGGTCGACAAGAAAAAGGGTTACTAATTCACCACGTCGCTGCTGCGGGAGGAAGGCTGATGAAGGAAAGTAAATCGAAAAAGGCATCACCCGAATTGACCGGATTGCTGGAAGCCGCCTTGCGGGGCATTACCTGCGACCGGAGGATGATGTTCGGCTCTCCCATCTTCACGATCAACCGGAAGATGTTCACGGGTGTACATCAGGACAATATTTTCCTGCGCCTTCCCGAAGCTGGCTGCAAAGAAATAATGAGGGCCTATCCCGGTGCCCGGCCGTTCGAACCGCGCAAAGGCTTGATCATGAAGGAATATATCACCATACCTGAAGATCTGTATGAAGATAAAGCAACCCTGGCAGAATGGCTAAGAAAAGCCCACTCTTTTGCCTCTTCACTACCGCCGAAAAAGAAAAGGAAATAAACAGGAATATTCTAAAACGGCTTCTTATGGTCCAGCCGCCGGGCATACTCCGCCACCCTCTTGCTGGCGTTTTTCACAAGCGGCGAGCCGTGGCCGAAGCAGGCCGTTTCGAAGTCCTCCTCAGCCAGCTTTCTGACAGAGTCCTGCACCTGCCCTACATCCACGGTAAAAGACAGTGCAGGCAGCCTGATGCCTAACCTCTGCGCCAGCAGGTCGCCGGTCATCACCAACCCCCTCTGTCTTAAGAAGACGCAGATACTGCCCGGAGTGTGCCCCGGGGTATGAAGTACCCTGATGCCGCCAGCCACCGGCAACTCTTCGCCACCTTTCACAACTATATCCACCTTTACAGGCGCGGTTCTGAGCAAAGGTACCAGCGGAGCCGAGGCGCTGCGCAGCCAACCAGGACGGCACGGACCCGGCTGGGGCAGTGCGCCTTCTATGTAAGGAACATCGTCTGCATGAGCGACAACAGCCGCCCCGGTCGTTTGCTTGAGGGCGGCCAGCCCGCCTACGTGGTCCGGGTGGTGGTGAGTGACGATGATATGCCTGACGCACGAAGGCAGGAATCCCATCCGGTGAATCCTCCCGAGTATCAGCCTGAAGTTGTGGGCATAGCCGGTATCTATCAGCGTCAGCTTGCCGCCATCGACAACCAGGTACACATTCGCTCCCAGGTCGGGCTGATCCCACCAGCCGCTCAGCTTATAAACATGCCGAATAACTTCTATCACCTATACTGTCCGATATCCTCATGATAATTTTTGGAGAGCACGCATTGATTATGATATCTTTAATTGTAATTTATTTACAATCGGTTAGAGGAGTCCGCCATGAAAATTAAAGACCTGAGGTATCTCGTAAATGCGCACATGGAAAAGGAAGAATACCATGACGCGCTGGAAAGCTGCCAGGCGCTGGCGGACGAGTATGCCGACGAGATGACATTCGATGATAAATTCAGAAAAGGTTTTTGCCATCTGAAGCTGGACGAAGACGCCGAGGCCGTCAGATGTTTCGATGAAGCGCTTGTGCACGAGCCGGACAATGTAATAGCGCTCGCCAACAAGGGAGGCTGCCTGTATAACCTGGGCCGGACAGATGAGGCCTTCCAGGTCTTCAACAGGGTGATGAAACTGGACCCGGGCATTTTTTCGCCCTGGTATTACATCGGTATGTTCAACCTGAAACGCTATGGGGAGACCGGCGACACCGGCTCGATGGAAAGGCTGGTCAACGCCTACCGCCGGGTGTTCACCGTAGCTCCGGACATAGGCAGCTTCATCATGCACGACCCGAACAAGGATGTTGACTACCAACTGGAAACTTTCGTCCTAGTCCACAGCGACATCAGAGACTTAAGCGTGGACGAGATGACGGTAATCGACTGAGAGCCGCCTATCCAGCCATGGCGAACAGCTTCTTGATTATCTCCACCATGCCGCCGGTATCCTGTCCGCAGTATATCTCCAAGTCCTGCCTGATCTTCCTGCGTTCTTCCTCCGACGCATTGCCGTAAGTGGCGGCCATGAAGGCCACGCCGGCCAGCTTGCCGTCGTTGATAGCCAGCCCTTCGTAGCTGATGCCGGTCAGGGCAGGTAGGACTTTTTTCAGTGAGGCGCTGCCTTTCTGCGAGGGGTGGTAATAATGGAAGCTGCTGAAAGGCTTCAGCAGGTCGACTATCCTACCCTGCAGCCCATCAACCCATTCCTGGTATTCCGGCAAAGCAGCGGCCAGCTCAGCCAGCACCTGCTTCTCAAAGGGGGCATAGTACGCCACGATGCTGCCGCTCTCGCCAAGCAGTTGCTTCAGTTCGGCTGCCAGCTTCGGCCGCGGATCCTCGCGACCCTCCGCCAGATAACTGAACTGGATGGCTCCCTCGTCGTTATTCAGCGCCACGTGCAGGGAGAACTGGAAGGGTATCTGCTGGTAGGGATGCGTCCCCTCAAACAACGGAATGGCGGTGCTGAATGTTTCGAAATCAAGATAGTAAACCGGGTATAGGAGGCTATCGAGAAAGCTCCTGATGCTGTCCTTGTTTACAAAGGCCTCGCCGCTAGCGACGCAGTTCACCTGTATCTGCTGCTTGCCGTTCAGCGCGTAGCTTTCGGGCAGGTCTTTCATGTGGAGGATGCCGTTCTCGTACAGCTCGAAACGCTTCTTGCCTGCGAAGTAAAGTTCGAATATGCTGTTTTCGGGTAAAAAGGCCCAGCATACCGGCTGCAGCGGGCATTCATACGGCTCCGCACAGTGAGGGCCGATGCCCACCTCGGGACACTGCTGCTGCGACATCACGGCCAGCACCTCCTCCACCTGCTCGGCCAGACCTCCGCTGGCCTCTGCTACCCGCGCCGAAACATCCTCGACAGTGAACAACTGCTGAGGGTTTATCTCACCATACCGTATATATTTGTTATTGATGTAAGCCAGCTTGCAGTTTCTGATCTTAAGCCCGGCGCTCTCGCAGCAGAATTTCTGAAAGGCCACGTCCAGGATATTAACGTCCTTCACACTTGTAGCGCTCTTCACTTCGATGATGTCCCAGGAACCCTCGCCCGCCGGTGACAGAACGTCCAGGCGGCAGAAGATGTTGCCTGCCAGTATACCAGCCTCGAATAAAGGACGGCTACCTCCCAGGTTTTCCCTGGTCACCCTGATATTGGTATTAAAATCGTGGGTCGGCACATCCAGGCCGCCGGGGAACATCTGCTTGGCCAGGTCGCCCACTTGGTGGCCCTGGTCAAAGACGAACTGCATGGCGGCATCGGGCGGCGGCACACTGTGCGGCTCGTGTAAGAGGGTCCACAGATATTTGTGACATTGCAGTCCATACAGGAAATTGGTCTTAGAAAGCACGGACGGCGGCATTTTTTTCACGACTCCTTTGGCCCCGGAGCACCATACCGGAGAGATATTTGCGGCTCTGAATAATTCGCCGTCGATACTTTAGCTCAACAGCCGCTGGGTGTCAATTTGACGCTATGAGGTTTTCAGCTTTTACAACAGCAGCCGGATTGCCTACAATGAACAGCATGCCTGAACGAAAAGAATCGAAGGTCACAGTATTTGCGGGCAAGGGTGGGGTGGGGAAAACCACCTGCGCGGCGGCAGCCGCCCTGCACTTTTCCTTGCTGGGACTGAAGACGCTGGCCATATCGACGGACGCCACGCCCTCCCTGGCACACATCTTCGAGATAAAAGCGCAGGGCAAACCGGCCTGCGTGAGCGACAACCTTTACTTCAGCGAGCTGGGCACGGAAGAGGTCACGCAGATGTGGGATGGGAAGTTCGGCAAAGACGTCTACCAGGTCTTTGCGTCCTTCGTGGACATCGGCTACGCTGAGTTTGCGGACTTCATTGCCTCCATGCTGCCCGGCCTGGCAGAGGAGTTCATGGTCGATTACATACGCGAGCTACAGGAGAGCGGCTCCTACGACAGGATAATCTGGGACACTGCGCCGCTGGGCCAGACGCTGACCCTGCTGGAGACGCCGGCGCTGGTATCGCAGCACCTAAGGCTAGCGCCGCGCATTTATACCAAGATGAAGGCCGGGACCGGCACAAAGGAGCCAATCTTGGATATCATCCGCCGCTGGGAAGCACTCTCGGCCACCGACATGGAGTTCCTACGCAGAGGGGTGGATTTCACTATCATCGCCATCGCTGAAGCGCTGGCGGTCAACCAGCTCGACGGCACACTCGGCGAAATGCAACGGTACGGCTTCAAGGTCAGCCGCCTGGTGATCAACAACGTGGTCAAAACTGCCGACTCGCCCTTTTTGCGCCAGCGGGCGGCGCAGCAGCAGGGCTATCTCTCCACCATACACGGCAAATACGGCCACCTGCAGGTCACCGAGCTGCCCATGTTCCCGCAGGAGGTGAGGGGAATCGAGAAGATCAGGGCCATGGCAATGGAGCTGTTCGGGTAAAGGTTGAACTAACAGGCGGATTCAACATTGCAGAATAAATGGTTTGAGCGTCATCTGAACTGGAGCATGATATTGGGGTGGATACTAGCTGTTCCACTCGGTTGGGCAATGGCGTTCATCGCTGGAATTTGCTGGGCAACCGCCATACTGCTATTCAACGTGGAAAACCCGTCAGAGCAGCAATTGGAAACGGTCGGTGTAGCAGTTTTCCTGATTACGGCAACAGTATTTTCTCTGGCTGTCACCATATGGGCCTGCATTCAGAAAGGGCGCAGTTGGTGCTGGGCGCTTCTCTATCCGGTGCCTTTTGGATGGATCGTACTGCTGGCACTGGAGAACAGGCGTACAAATCCCGCATCCGGACTCCCGCCCGTCGCTCCACCCAATGCTGACATCTAAGCGGCAAGACAGACAGATAATCTACTGCCTTCGAATACATCTTACGCATATTAAAATCAACGCGTCGTCAGCCTTTGCGTGACGAAGGGAGCGGCCAGGGCCAGCACGGCCAGCGCGGCGGCGTAGAACAGCAGATGAGCAGCTCCCACGTAGGGGTCGCCGGTGGACAGCCGGGCCACCAAGGCGAAGGGGGAGGGTCTGATAAAATAGGCCAGCGAGAACAGCACCAATATGACCAGCGAATAGATGAACTGCGACCTCTCGCGGTCGCGGAAGACCAACGCTACCAGCAAGGCGATGACGGCGACGATGGCGGTGACCATTATGGAAAGCAGCAGTACCATGGGCGTGTTCTGGATGGTGAAGCCGTTGAACCCCAGCAGCACCACCCACAGTATGCACTGGAAAGCCCCCACCACCACCGAGGCGATAATCTTGGCGCCGGTGATCCAGTTGATGGATACGGGTGCCGACAGCAGGGTGTCGAGCGTCTTGTTTTCTATCTCCTCTGAAATGGAATCGATCACCATGCTGCCGGCTATGAAGGCAGGGAAAAACATCAGTATGGGAATGATGATAGTGTAGAGAAACTCATATGTCGAGAACGGCTTGCCCATAACATCCTGATACCTGACGCTGACGCCCTGCTGATCCCTCAGATAGTTCTCGTAGCGCTCCAATGGCTCCTTGAGCAGCATCAGCACCAGCGTGGCCTGGGCGTCCATTTCGGGCAGCACCAGCTTCATATCCACCACCCCCTGATTCTCAGCAGGTATGCAGGCTATGGCATCCAGGTAGCCCGCCTTAAAGGCCGACTCGGCCCTGGTGATATCCGTGAAGGGATATACATGATGGTTGCGTTCCTGCAGGTAGGTGACAAACTGGCTGTCCGTATTTCCTATGATCCCTACGTTGATGCTGGCTGTGGCGTTCTGGCCGATCGAGCCGGGATCATAATAGACCATGATCCCCATCAGTATCACGGAGGAGAAAGAGGCAATGAACATCTGGATGAGGATGACAAACAGGATGGTTTTTTCTTTGCGCAGCAGCTTCAGTTCGCGCCAGACCATGGAGAGAAATCCTTTCATTTGAACGCACCTATCAGGAACATATTATAGAGGCCGTGCATGAGGGAGCCGGCCAGCAGGGCCACCGGGTAACCCCGCATACCCAGGCGGAAGCTCATAAGGCAAACCACCAGCGTGCAGACAGAGTGTACCAGCAATGGAATCCAGAGGGCATTGGAGGCGAAGACGGCAGCTGTGAAGACAGATTCGGAAATGACCTTGAGCGACATGAACAATAGAAGCTTCTCGCCGAGGGAGAAAAAGGCGGCAGATACGACGGCCAGCAATACCACCTGCTGCCATTTTTTAGCCAGACCGCGATCGATAGCCACGGCCACCGTCAGCGATTTGGTCATCTCCTCGATAACCACGCAGAGAAAGATCACCAGGCTCAGCGCCAGGGCCTTGGGCAGGTTGAAGGCCAGCGTAATCACGCCCATCTCCATCATGAAGACAACCGGTATCAGTAGCAGCGAGAAGAAGGCCACAGAGATAGCTATATGGCGCTTGTCAATGGCGAAATAGATAGCCTGTCTCACCTTGACATATATCGGCTGGAAGTTGAGCAGGTACTCCTCGTTGAAGATGCGCGTGCTCACCACCAGCGCCAGCACGAACACCAGCAGCATGGGAATGGCGGATAGCATATACTGCATAACGGTGATCTCGGCGCCACGGTACATCTGCACGGCCAGTGTCAGCGGGGATACATAGCTGAGATCATTGATGCCCACGAACATGGCGGGGAAGACCAGGTACCCCGTTATGCCCGTCACCGCCACCAGGGAGAAGAAGGTCTGGTCCTTAAAGGTGCGGTACTGGAGGGCGACGCCCAGGTAAATGGCAAAGATAAACAGTATGACCGGCAGGAAGATGGCGGTTGCCAGCAGGGGATTGCCGCGCAGGACCAGCGTGATAGCCAGCACGACCATCAGCGAGTAGCCAATATAGGGCAGCATCTTGCCTATGATAACCTGCAGCGGGGTTATGGGAGTGGACAGCAGGATATTGATCTTCCTGCCCATTTTTTCCTCGATGAAGCCGCTGGTGAAGAAAATGCTGATGAAAAAGATCGGCAGTACATAGAGAAAGGCCAGCAGTACCTGCGCCAGCGGTATGGGAGGATTCATCAGCGACGGCACGATGACCTCCTTGTCGGTGGCGAACTCGGCCTTGAACTCGGGCAGCGAGCGGATGCCGCCCAGCCTCTCGAGCTTCTGCATGACTGAGGCATTCGACTCGGCGAAGACCGCCTGACCCGGTGGCAAAGACGCTCCCTTTTCTTTACCTATCAAATCTAATTGCATTACCCCACTTTTCCCGTCCGGTATAGATGTATTGGATACGCCACCCATGATATCTGACAGCGTTACCACGGAAGCCGACCCCAGCGCTTTGGAAGGGGCCTTGAGATAGTTGACCTCCACCCTGAGGGGGAAGGCCTGGTTGAGGGGATACTGCGCAGCCACCCTTTGCAGCTCTCCCGTCCTCAGGTAAGTCCTGACTGCGCCGGCGGCATACTGCGAGCGGTTATCCTGGCGGTAAAAAATGGTGCGGCCGCTGAGGTAGGCATCGATCTCACCCGACTGCAGGGCGATACCTGCACTGCCCGAGTCTACATTTATGATGTGGAAGCGCTGATCGTCCATGCCGGGAGCGCCGGGGGAAACCCCGATATTATAAAAATCACCGGCCAGCACCATGCCCTGAAGGTAAATCAGGAAAGATACCCCGGCGGCGGCGGCCAGCAGTACCGCTACGGTGGCAATCATCTTGCCGCCGAAACGGGCGCGCAGGCGCTTTATCTCACGACCTGCTATAATCAAAATATTACGCATGGGCTAA
>JAFGHL010000016.1 GCA_016930155.1 Dehalococcoidia bacterium | reverse complement strand
TATTAAAATCTATATCAAGGATAGCGGTATAATGTTTTGCAAGGTCTCTCTAACTCAAAACCGACAAATCAGAGACAGTAACCATACACTCTGTCATATTTGACACTGCCGGAAGCTCGTGATAGTCTACTGCACTGTGAAAAGGATAGGCATTTTATATCATCCCAAGGTTGAGAAATCTGAACGTTTCGCCCGCGATATCGTAGAATTCCTCAAGTCTAAGGGTATGCAATGCTGGATACACTCATCGTGGGACGAGGGTGATGCCAGGCAAGCGCTGGCCGGGTCCGACCTTGTTATCAGCGTCGGGGGCGACGGCACCATACTGCGGGCTGCACGAATAATCTATCCGCAAGAAATACCCATACTTGGCGTGAATTTCGGCAATCTGGGATTTATGAACGAACTGGAGGCAGGCGAAGCGCGGGATAAGCTGGTTGAGATTATCGGAGGCGCGGGCTGGATCGAGCAGAGATCAGTGCTGAAAGCGATAGTCAGGTCTTCGGGAAATACCTACCATGCCCTGAACGATGTGGTGATTGGGCGGGGCAGGTTCCTTCGTCTGATCAATGTCGAAGTTGCCATCGACGGGGAGATATTTACTACCTATCGTGCCGATGCTGTTATAATCTCCACCGCTACCGGCAGTACAGGTTACTCCCTGGCTGCCAATGGCCCCATCCTTTACCCTGAATCGCGTGATATATTGATGAAGGCTGTTTGCCCGCATTTAAACATGGATAAGGCTATCGTGCTGTCGCCTTCAACAAAAATTGCGCTGAAGGCGTTTACCAATCATGAAGCGATGATAAGCATGGATGGACAGGTGGAGGAGCAGTTGAAAAGCGGTGACGAAGTCGAGGTACGCCTGGCTGAGCAGACCTCGCGCTTTCTGCGTCTGAGGCCGAGAGGCAGTTTTTATAAGACACTGGTATTCAAGTTGAAAGGAAAGTCATTATGAAAGTTGAGAAAGCGACAATTGGCGATGTAAAGAAGATGCACGAGCTGGTCAATAAATTCGCGGGTAAGGGCGAGATGCTACCACGCGCTCTCAGTGAGATGTACGAAAATCTGAGGGATTTCTTTGTCATACGTGACAGCAGCGGCAGTGTCGTGGCCTGCGTCGCCCTGCATATCAGCTGGGCCGACCTTGCTGAGGTAAAGGCACTGGCCGTACATGAGAACAGGCATAAAAAAGGCATGGGGGCGGCGCTCGTCAAGGCCTGTATCGGGGAGGCTAAATCGTTGGGCATACCGCGCATATTCTGCCTGACCTATAAGCCCGGCTTTTTCCAGAAACAGGGATTTAAAATGGTTGAAAAGATGGATCTGCCGCGAAAAATCTGGGCGGAATGCTACAGCTGTCCTAAATTTCCCGACTGCGACGAAGTAGCGCTTGTGCTGGATGTGGTGGTGGACTGATGAGCAGAGAGAAATTGATCTCATCAAAGACGATCTACGAAGGCCGGGCCGTTAAGCTCATCCAGAGCCAAGTGGAGAAAAACAAAGGCGAGATCGTTATCCGCGAGATAGTACAGCACAGGGATGCCATTGCCGTCGTTGTGCTGGATGGACACGGCAACGTCGTAATGGTGCGTCAGTTCAGGGTGCCTACGGGTAAAGAACTGCTGGAAATTCCCGCGGGCGTGGTGGAGGACGGAGAGAGTCCGGAGGAGTGTGTCAGGCGCGAGTTGCAGGAGGAGATAGGCTGCCTTCCCCACAAGATTAACAGGCTGGGAGGATTCTACCCGGCACCCGGTTATTGCACCGAATATATCCATGTTTTTCTGGCCTCAGAGCTGGAGGAGAGCCGACTGGTGGCCGAGGACACCGATGAGATCGATGTTGTGAAAGTCCCCGTTGAAAAGATTGTCGGCATGATCGATAACGGAGAGATCTGCGATGCCAAGAGCATTGCCGGCCTGCTGAAATACCTCTCGATGACGCCGGCTGACTAGACTCTTCTGTGCGCGGCCTGGCCGCTGTCGTAAAGGTCCCCTCCATAGATATCATTTATCACCACGGCAGGGAAGTCCCTGACTTCAAGTCGGTATATGGCCTCTGCTCCCAGTTCAGGATAAGAGATGAGTTCGATTTTTTTTATCGAGCGGGAGAGCAGGGCCCCGGCGCCTCCAATGGCCGCCATGTATACCGCCCCGCTTTTCAGCATCTTCTTTTTGACCTCAGCCGACCTTCTTCCCTTGCCTATCATGCATTTCAGTCCATGCTCGAGCAGCAACGGAGTATATTTATCCATGCGGCTGCTCGTGGTCGGGCCTGCCGAGCCTGCTATGTGCCCAGGACGGGCCGGCGTCGGACCTGTGTAATATATGGTCTGTCCATTCAGGTCAAAGGGCAGATACTCCCCGGCGGCCAGCGCCTCTGTCATTTTTTTGTGCGAGGTATCACGCGCGGTCAGCATACTGCCCGTTAGCAGCACGCTGTCGCCGCATTTCAACGATTTGATATCTTTATCGGAGATAGGTAGAGCAATGCATCGTGTTTTCATATTCAGAGTGTTGCTTCCCTGTGCCGCGAGCACCAGCATTGCATGTTAACCGCGACCGGCATGCTGGCTATATGGGCAGGGAATACTTCTATATGCACGGCCATGGCGGTTATACTGCCTCCGTAGCCCATGGGGCCTATGCCCAGCAAATTTACATCTGACAATATTTTTCTCTCCAGCTTACTTATCTCCGGATCCACATTATGCGATCCGGTCTTGCGCAGAAGCGACTTCTTAGCCAGGAGCATGGTCTGGTCGGTAGTCCCTCCTATCCCGATACCAAGTATCAAGGGGGGACATGCGTTGCAGCCGCATTCATCAACCAGGTGGACCACATATTCTGCGATGCCCTCATGTCCCAGGGAGGGTGGCATAACCGTAAGTCTGGAGCAGTTCTCCGCGCCACCACCCTTGGGTAATACGCATATCCGCAGCCCTTCGCCGGGCACGATCTCGGTATGTATCACGGCTGGAGTGTTGTCTCCTGTATTCTTCCGGGCTGAGAATGGTCTGTGTACCATTGATTTACGCAGATATCCATCTGCATATCCCTTCCTGACCCCTTGATTGATCGCCGCAGTGAGGTCGCCGCCGACAATATGCACGTCCTGACCCAATTCCAGAAAAACTACTGCTGTGCCGGTATCCTGACAGACAGGTAGAAGATGATCCTCCGCCGCGGCCACATTCTCAAGGATGGACTTCATGGTCTGCCTGCCGAGAGTCGATTTCTCCGACCTGGCTGCGCGCTTCAATGCAGCAATAACGTCGGGAGGCAGATGGATGCAGGCGTCCTGGAAGAGCGAAGCGACGGTCTCGGTGATGGCGCGGCACTGGATTCTTCGCATAACAATGTTAGAAAGGGGCCGGACAATTTATCTCCGTGCTGATTATATTACTTTTTAAGCTCTTCTATCACTGCTTCAGCGACCTGGGACGTGCCTGCGCTGGGCTCGTTGCGGTCTCTGCGCAGGTCGTAGGTAACCTTTTTCCCCTCGGCTATTACGGCGCTGATGGCAGCTTCCATCCTGTCGGCTGCAGAAGTTTCATCCATGTATCTCAACATCAGTACGGCTGAGAGCATCTGCGCCATCGGGCTGACTTTGTTCAAACCGGTGTATTTAGGGGCGCTCCCGTGCGTGGGCTCGAATATAGCCAGCCCATCGCCAATGTTGGCGCCGGGCGCCAGTCCCAGACCACCCACCAGTCCCGCGCACAGGTCCGAGATAATATCGCCGTAGAGGTTGGGAAGTACCAGCGTATCGAAACGTTGCGGATTGCGCACGAGCTGCATGCACAGCGCATCGACCAGGACCTCTTCGTACTCTATCTCCGGATATCCCCTGGCAACTTCCCTGGCAGTGGAAAGGAACAGTCCGTCGGTATATTTGAGTATGTTGGCCTTGGTAACTGCCGAGACCTTCTTCCGGCCATATTTGCGGGCATAATCGAAGGCATACTTAACGATACGGCGTGACCCCTGCTCAGAGATAGCCTTTATACTGAACCCCGAATTTCTATCCAGGCTGCCCTTGTAACTTTGCATTATCAGATCATAGAGCTGTGAGGCCTCAGCAGTTCCCCTGGCGAACTCGATACCTATATAGAGGTCCTCCGTGTTCTCCCTGACAATCACAAGGTCCACGTTCCTGTACAACGTGGTTACTACGCCGGGATAACTTTTGCAGGGCCTCAGACAGGCGTACAGGTCGAGCTGCTTGCGCAACGCGACGTTTACGCTGCGGAACCCCTTGCCGATGGGAGTGGTTACAGGCCCTTTAAGCGCGACACCGTTCTTCCTGATGGATTCGAGGGTTGCTTCGGGCAGGGGGGTCCCGTACTTCTCAACGGCCGCCTCGCCGACGGTATGTATCTCCCAATCGAAGTCAATGCCCGTGGCCTCCAGCACACTGACTGTGGCTCGAGTGATCTCGGGACCGATGCCGTCTCCCGGTATCAGCGTAACGCGGTAAGTCATTTTACATAACCCCTTAGTGTCCTGAAATTCAGAGTTTCAAATCGCCGTGCTTATTGATGTAGGGGATCAATCCACCTTCGTTCAAGATACTCAACATGGCGGCCGGTATCCTGGTGAAGCTGTAACTTTCGTTCCTGGTGATATTGCGAATGATACCCTCGTCCAGGCTGATCTCGAGGTTATCCCCATCGGCGATCTTATCTGTCGGACATATCAGTGCAGGCACGCCCTGATTGATGGCATTCCTGAAGAAGATACGTGCAAATGATTTGGCAAGGATGGCGCTCACGCCCGCCATTTTTATCACCAGCGGCGCATGTTCCCGGCTGGACCCGAGGCCGAAGTTGGACCCGGCCACGATGAAATCACCGGGTTTGACGAGCTTGATGAAGTCGGGATTGGCGTCTTCCATGGCATGCTTGGCCAGCTCGGGTAGGTTGCTGCGCAGGTGAGCGTATTTACCGGCAATGATCAGGTCGGTGGATATATCATCGCCGAATTTAAACGCCCTGCCTTTGAGAATGGTTGCTCCCATTACAGCACCTCTCGAGGATCGGTTATTCTGCCCGTCAGTGCAGATGTCGCGGCAGTAGCAGTGCTCGCCAGGTATATAAGCCCTTCGGGATTGCCCATACGGCCTTTGAAGTTGCGGTTGGCCGTGGAGAGGCAGACCTCTTTGTCCCCCAATACGCCCTGGTGCAGTCCCAGGCAGCCGGCGCAACCTGGAGGAAGAATGATACCGCCAGCCTCAACGATATTCTGGATGTAGCCGGCGTTGATGGCCTCGCTATATATTTTTCGTGAGGCCGGGCATACGATCAGCCTGACTCCCGCGCGTATTTTTTTATTCTTTAGTATAGAGGACGCTTCAGCCATATCCTCCAGCCGTCCATTGGTGCAGGTGCCGATGAACACCTGGTCAACCTTTATATCGCACAGAGACTTTGCTATGGTCGTATTATCGACTGTGTGCGGCCTGGCGACCATCGGCTCCAGCTTATCCGCTTTAACATTGACCGTACGCTCGTATATCGCATCGGGGTCCGTAAATATGGGTTTGTAATCATTCCCTCTGCCCAGTTTTTTCAGGTACTCCCGTGTGATGCGGTCGGATGGGAATAGTCCCACCTTGGCGCCGGCTTCGATAGCCATATTAGAGATTGTCAATCTTTGCCACATGGGCATAGAGTCCACCGCATTTCCCGTGAATTCGAGAGCCTTGTAGGTCGCGCCATCCGCTCCGATCAATCCGATCAGGTACAGGATGAGGTCCTTGGCGCCCACACATTTGGAGAACTTACCCGTCACCTCGATGCGGATCGTCTCAGGCACCCTGAACCAGGTCTTGCCCAGTGACATGGCCACGGCCACGTCGCTTGATCCCATCCCGGTTGCGAAGGCTCCCATGGCGCCGGCGGTCACCGTGTGCGAATCGGCGCCCACGATAACGTCGCCCGGCCTGGCCAGCTTCTCTGCCACGATCTGGTGGCAGACGCCGCAGCCGGCATCGAATAACAGACAGCCCGTCTCGGCAGCGAATTCTCTAATAAAGATATGGTCGTTCGAAAGCTGCCGGCTGGGGCTGGGGCTGGCATGGTCGATGAAAAGGGCTGTTCTTGCAGGTGAGGCCAGCGTCTGCTTCTTGCCTGATTTGAACTGCCTTATTGTGAGCGGACCAGTCGTGTCCTGCACGAATACCAGGTCCACAGCAGAGATGACGATATCTCCTGCTCGCGCATCAATACCCGATTTGTTGCTTAATATCTTCTCACTGATAGTTTTGCCCATTTAGATCAATCCTGAAACATTCTCTATAAAAAGGACGTGAGAGTGTATATTTTATCATAATTGATTTTGCCTGTTTACCTGAGACGTCTTCCATAGAATTCACAAGGTTACGAATACCTGCTTTCAGCATAAGAATCTTGCGAAGGTTTACATTTTGGTAGAAATTGTTTATCATACTGAGGTCATTGACCAAAGTATATAAAAATCGCGGTATAACAAGCTGCTGTCGGGCCAGAAACAGGAATGAGGAGAAGTTGAAAATGGACGATAAAGGGACTGTTGTCAGCGGATATTCTCTTTCGAACGGCCACAGGACTTATATTTTTGTGCTTCTTTTCTTGCTATATTTCTTTGATGTGGTTGACCGCTACATGGTGTCATCGATGTTCCCCTATATCCAGAAGGAATGGGGACTGACCGACATGCAGAGCGGGCTATTAGTTTCGACGGTATACTGGTCGATTTTAATACTCGTGTTTCCCGCCTCGATAATTATTGACCGCTGGAGTCGCAGAAAGACTATTAGCATTATGGCTGTTTGTTGGAGTATAGCTTCCATGGCGTGCGCATTCGTGGCCAATTTTGGTCAGTTATTTGTCGCCAGGACGTTTTTAGGTATCGGTGAGGCAGGTTACGCGGCCGGTGGCACTGCCATGATTACCGGACTTTATCCTGTTGAAAAGCGTGCCCGCATGATGGGTATATGGAACGCGTCCATTCCGGTTGCCACTGCTGTCGCTATAGCTGTAGGAGGTGTGATTGCGACACATCTTGGCTGGCGCGCCGCGTTCGGTCTGACAGCCCTCCCGGGTTTAATTGTGGCGATCATGTTCTTTTTTATTAAAGACTATAAGACTGTCGACCTGGTGAAAACCGTCAAAGCAGGCGCTGACATGTCTGCTAAAGTTAAGATGAAAGCGGCCGATGCCGCAAGGGAATCTGTCCGGACGCCGTCTCTTATTTTCACCTATCTCGGTATGGGCGGTGTGCAATTTGTCGCGGTGGGCCTCATCACCTGGTTGCCTACCTATTTCAATCGCACTGCCGGCATCCCGATGGATCAGGCCGGCTTGAAGGCAGGTGCGGTCATGCTGCTTGCTGTCGTAGGGGCGCCGCTGGGTGGTTTCCTGTCTGATTTATGGGTCAAGAAAAAAATTGATTCAAGGCTTCTTTTTGCTGCAATAACCACATTCGTAACGGCGGTATTCACTTTCGCAGCATTCTTCCTGTTTGACGGCAATATCCAGTTTATCTTCCTTTTATTGATGGGCGTAAGCATTATTGCTTTTATTCCGGCCGCTGCAGCTACCACTCAGGAGGTAATACATCCAGGACTCAGGGCTATTTCAGCAGGGCTGTCTGTGGTTGCTACCAGTTTAATCGGTGGGTCTCTGGCTCCCATAGTCATAGGAGCGATATCCGACGCAGCTGGTATTCAGACTGCCATGATGGTGCTGCCGGCCTTTCTGGTTGTGGCTGCGGTTCTTTTCTTTATTGGCTCTTTTTTCTTTATGAAGGACTACAACAAGGTAGAAAAGATACAACTGCAGGCAGAATCATGAGCAGCACAGGAGAGTCCGAAAGCAGCGGCTCCATCCTGGCATCCTATAGAAAGAGTACTGCTTTAACGGTTCCTTCTGTTCTTTTATGAGACTTGCATCGAGTCTACAGGGAGAGTGCTCTCGTTCATTGGTTATCGCAATTCTCTGGTATAGGTGCTCTCCCTACTTACATGACATTACCGTCAGTTCAGCCCAGTCCCCAGAAGCGCGCGGCGTTTTCCGAGAAGACCATCTTCCTGACTGTATTATCGCCTTCAGTAGCCAAAAGGAGCCTTGACATAAGTGATGCCACAGCGAAAAACGGCCAATCAGAGCCGAACATGAGCCTTTCCGGTCCCAGCTCCTTTATCATGGTGCGGATATTTTCTACACTCTGTCCCTGTATATCCAACCACACGTTCCTGTTATGCCTGGCAAGATCTATTACAAGATCATTCTGCAGGCCGCCGGAGTGGCAAAGAACCCAACGAAGTGAGGGGAAGGCCTTCACAGACTCCATAAAATTATGTACATCGGCATGACGCCCCGTGTATCCCATCGTTTTACTCGGATCGGCACTCTCTTTTCCTACCAGGCCGCAATGAGCGAGTACAGGAAGCCCAAGCTGAGCACATTCCTCGTAGAAAGCCCAGGCCAGGCTGTCATCTGGTTTGAAAAGAGCCATATTAGGATGTATCTTGATGCCCTTTACACCCTTCAGTTTCAGCTGCTTGATCCTTTCAATGGCGTCCGGCAGTGTCGGTTTAGCTGCTCCACAAATTATAAAACGGTCTTTTTTCCCCGACTTCTCTATGGAATCCAGATACCATTCAGTCATGTCATCGCCATAGGGAAATCCGTAAGACAGCGGTAAAATAACCGCCTTGTCTATGTGTAACAGGTCCATCTCCGCAATCAAATTAGGGATGGTATGTGTCGTGGTCCAGACACTGCCCTCGGGAGTGAACTGCATCAAAAGGCTCTGTGTCATATTGCTCACATCCTGCTCGGTGTTGTTCTGCCCCATATAGTTGTCCATCCGAAAAGGGCTATTCTGATTAAGATAATACTTCGTTTCCGCATGCCTTAAGAGCAGATCGGGTTTCGGGCCCGACAACCCGTTGGTGGCAAAATGCGCGTGGCCGTCTATAATCCCCTCTAAACCGTCCACCGTCAATTTAAATAAACCATCACGGGTCCACTCAAAATAAGGCAGTTCTGCCAGACTCTTAAATCCGGCGAAAGTGCGTTGTTCGAATTTGCTTACATTTGTCTTCTCGTCTTTCATATATGTTTCCTCGTTATAAGGTCGGATTAATTCATACTAAATCTAATAATACTATGGTCATTGACCGCAGTCAAACAAATGTCACTGACCAGACATGATTTGAATGTGTTAATCAGCATGACTATCCCTGCGATTGCAGGATAGCCATATATTGAATTAAGGTGTATATACATATAGAATAAAGATGATCTTTGAGGGAGCTATTATGCGTAAATCGAAGTTAACAGAAAGAAAAAAAAGAGCGATGGCTACGCATCAAAGGATCTACAGAACTGCCCTCAGACTATTTGAGAAGCAGGGATTTGATCAGGTAACGGTCGACGAAGTGTGCAAGAAAGCCGGTGTTTCCAAAGGTACATTCTATGTTTATTTCAGATCCAAGGAACAGGTAGTTCTCGATCTGTTTTCGCAGACGGATAAAATGTACGATGACTTTGTCGCGAACGAATTAGTATCGGTTGTGGATCCTATGGAGAAGTTGATGATGCTGGCGAATAAAGCCCTCTGTTTTACCGTTGAAAAAGGTCCTGACCTTACAGAGGTATCATACCGGGCCAGGGCATTACTGCAACGGAGCGGCAAGCCGTCTATCACTGAAAGCAGATCGATATATAAAATTATTGTGAAATTGATCCAAGGATCACAGCATCGAGAGTATATACGCAAAGACCTGAGTGCCAATGAGATCGGGCGTCTGATTATCAGAACTCTGGAAGGATTGATTCACGACTGGTGCATGGAAAATGGCAGTTATGACCTGATTGCCGAGGCTGAAAAAACTATTAGAATCTTGCGCAATGGACTGCGGCCCGGCTGATATTGATGGAAACATCCGATATTACTCGTTGCGGAAACAGCCTGTTCAGGTGGAGGCAGCGCACCTATATAATGGGCATTATCAACCTATCGCCGGATTCGTTTTCGGGAGATGGATTAGATTCGCTGGATTCTGCCCGCCGGAGGGCTATCCAGATGGTTAAAGAAGGAGCCGATATCATCGACGTCGGCGGCGAATCCACACGGCCGGATGCCGACTCAATATCGGCGGATGAGGAGAAAAGAAGAGTCATACCTTTCATCAGTAGTATTTCCAGAGATATAGGCGTTCCGGTAAGCATCGACACCTACAAGTACGAGGTCGCGGCAGAGGCGTTGAATGCCGGGGCCTGTATGATAAACGATATCTGCGGCAATAGCGTGGAATCCGGAATGGTGAAGCTGGCTGCCGAAAAGAATATGCCGATTGTGTTGACTGGCAATCAAAGAGGTAAAAAGATTACCGATATCCTTGAAGCGGTGACATCGCAGCTGAAGGATCTAATTGAGCGCTCAATCGCCTGCGGTGTCAGGCCGGAGAATATCATAGTCGATCCGGGTGTAGGATTCGGCAAGACTGTGGAACAGAACCTGGAGATAGTCAGAAGGCTTGATGAAATAAGGGCACTGGGATACCCGGTACTGCTGGGAACATCTCGCAAGTCCTTCATTGCCGCTACAGTAGGCTCATCACAGGAGGAGCGTTTCATGGGCACGGCTGCCTCGCTGGCTATAGGCATCACAAGGGGCGCCGACCTGGTGAGAGTGCATGATGTGAGACAGATGAAGATGATCTGCCGTATGAGCGATGCCATTATGGGAAGGAATAGCAGTAAATGACACTGGCGTATATAGGCCTGGGATCCAACCTGGGGGACAGGGAGGCCAACTTGGATACTGCTATCGACATGCTGTCGCAAAATGCTCGTATAGTAGCTGTCTCCTCAATTTTCCTGACTGAACCAGAGATATTTAAGGAACAGCGGGATTTCCTAAACTGCGTGGCTTGTGTCGATACGGACTATACTCCAGCGGAACTGCTGAAGATGCTGCACGGGATAGAGGAGCAGATGGGAAGAGAGCGGACCTATGCCGGAGCGCCACGTGTTATAGACATGGACCTGCTTTTTTTCGGAAGCGATATAATTAGTCAGCCTGGCCTGGATGTGCCGCACCCACGATTGCACCTGAGGGCTTTTGTACTAGCGCCGATGTTAGAGATAGCGCCCAGTTTTGTTCACCCTGCTTCACATAAAAGTATAAAGGAACTGCTGAAAGGGTTGAAGCCGGGTTACAGGATAGAAAGGTGGGAGCGTAGTACAGGCAGGAAGAAGGACTGAATATGTATATGATCGCAGTTGAAAAAAGTTTTGATGCCGCACACTTTCTACGTGGCTATGATGGTAAGTGCGAGAGGCTGCACGGCCACAGATACAGGGTGGTTGTGAGATTAATGTGTCGCAAGTTAAACGATACGGGGCTTGCTTACGATTTCACAGCTCTAAAGGGACAGGTGGCGGAAGTAACAGCCAGATACGATCACCAATGTCTTAATGATATCGAGCCCTTTAATTGGATCAACCCATCCGCGGAGAATATAGCATCCACCATCTATGATGCCCTCAAGCCTGATTTCAGTGGAGTTGCTGATCTTGACAGTGTCGAGGTCTGGGAATCGCCTGACTCATGCGCTCTTTATCGTCCGGGGTGAAACATCAGGCGTTCATGTCAGGCGGCAGCAGGTTGGGGATGCTATCTTTGATCAAATACGTGTAGTTGCACTTAGCGCAGAAAAGAGAGCCTGACGTTATCTCGCCGTTGTTCTTTTCATCGACCTTCAAGTCTAGCGGCCCCTTGCAAACCGGGCACACAATGATCTCCATTATCGATTCTTTCATGTTCTCAGTCTGTATCCTTTATGAATTACTGTTAACCGTCATTCATTTTAATATATCCGGAATTGAAACGGAAGTTGCAACACAATCATTTAACTACCTTATTCTTAAAAAGAGGCGAGATAACTTTAAACTCCGGTATGCCAGCCCTCTGCAACAGCTGGAACACCGCTATCTCGGTAGTGGTGATGACCGCGCCCGCATCCCTCATCAGTTTCAGTGCTTTTTTCCAATCGGTTTTGTACCTTGAGCATACAGTATCGCTGATAACGTGTACGTGATAGCCCTGTTCCAACAGCTCTATCACCGACTGCAGTACACACACGTGTGCTTCGATACCGGATACCATGACATATTTCCTGTTCAATTTTTTAAAGCTGTTTTGGAAGTTCTGGTCGCTCCAGCAGCTAAAGCTGAGCTTATCGATCGGTCTGTAGTGCTCCTTCAGGCTGGACTTAATTGGATCGACTGTATTGCCCAGCCCCTTGCTGTATTGCTCGGTTACGACTACAGGCACTTTCATCGTTTCACATGACTTAATAATAAGGTCAACGTTGTTTTCGCAATTGCTATAAACATCCTTTTTCATGGCTACAGCGAGGTTGCTCTGAAAATCGATCAGCAGGAAAACAGCATCGGCCGCATTCAGCTTGAATTTGTTCATGACGATGAAGACCTCCTCGTAAAAGAGAATACCTGTTGATATTACAGAGTGATGGCAGGTGGTGTCAAAATCGAACTTATTTGCCTGTGCCTTTGTAATTAAGATATCATTCGTTAGCAGCATAAAATAATTTGATCTAGATGGGTGAATTGAGGAGAGGTTACTATGACTATTGAGCATGTCGGCGGAAAGAATGCGGGTAAGCTGCTGCTGTATGCATTGAGCACCTGCATCTGGTGCAGGAAAACCAAGCAGTTGCTGACCGATTTGGGCGTTGAGTATGACTATGTGTTTGTTGACCTTCTTGACGGGCAGGAGAAGGAACAGACCATCGCCGTGATTGAGAAATGGAATCCTGATTGCTCTTTCCCCACGCTGGTGATCAATGACAGCAAGTGTATCGTTGGTTTCAAGGAAAAAGAGATAAAAGAGGCACTGAAACTGTGAGTATGGATGACCCCATCGGCCCGGCAGACATCGAAAATGGCTACCTGAGGTGTAAAAAGGATGCCGAGTCGGGTGGGTATCATGTAAATCCCGATGCCGACTTTGCCCGAGGCCTGGTAGGAGGCCTGATGGTCAACCTGGCGCGATACGGGTATGAGTCATGTCCCTGCCGCCTGGCAAGCGGTAAAAAGGACGAGGACCTGGATATAATATGCCCCTGTGATTACAGGGACCAGGATGTGGTCGAATACGGGGCCTGCTACTGCGCCCTGTATGTTTCCCAGGACGTGCTGGATGGGAAGCGGGAGCTGGCATCCATTCCTGAGAGGCGTCCGCCACGCTCGCTTCGAAGTAAGAATAGTGTACCAGTCACATCGGGACCTTTGCAGGTGACGATGCCAGTGTGGCGCTGTAAAGTATGCGGATATCTCTGTGCCCGGGACGGCCCACCCGAGATGTGTCCCATCTGCAAAGCTAAAAAAGAAAGATTCGAACGTTTCCTTTAGCTATCCATCACTGCCCGGTTCTTCTCATTGTACTGTGAATTAAGATGAGGACAACGCCGGCCAGCAGAAGAGCCCCGCCGTATATCATGATAATACAGCTGAAATCCTGCACCAATCTCAGCATCCAGTCTATGATCAGCGACGGCAGGTTAAACTGGGATATCAGCGATTTGACCATGTTGCCGGCAGGCAGAATGATGATGCACTGCATGATCCCGCTGATAGCTGAGATCAAACCCAGTTCGCCCAAAATGAATCCTGGCCGGCGCGCTATCAGGACAATAGCTGCAAGCAGCGCGATAACCAGCAGCAGCAGGGGTACCAGGCCGGACATAAGAATTACGGCCAACGATTCTATCTCCGCCAGCTGCTCGAGCATGTCGAAAAGGCTGTTTATCTGGCTGATGTCTATGTATTTGGTTACAGATTCCGCATTGATGCCCAGCATTTGAAATACAGGGCTGAGGATGGGCAGGTCCATCAGAGCCTGGATATGAGCTGTCAGGTCGTCAACCAAAGGCTTTTGAGCTGTCACCGTATCCAGCAACTTACCTTTCTTCAGGCTATCGAGAATATATGCGTATATACTGCGTACGCAGGATCGCATAATCTCCTTTATCTGCGGCTCAAAATTGATTACGACAAGCTCTACGGATTTAGCCAGCGCTGGATTCCTGGGCGCAACATTTTCCATGAGCCAGCTGTGCGTCATGGCCGGCACATCGATATCGTTTACATAGGAAGCTACGCAGTCGGGATTGAAAACAGTTTGTTGTAGCGCCATTATCGGCCCCAATAGAACAAGAGAAACAAAAAGCGTTATTCCCAAAATGATCAGCAATACTTTTTTACCCGTCGAGGCAGCGGGTGCATTACTGAAATAGCCCATTAATCCAGTCTTCATTTCACTACCCCCTTCTCAATTCGCCGATTGAATGCCTATCGAGAAATAACGTGTGACCATTTTAGCACTGCTATGATATGCTGCCAATGAGGAGTGTTGATAAGCTGCGGTGCTTGCGATAAGATAATATGACCGCAACAGCGAAAATATACGTCGTTTCACAGCTGCCGTTTCGGACGACCTCTCCCGCCATGAATGATCTGAAGAAGAAATATGAACTACACAGGCTTGCCTGGTTGCAAAGGCAGGGCTCCGTCTATTTCCCGTTCCTGGATATGGTCTTCAAGTACCCCCCGCTGGCCGGCTTCAATGCACTGGTGAGGCTGAAGGCAGGATTGTTCAATACCTGCATCATACATACCATAGGAGACAGCCATGTTATGCCGTTCATCTATCGCTGCCCCTTTCTGGTACATCATATATCCCAGGCGACGGCCCATAATTTGATTAAAACTGGAAGCTTCACGAGGTCGTCGGAGTATCTGGCCCTTTTCCTAAAGAGGGTGAATAAGCAGCGGGACGTTGTATTTCTGGTTTTCGGCGAGATAGATGCCAGAGTCCATATTTATTTACAGTACGGGAAGAGCGGCAAAACGATCAGCATCGATACGCTGATCGATAATACCGTTGCGCGCTACGGGGTAGCCATACAACGAATCAGGGATGATGGTTACTCTGTTTGTATACACGGGATACCGCCGGCGGCCAGTAAGGAGTTTATCACGGCGCTGCCTTATGCGGGTAAAGCAAGGGAACGGAGTGAGATATCGAGGATATTCAACGAAAAACTCAGGGCTTTCTGTGAAAGCATCGATGTCCCATATGTGGATATACAATCGATAGCATCGGACAGCAACGGCTTCATCAAAAAATATTATCTGGCCGATGAGGTACATTGCAATAGCAGGATAGTGCCTTTTACCCGTAAAACGATTGCTGCGGCCTTCAGCAGAACAAAGAAAATCGCTTGAAAATGCCGCAGGAAGATAATAGAAGAGGCCGGACACGTTTAACATGTCCGGCCTCTTAACGTTAGCTCTCTATTCCGGCTATCCTCTTGGCCATTTTTTTACACGACTCGATATCATACTGCGTTGTTATGGCAATCTGTTCCATAACGGGGGAGCCGCCGCCGTGGAAACCACCGACCTGCGCGATACCGCCTGATGCCGAGCAGAGCAGATCACCTGCATGCATCCAGAGCTTGATGGCATCGTCGATTTTTATGTCCGGATTGCGCATGGTGTATTTCTCCAACAGCGCCTTGGTTTCCGGATTGAGGAAGTCTCCCTCATGGGGGAAGGTGGCGGGGATGCCGCCCGCCACATCGCAGAGTATCTCAGCCTCGCGATAGACCGCCTCACCGGTCAGGCAGCGTCCGACATTGCAGTAGATCGAGTTGGGGATGAAACTGCCGGGTCCGTAGGGTACAAAGCCGAATCCGGGCATATAGACTTCAGGCTTACCCATCTCCGAGGCAGTGAAGCCGGCCGCGTATCCGAGCTCGGATACCATGATCAACTCCGCCAGCTTCTCCCTGACATGGCCGGCCTTGGCAATACCGTTGTACTCGGCTGCCAGCGCCACCGTACCCAGCATTAGGTCTCCGATGGCCGGTTTGCAGCCGGAGTAGCTATGGCGGTGGAATAGCGCGAAAAGCAGCGCGCCCACCGCGCCGTGAATGGTCTCGCCGGCCACGAATACCCTTTCCCATGGGATGAATACCTTGTCGAAGATAGTATAAGAGTCTGTTGCGCCCTGCATTACTCCCTTTTTATAATGCTTGCGCTCCCTCAGGTTATGGATAGTCGCGACCTGCTTTATTCCCTCCCAGTCGGCTGGTATGGCGAAGGCAACTGCCCAATCCTTTTCCTCGGGCAGCAGGGAGCGTGTGGGCACGACTATGATCTCATCAGCTGTGGAAGCCTCGGAATTGTGCACCTTGCAGCCGCTTACGACGATGCCGTCGCTCTTGCGCTCCACGATATGGAGGTATAGATCAGGGTCCTTCTGCTGGCTGGGTCTTTTCATCCTGTCGCCTTTAACGTCGGTCTGGGCGCAGCATCCGACCAGGTCGTTGCTCTGGAAATACTCGATCCATTTAAGGAAATTCTTGTGGTACTCGGTAGCTCCTTTGTTTTGCTTGTCAGCCTCGAAAGATATGGCATTGCATGCATTGGCGCCATCTATGCCCATACAGCGCTGTATGCAGCCGCCTACCTGCTGGCAGAGGGCTCGGGTCATATCCTGCTTCTTGTGCAGGTCCTCTGTGCTTTGATGGATATGCGTAAAGCGGTTGATGGTATTTCCGGTTATATGGCTTTTGGCGAGGACAAGATTTTGGAACTTAGGATCCTGGGCGAAATCGTAGGTCGATCCGATCATATTGATGGTGTCCATCTGCAACTCATCAGTACGGTCGATCAGATGGCCGTCGAAATATATATTCCGGCGCATCTTGCTCAACCTGTCGATGAACTGCTTCTTGGAGCCGAGGGTTTTGGTACCAGGTTTACTGTTAGTTGTCATGACTCCTCCTATCTATTAATAAATTATTTCCGCAGTTTTTGTCTTCTCGAGCTGAATAAGAAGCAATTTGATCTGCTCTCTGGCATAACTCTCAATTGTGTAGTACTTTTTCAAGTACCACCCTCTGTTGGCCCAGGCGTTGGCCATAGCCACGATATTATGTGCCAAAAGCCTGGCATCGCTGTCGACAAACTCGCCCTGATCAATTCCCCGCAGTATCAACTTCTCGAAATACTCCACCACCCTGGACTCAGCCTGGTAGACTATGCGCCTTTCACTCACGGTTAGCGACAGCATGATATGGTTGACGAAGTTGTGGAAGTCGCGATAGCTATCCACGATATCCAGGTAAACCTCAATCGACTGCCTGAGCTGCCGGGAGGGCGCTTCATTCAGCATCCGTTGGTCAAAACGTCCCAGCGCCTGACCGGTCAGATCGGAGGTAAAGTTAATGATTAAATAAAGGATGTCCTGCTTTGATCCAATGTAATGATAAAGGCCGCCCGTGCTCATGCCCAGCGCCGCCGCCAGTTCGCGGGTGCTGATGTTGTTGTAGCCTCGCCTGGCAATCAGCCCGGTGGCTACCTTGACGATATGGTTGCGCCGCTGCTTCACCAGTTCCGTATCACGGCTGAATGTACGTACTTTCCTCATCCTGCAGACCGAACGCTCTGTCGTTACCAGCATATATTATCATAAAACAGCACCCGGTAAAAGCGGGAATAATGTCAGACGGTGATGTATAATTGTCTGGATATTACGACAAAGTCAGGGGGAGCGGAAGACCGATGCGCAGAGGAAATATAGTAGCAATACCTGATTATGTTACAGCTACAGGGCCTGGTTGGATACCCGGAGGTTAATACATATGAGTAGTGCGATTGATATATTGAATTACACAGGGGGGAAGTGGTTGCCGTCCAAATCGAGCGAGATGCAGGATGTGATAAATCCTGCTACCGGGGAGGTATTGGGACGGGTGCGGATGTCAACCGCAGAAGAGGTTAAAAACACGGTGGACGCAGCAGCTGATGCTTTTCCAGCCTGGCGTAGAACTCCGGCGACGGAACGTGTGCAGTGCCTGTTCAAATTGAAGAGCCTGCTGGAGGATCATTTTGAGGAACTGTCGCGCATGACAACCATGGAGTGTGGCAAAACGCTGGAGGAGGCGCGGGGTGAAACGCGCCGTCTGATTGAGAACGTTGAATGCTCCTGCGGTATTCCGCAGCTGATGCAGGGGTATAACTCCGAGGATATAGCACGGGGTATCGATGAGACCATGGTCAGGCAGCCTGTGGGCGTGTGCGCAGTGATTGCCCCCTTCAACTTTCCCGGCATGGTGCCTTTCTGGTTTTTACCCTATGCCGTTGCCTGCGGCAACACCTATGTGGTCAAGCCTTCTGAAAAGGTGCCCTGTACACTGCAAAAGGTGTTCGGCCTGATTGAGCAGGCCGGCTTCCCTCCGGGTGTTTTGAACCTTGTTAATGGAGCCAAGGAGGTGGTGGATGTTTTGCTGGATAGTCCGGCCGTCCGTGCCGTGAGCTTTGTGGGCTCAACGCCCGTGGCTAAATACGTTTACAGCCATGCCACGGCCGCCGGCAAGAGGGCACAGTGCCAGGGCGGAGCCAAGAACCCGATAGTCATTATGCCCGATGCTGATATGGGAATGGCGGCGCGAATAACGGCTGACAGTGCGTTCGGCTGTGCCGGCCAGCGTTGCCTGGCAGGATCGCTGGTTATAATCGTAGGTGAGGCGAAAGGCCGTTTCACCGAGGCCATTGTCGATGCGGCCAGGACGAGGATAGTAGGGTACGGCCTGGATGATAAGGTGCAGATGGGGCCGGTTATTACGCATCAGAGCAAAGCCAGGATAGAGCACTTGATAGGACAGGGCGAAAAAGAAGGGGCTCGCGTGCCCGCCGACGGCAGGGGAACGATTATCAAGGGTTATGAGAAAGGCAGCTTTGTGCGTCCTACAATTCTAGACGGCCTGCCGCCTGAGGGCGAGGTGGCCACCACCGAAATATTCGGCCCGGTACTGGGGTTGATCTACGTTGAGAGCATTGATCAGGCAATAGACCTTATCAACGGCAGCCGCTATGGAAATATGGGGTGCATATTTACCGACAGTGGCGCGGTTGCCAGGAAATTTCGCTACGAGGCGGAGGTTGGCAATATGGGTATCAATATCGGTATAGCCGCGCCCATGGCATTTTTCCCGTTCAGCGGATGGAAAGACAGTCATTTCGGTGACTTGCATGGACAGAGCCTTGATGCCCTGGAGTTTTTTACTCAGAAAAAGATTGTTGTCGAACGCTGGCCCAAGGAATGGACACGTAAATTTTAATAGTTTAAACTCAGTTAAAGGAGATTCTTTGAAGAGTGATTTATGATGCTATAGTCGCGGCGCGCCAGGAACGCGTGAATGCGATAGTCAAGCACGGAAGCGTGGATGCCGCACTGTCCAGCGCCGGCTACCCTCGGCGGCATGACCTGACACTGTCTGAAGCGGTTGTGCTGGGACTTTTAAGGCAGGATGTCCGCACCTATTTTGCAGTGTTTGGCCATGGCAGCACGGTCGTTGCAGAGGTGCTGCGGGTATATCAAGAGGCTGGACTGGTCAGGGTGCTTAATGTTCGCAGCGAGATCGAGGCCTCTCATGCGGCAGCAGCGCTGCGCTGGGCTACGGGGAAAAAGTCAGCAGTCATAACATCCATTGGTCCCGGCGCTCTTCATGCCATGGCCGCCTCGCTCGTTCCTGCCTCCGACGGCCTTGGAGTCTGGTATTTATTCGGCGACGAGACAACCGAGGACGAGGGGTTCAACATGCAGCAGATACCGAAATACGAGCAAGGCCTTTTCCTGCGGCTGTGTTCCACCATGGGCCATGCCTATACCCTGCATACGCCTCTGGCCGTTTCCACTGCGCTGAAGCGTGGTCAGACCGTCGTCGATCATCCCTACCGTGCAGGCCCGTTCTTCCTGCTTTTACCTATGAATACCCAGGATGTCGTGCTCAGGCAATTCGTGCTCAACGAGCTGCCGCAAAAGGTATCGATCACGATGGGAGCCGCAGAGGGAGATTACACTGCCGCTGCAAAAAGGTTAATGGAATCGAAGCGTGTGATCGTACGTGTGGGTGGTGGTGCACGGGGTGCTGAGAAGGAGATCAATGAACTGCTGGACCTCGCCGACGCCGTAGCTGTGGTTTCTCCCGTTGCCAGTGGCGTGGTGCCGTACAGCAATCCCCGCAATATGGCCGCAGGCGGTTCCAAGGGTACATTATGCGGCAACTATGCGATGGAGAACGCGGACCTGCTGCTGGCTGTCGGTACACGCTTCGTATGCCAGTCTGACTGCTCTCGCACCGCTTATTTGCGCGTAAAGCAGGTCATCAATATCAACGCTGAGATTGAGGCTGCCGTCAACTACAACAGCGACGAGCAATGCGGCGGCTCCATCGCCCTGGTCGGCGATATAGGCCTCACTCTGCAAAGGTTGTTAAAGGAGCTCCGTAAAGTCCCACCGAAAATCCAGGGTAAACCATCGGAGTGGATGAGCTCCTGCAGCGCCAGGCGGGCCGAGTGGAATAAATTCAAGCAGGAGCGCTATGAACGTCCGCTGCTTTACGATGATGTCTGGAAGAAAGATGTGCTCACGCAGCCGGCAGTTATCAAAACAGCGGATGACTGGGCAAGAAGCAAAGAAGATGTTATCAAGTTTTTCGATGCCGGCGACGTGCAGGCCAACGCCTTCCAGATAATTGAAGACGAAGCACCCGGACAGACGCTGAATGATACTGGCGCCAGCTATATGGGATTTGCCGTATCAGCTTTGCTTGCCACCGCCGCATCGGATAAAAAGTTTTTCGGTCTGGCATTTTCGGGTGATGGATCCTTCACTATGAATCCGCAGATACTGATCGACGGAGTTCAGCATGGTGCGCGAGGATGTATCCTGCTGCTTGACAACCGCAGGATGGCGGCCATCACCGGCTTGCAGATGGCGCAGTACGGTCATGAGTTCGCCACAGGCGATTCTGTCGAAGTTGACTATGTGAAGTGGGCGGCCTCTATTAAAGGCGTCCTCGCGCTTGACGGAGGTTCTTCACCGGATGGACTGAGGGCTGCTCTTGACAGGGCTTATGCCTATGACGGGTTGTCGCTGATACATGTTCCCGTTTACTTCGGTGATAATGAGTTGGGTGGCATGGGTGTATATGGGCGATGGAATGTGGGGAACTGGTGTGAAAGCACGCAGGCATTGCGGCATGATATCGGGCTATAAAGACAGGGATGATTGATGCAAAACCACGGTGATAAAGTAATAGCCGATCTGAAAACGCAGGCCAATTACCTGCGACGGCAGAGCCTGACCATGATCTACCGGCGGCAGGCAGGCCATCCAGGCGGCTGCCTCTCGGCGGCCGATATTGTGGCCGCGCTGTATTTCAAGGTGCTGCGCATCGATCCAAAAAAGCCGGACTGGGAGGACAGGGACCATTTCATTCTCAGCAAGGGGCATGCTTCGGCTCTATTGTACTCAGCCCTGGCGCGCCGCGGCTACTTTACGGAATCGGAACTGGAGCACTGGGGTAAGCTGGAATGCCAGTTGCAGGGGCATCCCGACCGTCTTAAGACACCCGGTGTGGATATGACCAGCGGCATACTCGGGCACGGCATCGCTATCGGACTTGGCCTGTCCCTGGCGGCCCGTCTGCAGAAACGGGATTATCACACCTATGTGCTGCTGGGCGACGGCGAGTGCCAGGGAGGCATCATCTGGGAGAGCGCAAACGCTTGCGCAAAGTTTAATCCGGGCAATCTGATAGCCATCGTGGATTATAACGATGTGCAGCTCGATGGGGCTGTGCACGACATCATGCCCATGGAGCCTTTCGCCGATAAGTGGCGCTCCTTCCGCTGGGAAGTCATATCCATCGACGGCCACGATATGGGACAGATATTGAGTGCGCTTGAAGATGCCGCAAGCATGACTCGCAGGCCGGTAGTCATCATAGCCCGAACGGTCAAGGGCAAGGGTGTATCTTTTATGGAGAACAAAGCGCAATGGCACGGGATACCGCCCAATGAAGAACAATACGCAGCGGCCATGGCTGAATTGTCCGGGGAGGGCAGCTGACTATGGCTAACCTGTCTATGAGAGAGGCCTACGGGCGCGCGCTGGCAGACTATGGCGCGGTCAATCCAAAGGTGGTGGCGCTGGATGTCGATACAGCTTCCTCTACGCTATCCAATTTCTTCGAGAAACGCTTCCCGGACCGCTTTTTCAATTTCGGTATTGCCGAGCCCTGTATGATCGATGCCGCCGTTGGACTGGCCCTGGCCGGTATGGTCCCCTTCGCCAATGCATTCGCAGCGCTGGCGGCACTGCGCGCTCTGGAACAGGTGCGCACCTGCGTTTGTTACGCCAGAACCAATGTCAAGATCGCCTCCAGCTACGCAGGGGTATCAGACTTCAAGGATGGTCCCACGCACCACGCCATCAGCGATATAGCGATCATGCGGTCCCTGCCTGAGATTACGGTCATTGTCCCGGCCGATGGCAATGAGGCCGCCGCTTTCGTGCCCCTGATAGCGGAATTCGATGGTCCTGTATACTTCAGGCTTAACCGTGCCGCCACCCTGCCCGTATCCAGCCCGGATGACGAGCTATCTATCGGAAAAGGCATAGTGCGCAGGCAGGGGAATGACTTAACGATTGTGGCATGCGGCTCCATGATGGGCCGCAGCATGCAGGCGGCTGATGCGCTGGCCTCCAAAGGGCTACAGGCACGTGTTATCGAGACACATACCGTCAAGCCGCTCGATACGGAATTGATACTGAAAGCGGCGGCGGATACGGGCGCCATTGTAACGGCCGAAGAGCACACTGTGATCGGCGGCCTCGGATCGGCTGTGGCCGAAGCGCTGGCTGCTGTCCGGCCGGTTCCTCTGTCCATGGTAGGGATACATGATACGTTCGCACGCACGGGGCCGGACCCGGAATCGATCATGGACGCCTGTGGTATGGGCGTATCCGACATAGTTAATTCAGCCATGTCAGTGATCGACAGGAAAAAGGCATGAGGTGAAGGGGAGATGCGTATAGCCGTAATAAATGAGACGAGCGCGGCGGACCGGAATGCGGATATACTGGCTGCTCTGGATGGGCTGGGTCACGATGTAATCAACGCCGGTATGAAGAGGAGCGGCGAGAAGCCCGAGCTTTCCTATATACACACGGGACTGATGGCCGCAGTCCTGCTCAACGCCGGGACGGTGGATTTTGTGGTAGGCGGGTGTGGGACCGGGCAGGGTTTCCTCAACTCCGTTATGCAGTATCCCGGTGTCACCTGCGGACACATACTCACACCTTTAGACGCCTGGTTGTTCACGCAGATAAATGGAGGAAACTGCATTTCGCTTATGCTCAACCAGGGATACGGCTGGGCAGGCGAGGCCAATCTAAAATTTATATTTGAGAAGCTGTTTTGCGTTGAGCCGGGCTCAGGATATCCGATCCACAGGCAGAAATCTCAACGGGAGTCAAGGGAGCTGCTGGGCAGGCTTAACCGGATTACCCATCATAAAATGACGGAGATACTTGCGAAGTTACCCGTCGAAGTTGTATCGCCGGTAGCAGCCTATCCGGGCCTGATAAAAACTATGGGATCATGTAGAGGCAGCGACACAGCGATACTGAGTTCATTAAAAGACAGAATAAAGGGCTGAAAGACCCTGGGGAGGAGAGTATGAAACCGATCGGTGTTGCTATTGTGGGATGTGGACGCATCTCAGGCCTGCACCAGTTGGGATATCAGGGAATATCGGACGCACGCATAGTGGCAGTGTGCGACCTGAATAAGGAGATCGCTGAAAAACAGGCCCGGCAGTGGGGAGTGGATAAGATATACACAGAATACGGGAAGGTACTTGCCGATCCAGATGTTGATCTGGTTGAGCTGCTCCTGCCTCACCATCTTCATGCGGATATGACGGTTGAGGCCTGCCTTGCGGGCAAGCATGTCAGCGTGCAGAAACCCATGGCTACCTGTGTGTCCGAGGCCGACCGCATGATTGAGGCGGCCAAGAAAGCCGGCGTGATACTCCGTATATATGAGACGTTCGTCTTTTATCCGCCTGCGGTGATGGCAAAAAAGCTGTTAACGGCAGGGGAGATCGGCGAGCCGCAGATGCTGCGAATGCACGTGAGCACGGGAATCATGGACTGTGGTTGGGAGATTCCCATGGACGCCTGGATATGGCGCTTCAACGAGGAACAGTGCGGGGGAGGCCCCATGGTATTCGACCATGGATATCACCTGTACTCGCTGGCGCACTATCTGATGGGTTCTGTTGAGAGAGTCAAGGCATGGATCGATCGTACGGAAGTAATGCCCGGCGTGTATCTGGATGCGCCTGCCACCATGATGTTCCAGTTCAAGTCGCCGAGGCGCTATGGGGTCTTTGATGTGGAGCATACACCCAATACGCAGATTTCGTCCGACTATTATGTTGACGACGACAGGATTGAAATAATCGGCGATAAGGGCATGATCTTTATTAACCGTTACACGGCCAGGACAGTGGATCTGCCCGAAGTTATGATCTTTAAGGACGGCAAGACTATACCGGTGCCGGTGGACCGGGTGGACTGGTCGTGCGGCTTTATCGATTGCACCAGACACCTGATCGATGTGTTGAGAAAGGGGGGAGAACCTATTCTGGACGGCCCGACGGGCAAATCGGTGCTCCAGTTCGGACTGGCGGTGCTGCAATCGGCCCGGGCGGGAATAGAGGTCAGGCCGGACGATATAACTGCGTGACCGATATCACAGACTAACCGGGCTGAGAATGCGATATTGTGTTTGATAATCTCCCGGTTCACATAAAGGAACAAAAGCGATGAAAAAGCAGCAAGGACTAATCTGGATCGCCCTGATACTTGTAGTGGTGTCGCTCAGCCTGTACTGCACTCATTACCTTATTTTTCATGATGAGCATCACATATTTATATTCTTAATGCACGACCTGGCATTTCTACCGCTGGAAGTGTTGCTGGTGGGCATCGTGGTGGAGCGGATACTGAGCCGCCGTGAAAGAGAGGAGAAGATGGCAAAGCTCAACATGGTCATCAGCGCCTTCTTTTCAGAGGTGGGCAACCCGCTTGCAGCCATGCTGCTGAACGCCACTCCGCAAAAAGGCCGGATTATCGATAGCCTTCACGTAAAGGCTGACTGGAAAGATACGGATTTCAAAAAAGCCCGTCAATTCGTTGAGAAGAATAACTTGGTGGGCTTTGAGGGTATGGACATAGCGGGACTTATGGATTTCCTGCGCAGCAAGAGGTCCTTCATGCTAACGCTCATCGAGAACCCCAACGTGCTCGAGCACGAGAGTTTTTCAGACCTGCTGCTTTCCGAGTTTCATCTTACCGAGGAGCTCGATTCCAGGCCTTCACTGGTCAATCTGATACCAAAAGACGCCGCGCATATAAACGAAGATATAAAGCGTGTTTACAGGCATCTGATAATCCACTGGTTGAATTACATGCAGCACCTCAGGTCCAACTACCCTTACCTCTATTCACATTATTTGCGTATACATCCCTTCCAGCCGCATCCGTCTGCTATCGTAGAATAGGCGTTCAGTATATAAGCCAATATAGGATTAAAGGAGAGGAAAGTGGAAGCTATCTGGCAATGGGGAATAAATCTGATCATAGTGATCCAGCAAGCACATGGTCCCGTACTTGACAGGGTTTTCAGCGCTATCACGTTACTGGGCGATGAGCAGTTTTACCTGCTCCTGTTCCCCGTGATCGTATGGTGTATCGACTATAGTTTCGGGGCAGTGCTAGCCGTTTTCTTTATGCTTTCAAACTCTATCAATATCTTTTTAAAAGAGCTGTTTCAGCATCCCCGGCCTTTCGAACTGAACCCTGGACTTAAGTTATGCGAGGCAGAAGGTTTTGGATTGCCGAGCGGGCATGCGCAATTATCAGTTACTGCATGGGGAGCAATCGCAATAAGGGTACACAAGGTTTGGTTCACTATCATTGCCATTTTGATTATCTTTCTTATCGGGTTTTCACGCATCTATCTGGGAGTGCATTTTCCTACGGACGTGTTCGCCGGCTGGATTATCGGCCTGATATTACTGGCCGTTTATATTATGGCCAGATTTCCACTGGAAAAGTGGCTGTCCGGGCTTAATCTATGGCTGCAGCTTTTAGTGGCTATGGGGGTCCCGCTGTTGTTGCTTCTATTGAATCAGACTAATGATGCAATCACCAGCGCGGGCACGTTGTTCGGGATAGCCGGCGGTCTGGTATTTGCCCGGCGCTACGTCTCGTTCAGCGTGCGCGGTCCATGGTGGCATCGTCTATTACGTTTTCTGGTAGGTTTTATTATCGTGTTGGCGCTTTACATGGGACTCAAGGCGATCTTCCCACCTGACGGGACTGTATTCGGCGCTATATTCCGTTTTATACGTTATGCGCTGATCGGTGTATGGATAGTCCTTGGAGCTCCCTGGCTCTTCCGGCTTATGCGACTGGCGCCGGCTGCCAACTGAAGCAGCTTGTTATACTTAAAGCTAATGCTGTCTGCTGGAGGTTATTATGTGGAAAGATACTAAAGAATACATAAAGGCCATGCCGACCTGGAAAAAGTTGCTGTGGTTTGCGGCGGTCGCAGCCGGGACCCTGCTATTGCTTTCCTTCCTCATCTGGGCTTTTAGCCAGCATGGAACGATGGGTCTGTTTGAAGTCAATGGCGTCTTCCGAATTGCCTTTATCGTATTGATGTTCTGTACGATTGCGTTGCCGCTGCTGGCGGTTATGGATGTGTACATAGCTTCACGGAAAACTAAGGGGAAAATCCGTCTCCCTTCAACTTATATCTGGATTATTGCAATTATTACCATCCTGATCTCGTCTTTGCTGATGGGATGGCTGATACCCCAATCTTCGCAGCGTGTGGGCGATAAGGCGGTGCAACTTATGATGGCGGATGTCGCTGGTAAAAATGGAATTCCCGATTTAGCTGTAACATTTTGGACCATCAATCCTACGCAAAATATGTTGAAATGGGGCAAAGATGACAGCAGCTATGTCGAAAAGGAGGACAATGTTTCACAACAACATGCTTTTATGCTGCGAGACCTTCAGCCATCCACGAGATACTGGTACAGCTTAAATGATTCTGTGCCTGTTCACTTTACCACCATGCCGGGTAAAGGACAGCCTCTCCACTTTGCAGTAGGAAGCGATGCTCATTTCGGCGCCGGCACAGCTCGTAACGATCTGACGGGCAAGATGTTGCGGCAGATTGCCGACCCCGAGCATAACTATCGGATGTTCTTCTTCCTCGGTGATCTGGTTGAGCATGGCTTTAACGATGCCCAATGGGAAAAGGCTATCCAAGCGTTCTCTTCAACCACTTCTAAACTACCCACAAGGATTGTTGTGGGCAACCACGATACGCTCTTTGGAGGCGTTAATTTATATGAGGAATACATGTCACCCCAACCGATGGAAATCCAAACCGGATCCCGTCTCTGGCAGCGTATCGATGTAGACGATGTTCATTTCCTGCTTCTTGATCTTGAATGGGGGATTGATAGCTATACGCCGGAGCAGGAAGCCTGGCTGGAGGGGCAACTTTTAACCATACCTGCTGACGACTGGTGCATTGTAATGAGCCATTGTTACTACTATTCCTCCGGCGGTGTATGGGACATGTGGCACTGGTACGATGATAAAGGAATGATCGAGAAGTTAGTGCCATTATTCGAAAAATATGATGTCGATCTTGTCTTCAGCGGACATAACCACCTGCTCGAATTGTTGCAGAAAAACAATGTTACATACGTAATTTGCGGCGCCTTCGGCGGCTTACCCGATCCCGAGAGGTCATATGTTTCGCCGGCCAGCGTCTGGTATAAGGGAAATCAGCAGGCTTTTGTGGATACAACCATAGCGCAGGACGCAGCAACGCTGGTATTTCGCGATCCCGAACACAATGAAGTGAAATCTTTCACGATATCACGCTGAAGGTACGGCCATTTTCCAGCCGGTATCAGGACAGATGTTGCTCGTATTGATCGGTGACGGTCGATTGATTTCATGTTCAATATGGGGAATATCATAGCCCGAAAAATAACAAAATTGGTCTATCTGCTGCAATTATTCAATATGCCAGAGTAGCCTGGCGCACGAATTCAGGAGGTTCCATTGCGGAATTGTCCTGCCGGATCAACATTTCCCATTGCTGTGGTGTGAAATGGGATATTATTCATCAGCTCGCCTCTTTTGCCGGCGTTGCCGAAGCGATAGACTGAAGCACCTGTTAAAAGGATTGAGTCTACCACTTTTCTAATAATGGAATTCCCGCAGTTAGTGCAAATTTTGATAAAATCCTGATCCTGAACGGCTTCTACAATCTTCTTAATACACTGCGATAAAAACCTGTCCTTAAATGAAGAAGAAAACAGACCAGAAGCGGTTCCATCATAATTACGACGTTGACCCCCGCCTTTATAACTGTCTTGCAATATTCGCTTATGAAGACAGGATGCCTTGACCGATAAAATATGCACTATTACAGACCAGAATATCAAAAGAAAATTATAAAAGACAAAAAAAATTTATATATTTAGCAATGCTTTTGGAATATGATGAATGAGTTGGTAAGGCGGGATTATCATGAGCATTTTAACAAATATAAGTGAGTTACTTCAGCAAGGACGGGCTTCACAGGTTAAAGCATTGGTTCAGCAGGCATTGGGTGAAGGCATTGCACCCGAGAAAGTCCTGAACGAAGGGCTTATGGCCGGAATGGACATAATAGGCGAGAAATTTAAAAACGACGAGGTATTTATTCCGGAGGTCTTAATTTCCGCCCGCGCTATGAATGAAGGTATCGAAATGCTCAAACCTCACCTGATTGCGGCAGGAATTGCTTCCAGGGGTACCGCCGTTATTGGGACTATCAAGGGAGATTTACATGACATAGGGAAAAATCTTGTCAAGATGATGCTGGAAAGCAAGGGCATGACAGTGATTGACCTTGGTGTGGATGTACCCCCGCAGAAATTTTATGAGGCTGCACAGGAAAATCATGCGGATATCGTTTGCCTTTCAGCCATGCTGACAACCACGATGAATGAAATGAAAAACGTCGTTAAAATCTTTGCTGCCAATAACAAACGTGAGAATGTGAAAATTATGGTGGGCGGCTGCTCCTATTACACCTGAATTTTGTTCTGCAATCGGCGCTGACTGCTATGAGCCGGATGCCGTCTCGGCGGCTGAGGCGGCACTGGCCTTTTGCAATCACACGTATGGATAAATGACGGATCAGTGACAGATCAGTCAATTTACGCTGTTGCCATATACATTTCACTAGTTGGAGATTCGGTTGGTCGCTTCCTGGGCGGCTGGATGCGGCCCTTTTGATTATGTAGGAGGATGTTGTTATGAAAAAGACTGCGGATATAGTGAAAGAGGAGGTATCGTTCTCTGGAAAATTGAGTTATGGTATAGGTGGAATGGCAGGTGAGGTAGTATATAGTTCGATCAGTTTCTATCTTATGTATTTCTTGACCGACGTGGCGCTTATCAGCCCCGCTGTCGGCGGACTCATAATGGCGATTCCCAGAGCATGGGATGCCTTCGCTGATTTCTTTATGGGCTATCTCAGTGATTTTGTGCGCAGTAAAAGGATGTTAATATTGATTGGAGCAATACCATTGGGCATCTCTTTTAGCCTGCTTTTCCAGGTTCCCGATTTCTCTGTGATTGGCAAGGAGATTTATTTTACCGTTATCGCGCTGCTTGCCTGGACTCTCCAAAGCTTTACCACCATGCCCTATTTTTCTATGGTTCCGAACATGACTATGGACACACATGAACGAACGAAGATTATGGCGTATTCTAAAATCTTCGGTATGGTTACTTTGTTATTGTTAGGCGGGGCCTTTTTGCCGCTGGTGAACTTATTTTCAGATGGCGCAAACCAAGCGTCGGGGTTTTCAAAGCTGGCCATAATAATTGGAATCATAGTAGCTGTAATATGGATTATTACAGGTCTGGTAAGCCGCGAAAAGCATACGGTATCGGCTGAGCACCGCTATAAATTCAAGGAAGGCTTCGGTTTGATCAAGCAAAACAAACCATACTTGATATTGATAGCCGTGGTCTGCATAGAGTTTACCATTTTTACCATGGTCGTCATGGTTATGAATTATTTTTTTAAATACTGTGTACCGTTTGAATCATTTATACCCATCGCATTTATTTGCCTGTTTGCCGTTGCCGCAGTTTCGATGCCTTTGTGGGTGATAATCTCCAAAAAAATAGGCAAGAAATTGGTCTATCAAATAGGTTTTATCGGATTTGGTCTGACGCTACTCGCTAATTTTTTTAACTCGGAGCCCAATATACTATTTCTGCTTCCCTTATTTATACTTGCAGGGTTCTTCTTTTGCGGATTGTCCCTGAGCTTTTTATCCAATACACCCGACACAGTCGATTATGGCCAGTGGAAAACCGGGTCCCGTTGCGAAGGTTTTCAATACGGGCTATATAATTTCACAATAAAAGCGGCGGGCTCGATATCGGGATTAATCGTTGGATTTGCTTTAGAGTATTCAGGGTATATACCAAATGTTCAACAGTCGGAAGGTTCTCTAATGGCGATACGTTTGTTGTTGACTGTAATGCCATTCATCCTGTGCGTGCTTGGCGCAATAGTCATGCAATGGTATAAGCTTGATGAAACTTTGCATAAGCAGATACGCAGCGATCTCGAAACAAAACATGCCATTTCATAATTAATTATGAGGCCTGGATAAAAATGCGTTGGCGTGGAGCTGCTATAGTTGATGGATAGAATTTCGCGTGAAATATAATAATCGGCAGAGGAGGAAAATACAGTGAGGATTGAGCGCGTTAATATGCCCAAGGGGCTGATGACTTCCAAGGAACGTGTACATGCTGCGATCAAAGGTTTGCCCGTTGATCGTGTACCTGTAATGTACTGGTTTAACCCACACACAGTGTGCCGCATGATGACGGAGATACAGCCGGGCCATAATATCTACTGGAACTTCCTGGCGCATTTCCTGTGGAGAAAATACCACAGAGGCGGTGAGTTCAATGCGCCGAATATATGGAGGGCATTGCCTTACTTTCTCAATGATTACGGGAATCATATATACGTACTGGAATTGGGGGCCGATATATCGTTTCAAATTGTAGGCACTGGTTATACTGTCAAGCGTATTTACTTCGAGAATGGTCAGCTCAAGGTTTTGGACGCTTTTGGCAGCGTCAGAGGATTGGGGGGTGGGATATATTGGGACATCGAGAAACCTGCTATCAAGACGGCCACAGATTTAAAGGACTACAGGTTTCCAGACTTTACCGATGATAAATGCTTCAGTGCGTTAAGAAAGGTGAGGAAAGCTTACCCCGGAGCAAGTATCATGATGGAAGGCTTCGGAGTACAAGATCTATTCAGCACTCAGATTTGGAGTATGGCTCCTTTCATGATGGCGTTATATGATAATCCGGTTGAGGTCAAGCAGTTCATGCAGCGCTTCGGTGATTGGTCGATAGATCTGGCCCGCTGCTGCGTGAAGAATGGCGCTGATATGATATTTATCTATGACGACTATGGTTATACAGGTCGTCCATTGATATCGATGCAGATGTGGAAGGAGTTCACTTACCCGCATCTCAAGCGCATTATAGCGGCTATTCATGATGCCGGTGCGATTGCTATCCTGCATTCCTGTGGATTCCAAACTCCCTTCCTCGATTATTATGTGGAAGCAGAGCTTGATGCCTTGCAGGCATTTCAGCCCAAGGCAGGTAATGATTTTCAATCGGCTTATGAGAAGTATGGAGATAGACTGGCATTCATTACCGGAATAGATACGCAACTTGGTGAGCAAATGAGCCCACAGGAAATAAGGGAAAGTATCCTGCAGAGTTACCGTATCGGAAAAATTCACGGTAGACATATACTCGGCGTGACACACATGTTTCAGCCTACCATGCCGGTGGAGAACATGAGGGAAATACTTAAAACAGTGAAGGAAATTCAAGCGGGGTTATATGATTAATCACGGATAACCGACAGAGGTTTTCACTACTATGCAGAATCTTGAGTTTGATCGGGCCTCCGGTCTAAATGGGGCGATGTGATTATTACCGGATCGAACACCATATCTCGTTGAAAGCTAACGGACATATGCGGACGCTAAATTGGTGATCATCTGTACTAATTCGACTGGTAGTCAGTATTTTAAATCAATTTTTAAACAGCTGGGCCGTATTAGTCATGAATGAATATCTGGCTTTTGTGTCAATATTGGTCCAGGTATGTTTTCGACAGGAGATTCTATCTTGAATAGAATATATCGTGCTATGTTATATTGGACGTGACAAAATTATCATTATGATCTGTTTATAAGCGATCGATTAACATAAAGGAGGGCTTTGGCAGAGTACCATGGGATGGAAGATAGATAGCAAACAACCTATTGATGAAGGTCTGAAGCAGCGGATGCTGGAGAAGGTTGAAGGTGGAACCTTCGGATTAAAGGACCTTCGGGATTTCTTAACGCTTTTCACGCAGGTTGCCAACAGCTGCGACGAAACCAAAGACGAGGTGAGGGGATTCAACCGCAAGTTCCAATTCAGGCTATTGAATTATCCCGCTTTTTGGTTGAGCATCCAGGGGGGAAGCTTCGAGATGGGCGAGGGGGATATTGAGGCTCCCGATATAATTCTGGAGATGGACGCTGTGCTGGGCGCCGGCGTTTTTACGGGCCAGGTTGATGCCACCGTGGCATATATGAATGGTGACTTGAAGGTGGATGGTAGCCTGCCCGATGCGATCAAGTTTCGCACTCTGGTCGATCTGATACGGGAGGATCTGGATATGGAGCCCGGGCAGGTGCCTGCACCAGGAGGCGGCACTGCCGAAGCATCTCAAAAGAAAACAGCCTCCCAGCGCAAGTCGGGCAAGGATACCAAGGGCAAATATGTTAAGTTCGGCATCATCGGAGCGGGATCGGTCTGGGATTTCCACAGGTCGGCCTGTGAGGATTCACCCAATCTTAAGTTTGTGGCGGTATATGATAAGAACCAGAAGCATGCGGAAAAAGTGGCAAGAAGGTACAGGGCCAATAAGATGCAGGCTTTCAGCGACCTTGACAAATTCCTCGAAAGTGACATCGATGCAGTGCTGATTATGGTGCCTCACATCCATCATGCCGACCTCGTAGCGCGGGCAGCCGCTGCGGGCAAGCATATTCTATGCGAAAAGCCTATGGCCACAACGACTGAAGATTGCGACCGCATGATTAAGGCGGCAAAAGATGCTGGAGTAAAATTTATGATCGCCGAAAACCATCGCTTTTTGCCGGCGCATCAGTATATTCACGATGCCATTAAACAGGGGCTTATCGGTGATGTCCATCTGGTGCGAGCCTACGAGGGGGTCAGCGAGATAGAGGGCATGACCCAACCTAATTCATGGAAAGGAGACCCGATTAAATCGGGTGGAGGGTCCTTCATGGATATGGGGGCGCATAAGTTCGCCACCCTGGAATGGATCCTTGACGATCAGGTGGAATCCGTATACGTGACGCTTTCCAAACAGGCTACCAATTTGCCCGAGAAAGCGGAGGATAATGCCATGGCATTGGTCCGCTTCCGCAATGGTGTCATGGGTGAAGTGGTTGTGAGCTTCACACAGGTTACGCCTGCTTTCAACAGCCTGGAGATATACGGTAGCAAAGGCACAATACTTGAAAATCACATGTGGGATAAGGCAGTGCGTATCTATTCCAGCCATGAGGCTATGGGGGAGAATAAAAACCAGTGGTACGAGCCCGATATCGAGCACGGCCCATTCCCTTCGTATTACAACATATCCATGCGCTGCGAGGATGAATATTTCGCGCAATGCATATTGGAGAACAGGGAGCCGGAATTTGCTCCTGAACATGCTAAGAGCGCGATTACTGCGGTGCTGATGGGATATCTGTCTGCCCAGACCGGAAAAGCCGTTACCCGCTCGGACCTGGCCGCAGTCGAGAAGAAGGCCGGGACCGAGAGTATTTTACATAAACTTGCAGAGCATATCCCTATTAATAAGAACTTGCCGGAGGTGAAACGGGTGAAAGCGGTTGGTTTCAACAAGAATAGGATGGAGCAGGTACTACACAGGTATAACCTGGAAATGATGATTGTCACCTCTCCCGTCAATGTTTTTTATACCAGTGGTATGCCAGTACTGCACGCCAGTCCCAATCCCATTTTATTTGCACTGAGCAACCAGTATCCCAATGTCGTGGTTGTCAACAGCGACGGCGGTTCTGCGCTGTTTAACTGGGACCTTTTTCAAAGCGTGGACAAGTTCTCATGGATAGCGGATCACAAGGGTACTATCGGGCAGAAAGAGACCGCGCGTGCCGTCATGTCTAAGATTAAGAAATGGGGGCTGGAAGGCAAACGCGTCGGAGTTGAGTCGTATGCTCCCAAGTATTTGCTTGACCATCTGGTCCAGAAAAATCCCGCTGCAGAAATAGTCACGGCGGACGATGTCCTCCTGGAGATGCGTTTGATCAAGAGCGACGAGGAGATCAACCTGATTGAAAAGGCTACCCAGATCACAGAGAAGGCTGTCTCCGCCTGCATCAAAACTATGAGGGAAGGCATGACGGATAATGATTTTCTGTTGCTGGCGCGCAAAACAATTATTGAGGAGGGCGCCGAGGGATGGGACCATCTGACGCACAGCATAGGTGAATCGGATCCCGAGGCGCCGGGCATCGGCACAGTGGTTAGAAAGGGTGATATCTGCCGCTTCGATTTTGGCGCGGTTTATAAAGGATACGTCTCCGACGTTAACCGTCACGCTGTCATCGGAGCTGTTCCCTCGGAAGCGAAGGAGATTATCGATCGCCTCATAGTGCTGCAGGAGTATTACGAAAAAAACGTCAAACCCGGTGTGAATATTAAACAGCTAAACACGGAGGCCGATACTTTCTATAAAAAATTGAAGCCAGAGGGATTGACCATGGCTATCGGCCACAGCATCGGGCTGGAATGCGAGGAGCAGCACCTCTTCGGTCCACTGCAGGTGCTGGACAGGCCGTTTGAGAAAAATATGGTGTTTGAGATCGAGGCCTGGGAGTCCTTCGG
>JAFGHL010000015.1 GCA_016930155.1 Dehalococcoidia bacterium | reverse complement strand
CCGGCAGCCTCTTCAGCAACAGGTATGAGGAGGCCAACACCGCCCCCGTGTTGCCCGCTGAGACGAAGGCATCCGCTGACTTTTCCTTAACAAGGACGACTCCTTTCACAATGGATGAGTCGGGCTTGCTGCGGACGGCCTGCACTGGGTGCTCGTGGCAGGTGATGGCCTGCCTAGCGTGAACCACGCTGACCATAGCTGTCTGAGGTTCCTGTTTTAACAGGCTTTCGATCACCTCGCTGCTGCCCAGCAAAACGACCTCCAGGTTGTATTCAGCGGAGGCTTCCACTGCCCCTTTTACTATCTCGTGCGGGGCGTAATCACCGCCTGATGCGTCTACTGCAATAATCATGTATGCGCTCCTGTCGAAAGCTTAGCTGTAATTATAAAATCCTCTGCCGGTCTTGCGGCCATAGCGGCGCGCCGTAACCATTTTCTTAAGCAGAATGGGCGGTGCAAAGCGGGCGTCGCTCATCTCTTTGTACATGGCTTCCGATATGAAACAGGCCGTGTCCAGCCCCACGAAATCGGCCAGCTTGAGCGGCCCCATGGGATGGTTGAGTCCCAGCATGACAGCACGGTCGATGTCCTCCCTGCTGGCCTGTCCGGATTCCATTAGTCGGATTGCCTCCAGGAAAAAGGGCATTAAAAGGCGGTTAACGATGAAGCCGGGTATATCGGGCGCCATGACCACAGACTTGCCGATGCTCTGCCCGAAGGCCCTGGACATCTCGACCGTCTCATCGCTGGTAGCAATGGTCTTAACGATCTCCAACAGTTTCATGGCAGGCACGGGATTGAAGAAATGCAGGCCCAGCACTTTATCCATGCGGCCTGTTGCCGATGCAATATCGATGACCGAGAGACAGGATGTGTTGGTGGCCAGAATGGCATCCTCACGGCAGACCTTATCCAGCCCGGCGAAGATCTGTTTTTTTAACTCCATGTTCTCGGTTACTGCTTCGATCACCAGGCCGCAGTCGCTGAAATCTTCCATCTGTAGAGTATATTTGATCCTGCCAGTGATGGTCTGCCTATCCTCCTCGCTCAGCTTGCCGCGGCGTATCGCCATGGCCAGCGAGCCTTCCACCATTTTTTTACCCTTCTCTAAAATTTCTGGGTTAGCTTCCAGCACTGTTACTTCGTAGCTGGCTGCCGCCGTGACCTCGACTATGCCGCTGCCCATCAGGCCACAGCCCGCTACTCCAATTTTCCTAATATTTAAACTGTCCATAATTCTCCTGTCATCGCTTTCTCAGCGTTCTTTAAAGGTGGGCTTTCTTTTCTCCAGGTGCGCTGCACAACCTTCGTTGAAATCCTCGGTAGTAACCAGATAGTCGTTGAGCGACTTCTCCAGGTCCAGCCCCTTCTCCAGCGGCATATCAAGTCCCTGCACCATGGCCTGTTTGGCTACCCTGACCGCCAGCGGGGCGCATCTGCAGAGTCCGGCAGCCATGCTCTTGGCGGCTGTCATGAGGTCGCTGCGCGGCACCACCCTGTTGACCAGGCCGGTCTGCAAGGCCCTGGCAGCGCTGATGGGGCGTCCCAGGAAAAGCAGCTCGGCCGCAATTGCGGAAGGCACCGCCCTGGTGATCCTCTGCGTGCCTCCCCAGCCGGGTACCAGACCCAGCGTCACCTCGGGAAAGCCAAACATGGCGTTCTCCGTAGCTATGCGGAGATCGCAGGCCAGCACCAGTTCCAGTCCACCGCCCAGCGCCGCGCCGTTGACTGCGGCGATAAGTGGCTTCCATATGCTCAAACCGCGCATGATATTGGGGGCTTTTTTAAATTGCTCGTCCGAGTTTTTCTTAATGGCGGGTAGCAGTGCAGCAATATCCGCCCCGGCGGAGAAAGCATTGCCTGCGCCGGTGATAATGCCCACCCAAAGGCTGTCGTCGTTCATGAAATTTACTAGGGCCTCGCTGAAGGCCCCTGATAGTTCGGGGTCGAAGGCGTTCAATGCCTCCGGCCGGTTTAAAGTAATGACGGCTGTTTTATCTTCTTTAATGAAATCAACTGGCATGACGGCTCCCGGTATAAAAATCAGCTTGCGACCTTGATGAGGTCGGCTGCGTGTATGATCTGCAGATCGGGCTTGATGCGCTTGATTAGTCCACTCAGCACCTGTCCGTGGCCGATCTCGTAGAAGGATGACACTCCGGCGGCGGCCATATTCTCCACCGATTTCTGCCAGAGCACGCAACTGGTGATCTGCCCGATGAGTTCGCTTTTGATATCCCCGGTACTGCCGAGCACTTCTGCTGTCACGTTGGATATAACGGGGAATTTGGGCGTTCTAAGCTGGCATTGATTAACCGCCTTTTTCAGCCCCTCTGCGGCGGGTTGCATCAGACGCGAGTGAAAGGCGCCGCTTACTTTGAGTGATATCATGCGGCGGATGCCCCTGGCCCCGGCTTGCTTTGTAAACTCATCGAGGTCCGCCAGCGTGCCGCTGACGACCACTTGGCCCGGTGAATTGAGGTTGGAGACCTGCACGCCGGTTGTCCTGCATAGATCGTCTACTACCGCGTTATCTGCGCCTACCACAGCCATCATGCTGCCGGGCTGTGACTGCCCTGCCTCGTACATCAGACGGCCCCTCTCCCGTACCAGCTTTACTGCATCGGTCAGGCTGAGCGCTTCGGCGGCCGCCAGCGCTGTGTACAGTCCCAGGCTATGCCCGGCCATAAAGTCCGGCGGGGGCAGATTGTCCCCTGCCTGTTCCCGGGCTGCATTCAGATAGGCTAGGCTGGTGATCATCACAGCGGGCTGTACGTTGATCGTCTTAGTAAGCTCCTCCTCAGGCCCTTCAAAGCACAGCCCAGAGAGGGAAAAGCCCAGCGCTTCATCAGCAATATCATATACGGCTTTGGCGGAGGGAAAACGTGAATAAATGTCCTGACCCATGCCGACCGCCTGCGATCCCTGGCCGGGGAAAACATAAGCTATTTTGCTGTGTGTCATGGTGCAACTTCCTGGCAGCTTGCGCTGCTGATTTTTTTGATTACGCTACCGGCTTCCTCAATGATATCCTCAATGATGGTTTTAACCGGCTTGATATCTTTGATCAGTCCTGCCACCTGCCCCGCCATTAGAGAACCTTGCTCGATGTCGCCGGAGATGACACCGCTGTGCATTCTGCCCTTGCCCAGGTCTTCCATCTCCTCCATGGAGGCGCCGGATTTTTCCAGGGCTGAGAACTCCCGGCTGAACCTATTAGTGAGGCAGCGTACGGGATGCCCGGTAGTCGCTCCGGTCACGCTGGTGGAACGGTCGCGTGCCTGGACGATCTGTTCCTTATAATTAATATGGGCGATGCATTCAGTTGAGCAGACGAAGCGTGTACCCATCTGCACGGCCTGCGCTCCCAGCGCCATCGCCGCTGCCAGTCCGCGGCCATCGGCGATGCCTCCCGCTGCGATAACGGGTACTTTAACAGCGTCGACTATCTGAGGTATAAGCGGAAAGGTGGCCGTGTCGCCGATATGTCCGCCGGACTCCATGCCCTCGGCGATGACTGCATCTACACCGAGCCTTTCCATGCGTATAGCGAGGGCTACAGCCGACACCACCGGCATTACTTTGATGCCTGATTCTTTTAGCATGGGTATATAGCCGCCGGCGTTGCCGGCGCCGAAAGTAACTACGGGGACCCGCTCCTCGATGATCATTCTGAGGTTGTCCTTGAGGAAAGGTGAGACGACCATCAGATTGACCGCGAAAGGATTATCGGTAAGTTCCCTCATCCGCCGGACCTGTTCTCTCAACCATTCCGGTCGGGCGTGGCCGCTGCCAATAATCCCCAGTCCCCCTGCTTCGGAGACGGCGGAGGCCAGTTCACAAGTGCCTATCCACGCCATGCCTCCCTGTATAACAGGATATTTTATGCCGAGCAGGCTGCAGATGGGGGTTTTATACAGCATGGCCCACCGCAAAAGCTACAGCGTATTCTTTACAATGCGACATTGATATAGATACCTCCCTGAGGCCGAGTTTGCCGGCCTGATTTAATGTATTTCCGTGCAGTTTCACATAAGGTGCCCCATTTGCTGTGGACAATATCTCGATCTCTCGGTAGCTCAGTCCCGTAGCCCCGGCGCCCAGCACTTTAACTACTGCTTCCTTGGCGGCGAAGCGGGCGGCTAGGCTGCCGTACATCTCCCTGCAATATGTCAGCTCTGCTTCTGAGTAAATACGTTTGAGGAAGGTGTCCTGCCAGCGCTCCACAGCCTGATGGATACGCTGAATTTCAATGATATCGACGCCAGCGGACGGCCCGTATATGTTCATCTATTCTTTATCTCTGTTTATCCTGATATTTGCAGATAATGATCGCCGAGTTGTGGCCGCCAAATCCGAACGAGTTGGACATGACCGTATGCACATTAGCGCTGCGCGCAGTATTGGGTACGTAATCGAGATCGCATCCCGGGTCGGGATTATCGAGGTTGATTGTTGGCGGAATGATTCCTTCCTGGACAACGTGGCAGCAGATCATGGCCTCAACAGCGCCGGCAGCGCCCAGCATGTGGCCATGCATAGATTTTGTCGAACTGATCGGTATTTTATAGGCGGCTTCACCTAACAGTTTCTTGATAGCCATGGTTTCGCTGAGATCGTTAAAATGGGTTGACGTGCCGTGTGCGTTGATGTAGTCGACTGTGCTAATAGAGGCACTCTTGAGGGCGAGCTCCATGGCTTTAGCTGCACCCTCGCCGGTCTCAAGCGGCTTGGTGATATGATAAGCGTCTGAAGTAGCGCCATATCCGGCGATCTCTGCCAGTATGCGTGCGCCGCGTGCCTGTGCCTGCTCCATGTTTTCCAGCACAAGTATGGCTGCGCCTTCTGCCGTGATGAAGCCATCGCGGTACTTATCGAAAGGCCTGGAGGCTTTGAGAGGGTCGGGGTTTCTGGAAAGCGCCCCGGCCTGGGTGAAACCGGCGATCCCGATAGGGGTCACAGCCGCATCGGCACCGCCGGCTATCATGGTTCCAATTTCGCCGTTCCTGATCAGCCGGTAAGCCAGTCCAATGGCATCGGCACCGGTGGCACAGGAGGAGGCGATGCTGAAATTCGGCCCCATAATGCCGGTCTTTATTGAAACCTGGGCGGGTGCGCTATCCGGTATCATCATGGGCACCATGAAGGGACTGACCCGTTTGGGCCCCCTGGCTGACAGCACATTGAGCTGCTGTGATAGCGACCCGATGCCACCGACCCCGCTGCCGATCACAATGCCGATGTCGTACCTGTTGGAATCATCGACCTTCAGTCTGGCCATCTGGATGGCCTGCAGGCTGGCTGCCAGTGCAAACTGTGAATACCTGTCCGAATAGCGGGCGGTGGCCGGATCCATGAAGTCGACCGGGTTGAAGTCTTTCACTTCTGCGGCGGTTTTAATATCAAAGTCCGTAGTGTCGAAAAGGCTGATCAAGCCGACGCCGCAGACGCCGGCCACCAGATTCTTCCAGGTATCTGCGGCGTTGAGTCCCAGGGGCGTAATTGCTCCGTAGCCGGTTACGCCAACACGGTTAGGCATTGCGGACCTTGAGGCGAGATTCGATCAAATCGATGACGTTCTGTATGGTTTTGATATCCTCCAGTTCCGCATCCTGCAGGGCCATATCCAGCGTATCCTCCAGGGCCAGTGCCATCTCCACTTTGCTCAGTGAATCTATCTCAAGGTCCTCTTTGAACCTGGCTTCAGGGACAATTTTGGCGGCATCGATGCCGGGCTGGATCTTGATGATGGCATTTTTTACTTCTTCTAATACGTTCATTCTACACTCCTGTTTATATTTTTTTATCATGAAATCTTATGCCTTAGATTGAATTGGCCTAATCAGATTTAAAGCGGAATATTGCTGTGCTTTTTCGGAGGGTTGGTGTCGACCTTGTTTTTCAGCAGCTTGAGTGACCGGATTAGCTTGGACCTGGTCAGCCTGGGATCGATAACGTCGTCCAGGTGGCCGTTGGATGCGGCGATGTACGGGTTAGCGAATTCGCCGCTATATTCTTCGGCAAGTTTCTTACGCATCGCTTCAGGATCATCAGCCCTATCCATTTTGCTGCGGTAGAGGATATTGATAGCGCCCATCGGTCCCATGACCGCTATCTCGGCGCCGGGCCAGGCCAGGTTAATGTCGGTGCGCAGGCTCTTGCTGCTCATGGCTACATAGGCGCCGCCATAGGCTTTGCGCAGGATCAGCGAGATCTTGGGCACGGTTGCTTCCGAATATGCGAAAAGCAGTTTAGCGCCGTGGCGTATGATGCCCCTGTATTCCTCGTCCACGCTGGGCATATATCCCGGCACGTCCACCAGTGTTATGATTGGGATGCTGAAGCAATCACAGAAACGCACGAAGCGTGCGGCTTTATCAGCCGAGTCCACGGTTATAGCCCCGGCAGCGTATTTGGGCTGCTGCGCCACAATGCCGACACTCATACCTCCCAACCGGGCAAACCCCGTGATCATGCTCTGACCGAAACCAGCGTGCACCTCCATGAAATCACCCTCATCCACTATCCTGTTGATGACCTTTTTCATATCGTATGACCTGTGTGAATCGGCGGGCACCAGTGAAAGCAGATCTTCATCTGGAGTATTCGCATCCAAGGCCTCTTCTCCAGTCAGGGGGTTTTCTCGGTTGCTTTGAGGAAGAAAGCCGAGCAGCCGTCTGACCATCTGAAGGCATTCCTGCTCACTATCGGCGATAAAATGGCAGTTGCCGCTTTTGGTGTAATGCACGTCTGCGGCACCGAGTTGTTCGAAGGTGACCTGTTCGCCGGTCACGGACTTGATTACGTTGGGTCCGGTGATATACATCTGGCCGACGCCGTTGACCATAAAAATAAAATCGGTCAGGCCCGGTGAATAGACGGCGGCACCCGCGCAGGGGCCCAGTATTACCGATATCTGAGGAATAACGCCTGAATAGCGTGTATTGAGCGTGAATATATCCCCGCAGGCTGCCAAGCTGTCGACGCCTTCCTGGATGCGCGCCCCGCCCGAATCGAGCAGGCCGATAATCGGCGCCCCGACCTTGCCTGCCATCTCCATCAGCTTGCAAATCTTCCCGGCGGAAGCGACCGATAGTGTACCACCGAATACGGTGAAATCCTGGGCGAAAACAAAGGTTTGGCGCCCGTTGACCTTCCCGTAGCCTGTAATAACGGCATCGCCTAGGTACTTCTGCTCGTGCATCTTGAAATGAGAGCATTTATGCAGGACGAATGAGTCAATCTCTTCAAAACTCCCTGCGTCCAGAAACAGGTCTATTCTCTCACGGGCTGTCAACTTACCTTTAGCGTGCTGCGCCTCGATGCGTTCCGTTCCGCCCCCGGACAGCTGCTGTTCCTTACGCTGCATCAACTCGTCTAGCCTATCGCAGTTCTGTGTCAGGGTTCCTGTTTCTAATATACTCATAATTTTTCTCCACGGCTGGTGGCCGCTGGCGTTAGAGTTTAGCCGCGGGACAGTTGAACTACAAGAGGCCCCGGAACGTACCATGGTACGAACTTCGGCCGGAAGTACAGGGTTGGTGTACTAAAGTACCCGTCCCAAAGATACGTTTTTGTGAATGTTTTTCCAGGCGGAGTACAATAATTGACTGTAATGAGTGACCATGTAATAGAAAGGCCAAGCGAGAGCATGACGGCGGCAATAAAGGTGCTGCTGGTTGATGATCATCCTCTTATCCGCCAGGCGGTCAGGAGCATACTGGAAAAAGAGGAGGATATCTGCATCGTTGGTGAAGCTGGCAACGGCGAGCAGGCCATAGAGATGGTGGGGAGGCTTACCCCTGCCGTGGTGATGATGGATTATAACATGCCTGGCATGAACGGACTGGAGGCTACCACAAAAATCAAGGAAAAATATCCTGCCATATCCGTATTGATGCTGACCGTGCTGGATGATGATCAGAGCATTAGGGGTATTATGCAGGCCGGCGCCTCTGGCTACTTGGTGAAAAGTGTGTTCGGACAGGAAGTAGTGCAGGCGGTAAGGGCTGTGGCAGCCGGCGACATGGTGCTATCGCCGGACATCGGCAGGAAGCTGGTCAGTCAGGCCTCGCGCTACCCGTTCAAGTCCGTAAAGCTGGATGGTGGGGAGAAGCTTTCTGTGCGTGAACTGGAGGTGCTCAAGCTGGCGGCATCCGGTATGTCCAACAAGGAGATAGCGGCTGACCTTGGCATTAATCTGCGAACTGTGAAGGGGCATTTCGCTGATATTTTTACCAAGCTGGGTGTGGGCTCCCGCACCGAGGCGGTCACCTCTGGACTGAGGTCGGGCTTTCTCACTATCGACGATACCAGGTAGCTTTATTTCAGCAAGCGAAAGATGAAGGACAGCGCAAACATATCCAGGAAGCTGGCAGTGAATGTTCAGAGAAACATTCACATTTGGATTATCGCCTTCATCATGGACTTATTCATTGTTCTCTTTAATGCCAACTTCATTGATATTACAGGCTGGTTCCCCTGGAGTGATGATATTGTGGCGGCTCATGGGGCTGCCCTGCTGGTGTTAAGCTTTATATTCGTAATACCTATTATTTATGCCAGTATTGTTTACGGCCTGCGCGGTACGCTGTTGACTTGGTTAATCTTCCTGGTTGCTGTGCTGCCCAGGACGATTTCCGAAGTTGTCAATCTGGAAGACGGACTAAGGTTTGGCCTGTTTGCCCTAGTTGCGTTGCTGCTAGGCCTTTTAATTTCGCTGGCTAGGAGCGCAGCCATGCAGGAGAAGGCGCTGATTAAGGAGCTGTCGCCCAAGCGCTGGAACTCGATTGCCCGCATGCT
>JAFGHL010000006.1 GCA_016930155.1 Dehalococcoidia bacterium | reverse complement strand
AAGAACTGGTGCAGGAACTACAAAAAAAGGAGGAAACCCGTCAGACTGTTCTAACCTGTTCTGTCCAGTCGTAGGGGTTCACTCCATATATGTAGCTTACTTGGGTATGATAGTTGATAGTAAACACCTAACAATGAATATAAGAGAAGCTTTTTCTAAAAGTACTGATGGAGAGCAGTGCCCTATTTCAAAATGCTACAAGAGCAAGGACTTTGTTGTATTGTGTGAGAAGGCTGGTCTTTCAGCTGAATACAAGGGAGGATATTTCAGCCAGTCAGAGCTTCGATGGTTCCGTAAATATATTAGTAAAGCTATCAGGGATGAACGGTTAGCGATCGAGCACAGGAATTTTCTACTTAGTTTAAAATTGAATGATGAGGGATTTCCAATGTATATTGATAAACACGCAGGTATTGGGGGCGTGTATAAAATATCTCGTTTGTGATGGTTTAGAACATGTGTGGAATTGCCGGGATACTATCTAATAAATATCAAACAATCAGCAGGCTGAGTAATAGGCTAAGTCTTATGAACCGGCTGCAGAGTCATCGTGGACCTGATTCTGATTCAATCTGGATTCATCCCGAAGGTTATATCGGTTATGGTCACAGGCGGCTTTCTATTATTGATCTGGTTACTGGTAATCAGCCCATGCGCGATGATTCAGGTAACTGCATATGCTACAACGGGGAGATATATAACTTTCTCGAAATAAGGGAACAACTGGCCTCATCTTACCGGTTTCAAACGAAATCTGATACAGAAGTCATACTTGCGGCCTATCAAAAGTGGGGGGTAGATTGCCTGCAACATTTGAGAGGGATGTTTTCCCTCGCAATTTGGGATGAGAAGAAACGGCAGCTTTTTTGTGCCAGAGACCGTTTCGGTATAAAGCCATTTTACTATATGAATGATGGCGATTGCTTCTATTTTGCCTCCGAGGCCAAGAGCTTATTGCCTTTCCTGTCTAGTATAAAGACTGATCTTGACGGTTTAAAGGACTATTTTGTATTCCAACTATGCCTTGGAGATAAAACAATGTTCTCAGGTATAAAGCAGCTTTTGCCCGGACATTATCTTCTTATAAAAGAGGGCCGGATCCAGAAAATAAAGTATTGGGATATAAACTATGTAATTGATTGGGATCATACGGACTCATATTTTCTCAGTAAAATGAAAGAATTGCTCGAAATCTCGGTGCAGTTGCATATGAGAAGCGATGTCCCGGTTGGCGCATACGTTAGCGGAGGCGTTGATTCCAGTCTCGTAGCGATATTAGGCAGAAGTGCACAGCCTTCCGGTGAATTCAAGATTTTTAACGGTAGATTTACCGTAAGTCGAGATTATGACGAGTCTGCCTATGCAAGTGAGGTTGCACAGAGCCACGGGATGACACTTTATCAGATTGATATCGGAAGTCGTGATTTCATTGAGAATATTAGAAATGTAATTTACCATCTGGATTACCCTGTAGCGGGTCCTGGTTCGTTCCCACAGTATATGGTATCCAAGGTAGCCGGAGATAATCTCAAGGTAGTATTGGGAGGGCAAGGTGGTGACGAGGTCTTCGGCGGCTATACGCGATATCTGCTGGCTTATTTTGAGCAGTGTATTGTCGGAGCTATTGACGGTACATTACATAATGGTAATTATATTGTCACTTATGAATCAATTATTCCGAACTTGAGGACACTTCAGGCGTATAAACCGCTCATGAAAGAATTCTGGCGTGATGGTTTGTTTGAATCGATGGATCGGCGCTACTTCAGGTTAATTAATAGGGCAAATGATCTCAGGGAAGAGATCAACTGGGAATTGATGGAAAACTATTCAGCATTTGATTTGTTTAGAGCGATTTTTATTACTAAGAACGTTGAAAAAGAGTCCTATTTTGACAGTATGACCCACTTCGATTTCAAGACCCTGCTGCCGGCGCTGCTCCAGGTCGAAGACAGGATGAGCATGGCACACAGCCTTGAATCACGTGTACCGATACTGGATCATCCTCTGATAGAATTTGCGGCGACAGTTCCTTCGAATGTAAAATTTAAGGACGGGAGACTTAAAAATTTATTGAAGGAAGCTTTTAAAGAGGTATTGCCCGAAAGCATTATTAATAGAAATGATAAAATGGGATTTCCTGTGCCACTGACCGAATGGATGAAGGGTGATCTCCATGGATTCATATTCGATATATTTAATAGCGAAAGGGCACAGCACAGAGAGTATCTGAATCCACACTTTAACATCGTCTCTTTATTAGACAGGGAGGAAAAGTTCAGTCGTAAGCTCTGGGGACTGCTATCATTAGAGTTATGGCAACAGGAATTCCATGATAAAGCCCATATCTACAAGGATTTACTGAAGGAGTGAATGAGATGAATGTCCTGATTACTGGTGGGGCAGGATTTATAGGGTCTCATATAGCAGAGAGGCTGTTGGCTGCAGGTCACCATGTACTTGTGGTAGATAATTTCCAGACAGGAAGGAGAGATAATTTGGTTGCTCACGGAAATCTGGAAGTCGTGGAAGGCACGATCGCAGAAAAGGGATTGGTAGATAGACTGGTCGATGCATTTAATCCGAATTATGTGGTACACGCCGCAGCTGCCTACAAAGATCCTGATAATTGGCTCGAAGACGCTATGACCAATGTTGTCGGCACTATTAATGTTGTAAAGGCAGCAAAAAAATGCGAAATAAAAAGGATCATATATTTTCATACTGCACTTTGCTACGGATTGCGCCCTTTGGAGCAACCCATTACACTGAATCACCCGTTGTTCTCTGGTGGGTATCCAGGTGGAAGCAGTTATGCAATTAGCAAGACCGGCGGTGAACAGTATATCGAATTGAGCGGCCTCGATTTTATCTCATTCCGCCTGGCCAATGGTTATGGACCGCGTAATATTAGCGGTCCCCTTCCCACTTTTTATCAGCGATTAACAACCGGTAAACAGTGTTTCGTTATGGATACGCGACGTGATTTCGTTTATGTAGATGATATAGTGGATGTTGTGATCAAGTCTCTCAACGGTGTGGGAAATAGAGGTTATTATAATATTTCATCGGGTACAGATTGCTCCATTAAGGATCTATTTGACGCGACTTTAAAGGCACTTAATATACAACTTGACAGGGATGTAGAGGTCCGGCCAAGAGGACCCGATGATGTATATTCGATATTACTTGATCCTTCAAAAACAAACAGGGATTTCAATTGGAAAGCCACGACTTCGCTTAATGAAGGTGTCAGGAAGGCCATTGAATGGTACCGGACTCATGAAATCAATCAGACATTCACGCACTTGAAACCTGTTGATGTCAAGAAATAACAAATGGGGCTGATCGGATTGGAGAACTCCAATATTCTGATAGTGGGTGGCGCAGGTTTTGTTGGAAGCAATCTCGCGGATATGTTACTGAGCACTACCAAACGTGCGACTATCACGATTGTCGACAATTTATTATCATCCGAATTAAGCAACGTACCTCGCCATTCGTGCGTAAATTTTATTCATGGGTCTATAACCAACGATTCAATCCTGGTTGGCATTAAAGATGAATTTGATTATGTTTTCCATCTAGCAACATACCATGGTAATCAGAGTTCAATAAAGAATCCTATGGCTGATCATGAAAATAATACGCTGACCACTCTGAAACTTTATGAAAGAATAAAGGATTTCACCAGACTGAAAAAAGTTGTTTATTCATCCGCAGGGTGTTCCGTAGCCAGGAAAACGCATGCTAAAGCTGATGCTACCACAGAAAATGATCCGATCGAGATCAGGCAGGACAGCCCGTATTCTATTTCAAAAATCATCGGGGAATTTTACTCGGTTTATTATCAGAAGCAATACCACTTGCCAGCTGTAAGAGCGCGTTTTCAAAACGTATACGGACCCGGGGAAATATTAGGTGCAGGCCAATGGAGAGGTACGCCAGCAACGGTATGGCGAAATGTTACGCCAACTTTCATATACAAAGCCTTAAAAGGCATACCTTTGCCCCTTGAAAATGTAGGACAGGATAGTCGTGATTTCATATATATAGAGGATATATGTACAGGGCTTATAGGCTGCGCATTAAAAGGCGAGGCTGGTGATGTATACAACCTGGCCAGCGGAAAAGAAACATCTATTTTAACTCTAGCTGAAATGATAAATGAGCTTACGGGAAATAAGGCCGGGTTTACTAATTTACCGAGGAGAAGCTGGGATAATTCTGGTAAACGTTTTGGCAGCACTGTGAAATCTGAGAAATACCTTGGTTTTCGGGCTAACATTAGCCTGAAAGATGGTTTAGAAAAAACGATTCTGTGGACAAAAATTAACCTCAAATTAATTGATGCAACGATCGCCAAGCATGATGACAAGATGAAAAATGAAAACCCTCGTAATTTATAGAATAGAGGGGGCAATCGACAGGGCATCGATTAGTGAGCACCTGTATTCATTTTTCAAATATGCCGATGCGAAGTCTTATTATTTGAATGTTGCATACGGCATACCAGAATATATATTTGATATCGACTTCGATTTAATCGTATTTCATAATACATTTCTTGCCCTCAGATGGGCCGACAGGGAAATACTCGATCAGTATTACCTGTTTAAGCGGTTAAAGGGATACAAAATTGCCCTGCCGCAGGACGAATTCCTTAATACGGAAAGCCTCAACAAGTTTTTCATTAATACCGGTGTTAAAACAGTTTTTACCTGTCTGCCGGAATCAGAATTTCATAGAGTTTATCCCAAAGACAAATCTGGACTGGACTATTGTTTCACTGTTTTCCCCGGATACATTGATGACTCTTCTGTTGTCAAGGCGTCTAAATACTATAAGCCACATATGTCCAGATCGATTGATATAGGATATAGGGCGTGGAAAGCGCCTTATTGGTTGGGACGACACGGACAGTTGAAATGGCAGTTAACTGAAAAATTCTTGAACGCTTCCTGTAAGGGCAGTCTAAACTTCGATTTATCAAATAATGAAAAACATGTATTTCACGGTGATAAATGGTATGAATTCTTATCAAACTGCAGGGTTGTTTTAGGATGTGAAGGCGGCGCCAGTTTACTCGATGCCGACGGTAGTATAAAGAGAAAGACGGAAAAATATGTTCGCAAACATCCTCAGTCAGCTTTTGAAGAGGTGGAGAGGGCTTGCTTCCCAGGATTGGATGGGAATATGGAACTATTCGCAGTATCTCCAAGGCACTTTGAGGCGTGTATCACACGAACGTGCCAGGCGTTGGTTGAAGGTGAATATGGGGGAATTCTCAAACCGGGTGCACATTATATTGAAATTAAAAAAGATTGGAGTAATATCCCCGATGTTATAAAACAAGTAGCGGACAAGGAATATTGTGAGCGTATTGCTGATAACGCATACAGAGATATTGTTGAATCTGGATCATATACATATAAAAAACTTGTAGGACAGGTGGCTGAACACGTGAAAACCGTGTCGGTTGTAACAGGTGACGGTTCTTGCGTAACAGATAGGAATTTTCAGAGATTACAACTACGTGAAAAATATCCTTATATATACGCAAGTATTACTTATATGAGCAGCCGTCTGCGGTACTTTATCTACAGATTATTGCTGAAAATAAATCTATACACTTTATATAAGAAAGTTGAGGCCATATTCAAACAAGATAATTAGTATTAAGCGTTTTAAGGATTCGATCGTCGGATAACTTGAATACGAGGGTGTAATTATCCCAAATGTGTGGAATAGTCGGTTGCTTAGATTCTAAGGGTACATTAGCGGATGCCAATATACTATGCAGGGTGACCGATAGTATCAAACACCGCGGACCGGATGACGAGGGCTATATACTGATCAATACACGCAATAATGCCCACATAACGGCGGGCGGCAAAGATACGCCGGACGCCGTCCGCGTGAGCAAATACCCGTATTCACCACAATGCGAAATACAGTCCGTTGATGCAGGGGCCGGTGGTTTTAACCTGGCTTTCGGCTACAGGCGCCTGTCAATTGTTGACCTATCTCCGGCAGGACATCAGCCGATGTGCAACTCAAACGGCTCGCTCTGGATCGTCTACAACGGGGAAATATACAACCATATTGAGTTACGGGAGGAACTTAAAAGCAGGGGTCGTAGCTTCGCAACGCAGAGCGATACCGAGGTCATTTTACAGGCTTATGAAGAATGGGGACGTAATTGCCTAGGTAAATTCAACGGTATGTGGGCTTTCGCCCTCTGGGACAATCGCAAGAGCGAGCTGTTCTGCAGCCGCGACAGGTTCGGCGTGAAGCCCTTTTATTACTACTGGAACGGGACTGATTTCGCCTTTGCTTCGGAGATAAAGGCCCTGTTGCAGTTTCCTTTCGTTAAAACCGGGCCAGAAGACCGGACCATTTACAAGTATCTGGCTATCGGCCGCAGCGAAGGCAGGGCGGATACCTTCTTCCGTGATATTAAACAGCTCGAGCCGGGATGTAATCTTATCTTGAGTAAGGGCAGGCTGCAGTTTGAGAAATATTACAACCTGGCGTATACCAGGAAAGCCGGTCATTTCGATGATAAAGCGCTGGGGGATTATGCTGACCGTTTTTCAGATATATTTAAGAGTGCTGTGAGTATCAGGCTGCGCAGCGATGTGCCTGTAGGCTCCTGCCTGTCGGGTGGAATCGATTCATCCGCCATCGTCTGCATGATCAACATGTTGATCGAAAGCGGCGGCTGTAGCCGCCAGGTTATCGGAGAGCGGCAGAAGACCGTGAGCGCCTGTTATGAATCCTCATCCTGCGACGAAAGGCCGTATATTCAGGAGGTGGTCAGGGCTACCGGCGTCGACTCGCATTGCGTCTTCCCTTCGGGAGAGAAGTTCTGGCAGGAGATAGAAGACCTGATCTGGCACCAGGAGGAGCCGTTCGCTTCCACCAGCGTATATGCGCAGTGGAACGTGATGCGCCTGGCCCGCGAGATCGGTGTGCCGGTGCTGCTGGACGGACAGGGCGCGGACGAGCTGCTGGCCGGGTATCCCACGTATTTCAATGCCTACCTGGCCCAGCTGCTGTATGCGGGGCAGCTGGCAGAATACCGGCGGGAGTCCACTCTGATCCGCAGGAACATTCAGAATCCCGTTTTCTCATCCTTCTCCTTCCTGCTTCCCTTGTTCAATGTATTGCCTGCCTCCCTGAGAAAGTGGCTGTTGGGCAGCGTGATCAGGGGACGCGTGCTGAATATGCAGGATACGGGCATGATGAACAGTGCCTTCCGGGTGAAGTACGGGTCTGAGGATCAACCGAAGGTCGAGACCAACCTTCAGACCGCTCTCTGGACAAGCGAGATGGAATACGGTCTCAAAGAGCTGCTCAGGTACGAAGACAGGAACTCGATGGCGTTTTCAATTGAGACGCGGACTCCCTTCGTCGATTACCGGCTGGTGGAGTATGCCTTTTCACTTCCCGCCTGCTACAAAATCCATGACGGATGGACCAAGTACCTTTTAAGAGTCAGCACCGAGGGGCTGGTGCCGGAGGTTATCAGGTGGCGTAAAGACAAGCTGGGATTTTCCACTCCGGAGGCCGCCTGGATGAGGCTGAACCGGGACAGTATACGGGAAGTGTTCGCCAGCAATAATTTCAGGGCAGCGACCTATCTGAATAATAAGAAAATACTGGAGAATCTGGATCGGCATCTGGATAAGGGAGGTACTGACGGCGTTTCAGCCGTCTGGAAGCCGCTGAACCTTGAGCTCTGGATGAGGAAAATGTTTTCCTGAGAATGACTGTGTCGTTATGCGCTTGATGGTTGGAATCTTATGCATATATTGATGGTGGTATCCAGCAATGTAACCACAGACCCCCGGCTGTATAACGAAGCACGGGCATTGATAGATGCGGGGCACCGGGTGAGCGTCATCGGGTGGGACAGGTTCAAACAGAATCCGTACAGGGAATTTCTGGACGGTATCGAAGTCATCTGCCCCAGGATATCCCTGCCGCCCCGCTGCGGACTGGGCGTGCCGCCCTGGCATGCACTTCACCTGCTGCTGTGGCAGCAAGCGGCTTATCGTGAAGCGATGTACCTGCATAAAAGGAGCGCCTTCGATGCCATACACTGCCATTTCCTCGACACTATACCGGTGGGGATACGGCTCAAACGTAAACTTGCCATCCCGCTGGTCTATGATGCACGCGATATGTACGGCTACATGATGCAGGCGTCCTTTCAACACTGGATAGCCAGGGGATTTGAGCTGCTGGAGAAGCGCTGGGTGGCTAAGGCGGATGTTATCATCGCAGTCAGCGACATAATGCAGACGTGCCTCAGGAAGATAACGGACAGGCCGGTAGCGGTCATTATGAACTGCAAACAACTGCAGCTAACCGAGTACCGGCCGCCGGACAACGGAGGCAGATTCACCGTGCTGTATATCGGCACATTGCATAAGGCGCGGGCTTTACCTCAGCTTTTACACGCAGTGAAAGATTTAAGGGACGTTTTCTGCATCGTGGGAGGCATCGGTGAGGTGGGATATGTCGAATCTATCAGAGAAGAATGCCGGCTTAATCCTAATGTCTCGTTCGTGGGGCGGGTCCCGGTGGACAGGGTTCTGTCCATGACTGCTCAAGCCGACGTTATTTTCTGCATGTTCGATACGACCAATCCCGATTATGTGATAGGCACGCCGAACAAGCTTTTTGAAGCCATGGTCTGTGGCAGGCCTATTATCTGTACCAGGGGAATCTACTCCGGCGAGTTCACCGAGCGCGAGGACATCGGTCTGACGGTTGAATATAATGAGGAATCGTTGCGGCAGGCCATTATCAAACTACGAGACGACCCGGAACTCAGGGAAAGGCTGGGTCGGAATGCTTTGAATGCAGCATTAAATAAATATAACTGGCAGCAGGAGAAAAAGAAGCTGATCGAACTCTATGCATCTGTCAGAAAGTCAAACTGATCGAATTATTTTCTATGCAGGCAAGCGCTGAAACAAGACGAGCTATTATGGGCGGATTCTATTGAAATCTGTAACGGATACAGCACTACGGCGAAAAATTTGTTCACGACGTGTGATGGCTCCCTATTGGTAAACGTGCTCATAACCATACCCATTGATCCGCCCTCCTTTTTATGAAGCTCACCTTCAAGGCCGGCCAGTTCAACTGCTCTGGCAAGTGACTCCCTGGTGAAGTGAAAAATGTGGCGGGGAACATAGTAGGGTGTCCAGTACTTTTTAAATACAGCGGCGCAGCCCGATTCCAGATTTGGAACTTCGAGATAAAGTATCCCTGCCGACGTCAGATGTTGTCCCAGATCATGTAATAACCGGACCGGATAGTGAGCATGCTCCAATACATGTCTTAAAATAATCAGGTCGTATTTCTGCGTGTTCCGACTGAAGGAGTCGGCGTGGTAATAATTTATCGCCTGCCTGCCGCATTTTATCAGGGGAGGAGCTTCAGGCTGGAAATCCACTGCGTCAACCCTGGCAGAGGGGAACATCCTCGATGCAGTAGCGGCATAACGGCCGTTGCCTGTTGAATAGTCCAAAACGGCATTCATATTTAGCCTACGGGAGGCTACAATTTTCCTGATCAGCCTCGCAGCCAGGAAGTCCTGGATTTTATCAAAAATATTTCCTCTGATCACATCAAAATCGGTCGTATCTTTGGTCTCGTACAGCAGATATGCCGTATCTTCCGATGGATAGGGATTGGTAAATCCTAGCTTGCTTTTACTGCATATGTATATATCGAATTCACCGATTTTGGTAATCCGATCGGGAATATGGATGATTTTTTTCCAGTGCTGGTTACAGGGACCGCAATCAGCCGTCCTTAATTCGCAACTATCCCTGGTAATATAAGATACACCGTTCAGCGGCATATTTCCTCTCTTATTACATATCTATTGGATACATATGAGGCAGAGAGTTTCCGACGTTACACCGGTCTCCCGCGTTTCATCGTATCATCAATACCTGCGCACCCGTGTTATTGTATACCCTGCTTGCAGCATCCATGATCTTGACCAGGCCGGGTACACCATTCCAGTTGATATATTGCCTTAAGCCTGTTGAAACGGCAAAGGTGATCTCGCCCCGGCTCACATTGACGCTGTCCAGGTACAGGTAACTGCCTTCCACCGGGTTATTGGCGTCGCGGGAAAATTCCTGCACGGGTCCCGGGAACTGATAAAAGCGCAACAGATTGGCTGCATGCCGGTCGGCATAGATGCCTGTCACATTATCGGAATTCAGGCCGGTCCACCGGGCGGCTGCGCCGTCCTTTGAATACAGCACGCCTGCCAGGTCCAGCCGATAACTGCTCAAAGCTATGGAATAGGGAAGGTCGGCTTTTTCGGTCACTTTATGGCCGGTCATTTCGTAAACGATGCCGGACGTGAACAGGAAGTAGGGAACCAGGACGATCAGAGTGACGAATCTCAGGCCGCCAGTGCTTTCGGTATTAGCCACGGCGCCGACCCGTCTGATTCTACGCCAGGCGCAGGCAGCCCATTCCCAGACGGCCATCCCGCCCAGTATGCAGAAGGGGGACAGCGTCATCAGCGCGACGTGATAAAGCCTGGTTAAATTTAAATAGTCGGCAAAACGCGGCAATATCAAAGAGGCCATGAGGAGGCAGGCGGCGGCCAGGCTTAACGATAGAAATTCCGGCTTAAATCCAGACTTTCCCGGGCGTATTAAGGTTTTCAGGAATCCGATCATCAGCAGAAGCTGGGTCAGATATTGCCAGATCCTGAAACTCTTGCCTGCCGGCATTGCATCGGCGAAATCAAGTCCCAGGGCCGCCCGGATCAATCCGTCGCGGTTGTTGAACTGAATCACATCCTGAGTAACGGGCGCCGACGGCGGACTTGTTCCCGGCGCCAAGTTCCATATGTGTCCGGTGATAGTCCGGATTTGCTCGATCCATATATTGCCGAATGAGCCGGCCATCAGTCCCGAACCTGTAAGGCTATACCAGGACGCACCGGCGATTAAGAAGACGGATATCAATATGATGAGAGCTTTTAATCCGATCGATCCGTTTGGTGAAGAGACCGTTCCAGCATCACATGGATGACCCGGCACGCCTCTCCTGCAGCATGACCTGATGCTGAGAAACAGCATAACCAGCAGCATGAATGCAAAAAATACGAAACCGATCAGTCCCAGCGCGTAATGCGATACCACTATCGAGACGGCGAAGATGCACAGGAGAGATAGTCGCTGATAAGGTTTCAGCTTCCTCTCCACCAGCAGCAATATGATCAGGGCCAGAAAAAGCTCGGCTATTTGCTGGCGGCAGAGGGATATCATCTCCAGTGAGAATGTGGGCACGGAGACGAAGAAAAAGACTGATAGAAAGGCTGTTTTAGCGCCTATCTGTCGGCTGAAGGCTGAGTAAAGGCAGAGGGGGACCAGCGCGAAAATCAGCGGGTAAACCGCTTTGAAAAGCCAGTTACCGTCTATGCCCAGAAACAGCGAGTAGACCGGCGCCAGGATGGTTATACTCAGGCATGTGTTGACCATCTCGAATATGGATGTGTCCCAGAATCCCGTATCCGTCGCCATGCGGTAGAACCTGTACTCGGTGAAGATATCGCTGCCGATGGGATGGGGCGACATGAGCGTGGTCTGGCAGAGCAGGCAGAGTCCGATGACGAATATGGCCGGTGGATAAAGTTCGGGATGAATGAATTTATCGAAGGCGGCAAGCACGACAAGCGCTGCAATGCCTGCCAGGACGAAGATCAGCAGGATATTATTCTGGAAGGTATCGACCAGAGCGACGGCAAGCACGGTTAGGACAATGAGCAGGATGATGGTAAGCACGGGTATCAGGGGTAACGGCTCAGACGGGAATCCTGCTGTGCGCGGCACATAGCCCCTGTCGCGCACCCATGCAACCAGCATCAATACAAGTACCAGAAATCCGATAGTGATTGTGACAGGTAGCAATGAGAGCGGCTGCCGGACACCGGCCAGGGGCAATAGGAGATCGATCAGTGCGCCGCTGAACATGACGAATGCGATGCTCAGACCTACCGAATACAGAAGGCCCGGCAGGGCACCGGCCTCATGGATACTCAATATGCGCATGATAAGAGCGCCGGGAATAATAGTCAGGAAAATAAAACCGATGACCTGCCTGGCGACCGGGATATCGCAGCCGGCGTAGGCCAGGACGTTCAATCCGGCTGAAGCCAGCAGCAGGCTGCCGGCAAGCAGCATCAGTTTGTTGATCGGCCAATCGTTAAACCTGATCATCAGTCGTTTTTCAACCGTATACCGTTTCAGATCGGACGGACAGGCTTCGGCTTAATCAATAACCTGTCCGCGCCCGCCTGTATGTAATAGCAGATAACAAACAGGATGGGCAGTAACAGCGTCCATGCAATGTTGCCTACGACCGCATCGTTGATATTAAGGAAGTGGCGGATGACGGAGTAATATACATCGTGAAAAAGGTAGACCGCGTACGAAGCAAACGCCCCGGCCGTTATGACACGTTTAACTGAAGATGGCAGGGAACCCGGTGAGAATATCCAGTAAACGGCTGCGATAGTGGAGACGATTAATATCATGCGGAACATGGTAATCAGGCCGACTGTAAATAATAGAGACAGGTTTATCTGGCTGAGGTCGCTGGGCATTAACGGCCCCAAGGTGATTACGATGCAAATACATGCAACGGATACAATCGCCGAGGGAATCTGCCACTTACGAAAATAATCCGAGTCGAAGAATTGCGCGCGTGCCGCCATTACGCCGAGCACGAAAATGAAAAAGTATTCAAAAACCCTGCCGTCGAACAGGCCAGCATATACTCTGACTATCATCAGGAAAACGAACACGGGGAGACTTAGCAGTAAAATCGAGATTGTTTTCTTCCCGTAAGTGATGAGGGGATACATCAGATAGTATATCAATATCGTTCCTATGAACCAGTATGAGGAGATCTCAACCATGTACATGGGTACGAATACCGATTGAAGTCCGCAAAAATATGCGATGACGGTCCGCCATCCAAACAGATTATTTTCGAGCGTCCAGCTGATAAGAACGGTTAAAATCAGCGCCACCCAGTACAACGGGTATATCCGCAAGGATCTCCTCTTAAAGTAGTCGATCGCATTTTTCTTCGATACGGGGCTCTCATTTGCAGCCAGCAGGTAGCCGGATACGAAGAAGAATATGCCCAGACCCATAATGCCCAGGTAACCCCGCACCGCATCCATAGTCTCCATTTTCAGAATGTGGCTGAGAACCACCAGCAGGATGGCTGAAAAGCGCAGGAAATCAAATATGAACAGTCTTTTGGAAGCCATACATTTTACCCGCAGATGTTAACACAGCATTAATTTAATAAGGCCCCGCATACCTGCGGCCGCCCAGCTGGCCCGCGACCCTTTTTTCGTCCGACGACCTGAGCAGCCCCACGATCTTATATATAAGCGGCGTCAGGGCGGAGTCCATCACGATTTTGGCCAGCAGCCCGCTGTGGAACAGCAGGCCGGATGCCCTGTCGATCAGGGTGCGCTCGATCTGAAATTGACGCCTGTACCTGCTCCAATCCGTATTCACCTCTATGTCCGCTAAAGCCAGCGGTCCCAGCCCCGCCTTCCCTGCCACAACCAGGTGGCTGATGCGGCCCGGTGTAAATCCCATCATCATCGCCCCCAGCGCATCTGCCGCCACTGTGTTATCGGATACCAGCAGCAGGTCGGTCCTGACCGCCTCCCCGTACATGGGGCCGTGCCTGTCCAGCGAGTACAGCCCGTCGATGATCACAATGCGCGGCTTGAGCCGGCCGGCGATCAGCGCCAGTTTGTGCGACAGGTCCTGGTGCAACAGGCATCTCATCGTATCCGGGACGCAGCCCCAGGTGTTCTTCAGGCTGAGCGTCACGGTAGTCATGGCATGCACCTTGAAAACCGGCGCTGAGATGAAGCAGTCGACATCGTTCAGCAGCAGGTCGGGCAGCTGCACCGTCACTTTTTTGCCCAGCACGCTCGATTCGATGGTGGTGGAGGGCATCTTCGACAGGCTGATCGCTTCGGCGCCCTCCTCCCTGCAGATATCGTACATGCCGTGGCCTGCCAGAGATTCCTCGGCGGTGAAGGCATGGTTGGCGCCGTCCGACTCACCCAGGATCACCCTGCCCGCCTTCCCCTTCAGCAGCCTGAGCAGGCTGCGCAGCAGCTCCGGCGAGGTGGTAACACCCTCTATATGGCGCGGAAAGGTGAAATTGGGCTTGATGAAAACGGTGGATTTGCTGTTCAGGAAACGGTCCCAGTTAATATACTGCAGGCCGCGCAGCAGCGCCGCATCGACATCGCTGTCCGTGCGTTCCAGGAAGACTCGGCATTTAGTCTGATTTTCCGCCACTATAGGTAGTCGTCCTGCAGTCTATATTAGTGCAATTGAATGAAAGATGCGACCTCACTGCCCGTTAGATGGGATCGCCGAGTCTATTTGAGGCTCTTGACGATATCGATCAGCCGGGCCGCCCTGTGGTTGAAGGTATGTTCCTTTAAAATGCGTGCCCTGGCGCTGCGGCCCGCCCTCTCCCTCTCATCCTTATCCGCCAGCAGCCTCCGGTAAGTTTCCATCGCCTGCGCTGCGCTCTCCACCACGTACATCTCCTTGCCGATATCGAACCACTGCTCGATGCCGTTGTACGGCTGCGAGACGATGCAGCAGCCGAAGGCGGCCAGCTCGAACGGCCGGGAGGTCGACGAGGCGAAAATATTGGTGTGCGACCAGCGTGTAATGTTGAGGTTGATCTTGCTGCGGCAGGAGAACCGCCGCCACTGGCTGTAGGAAAGGTCGCCGATCATCTTTGCCCTGCCCAGATCGATGGCGAAATTGCCGCCGGCCACCGCGAAATTTACATCCGGCATCTCCCGACTGGGTATGGTGATCAGCTTCTCCATCCATTCCTCGCGGAAGTCGCTGCCGTAGCCGAAAAACGCTATGTCGATATCTTTCTCAACCTCGGCCGGCGTCACCAGGTCGGGATCGATGCCGTAATACAGGGCGTGGACGTTGCGCGCGCCCATTTTCTCCAGGTCGGGTATGACTCCCGCCGAGTTGGTTAAAAAGGCGTCGTATTCGGTCAGGTCGGCGCCCTCGTAGTAGTTGAATTTGAATCCCCGGCTGACGGTGTATTTGGGCAGGATGGTGGGCATATCGCCGTCGTAATATACCACCGGTATATTGAATTCCTTTTTGACGGCGGCGGGAATGCCGGTGATATGGTTGAGCGGTATGCTCATCATGAACAGCAGGTCGAACTTTTCTTTCGTCAGGATCTTGCGCAGGTGACTGGCCCATCTGGGCCTGACATGGCGCTTGATCAGCAGGTCGGCGATGGGCGAGATGAAGCTCTTGCCGCCGGGCGATTTGCCGCGGCGCTTGCGCATCTCCAGGAAGTTGTTGTACATGATGCTTTCCCATGCGCAGGGATTATCATATGTTTTCCACCACAGGCTCTCCACGGGTATGCCCATATACGGTATGACCGTGACCTCGTTGCCCTCCTCGTAGAGTGCCTTTAACAGCTGCCACCAGGCCGGTGTGCAGCCCATCTTGTTCTTGAGGTCGATAGTCGAGGCCATGACCAGGATTTTCATATAGCTCCTCTTCTTGCAGGCGCCTGATCCGCAGCGATGCGTCTAAATGTTTTCGAGCTCTGCGAACCTCTCGCTGGCCCAGTCGTAGGTCCTTTTCAACCCCTCTTCAAGGCTGACTGACGGCTCCCAGTTTAAAACTTTTTTGACCAGGGTCAGGTCGGCGTTCCGGCCCCTCACGCCCTGCGGTTTGGACAGGTCGTGCTTGAGCTGGATGTTTTTCCCGGATATTTTGATCGTCATCTCGGCCAGCTCGTCGATGGTCACCATCCGGTCGGAGCCGATATTGATCGACCCTGTGTAATCGGAGTCCATCAACCGCAGCACGGCCTCGATGCAATCGTCGATATACAGGAAGCTCCTGGTCTGTTTGCCGTCTCCCCAGACCACATAATCCTGATCGGGATATCTGAGTGCCTTCATGATGAGGTGACAGGGCGCCTTGCCCTTCTGTTTGTCGAAGGCGGTATAAACTTCGCCGTAGATATTATGGAACCGGGCGATCTTGATATTCATGCCGTAGTCGGCGCGGTAGGCCTCGCACATCTTCTCCGTGAATATCTTCTCCCAGCCGTAAAACTGGTCGGGATCGGCGGGGTAGGCGTCGGCCTCCTTGAGCGGCGTGACCGCCGCGTCCTTTT
>JAFGHL010000014.1 GCA_016930155.1 Dehalococcoidia bacterium | reverse complement strand
TTAGCATAGGATCCAAGTCCACTAAGCTAAGGTGGTTTAGGCTCTTCCCCTTTCGTTCGCCACTACTCCGGGAATCTCATTCGATTTCTTTTCCTCAGGGTACTAAGATGTTTCAGTTCCCCTGGTATCCACTCATATAGAGTATCTGGTGATTAAACCAGATGGGTTGCCCCATTAGGGAATCCCCGGCTTAAGATTGCTGGACATCTCACCGGGGCTTATCGCAGTCGTGCCGCGCCCGTCATCGGCTGTAAACGCCAAGGCATCCGCCCTGTGCCCTTAATTTCTTTGACCTACAACAGCATGAACACAAGACTAATCCAAATCTTGTGATCTACTGCATCTTGCAACAAGAACATTAGACCTTATTTATCTTTACACTATTCTGTTTTTAAAGAGCAAAACGGCCTGGTGTATTCACCAAGCCGTCAGAGTATACACCAAGATTGTGCTTAAATCAACTATCTATGTTAATTTTTTGCATGCTTTATAAGTATATGGATGGTTCTATATTTTGTCAACTATGCGTGAACTAATAAGCACAGCGTAAATTTGCTCAACTTCACTATCTCCGTTCTGCAAGCCTCACCTCACAAGCTCCAGCATCAGCCTTCTGCTTTCATCCCCCTAATGCTCAAATGTAAATCCCTTTTCTTTAAAAAGCTTAATACAGCTATCCACCACCTCATTATCATAGGCAATACCTTTTTTCATGGATATCTCCTGGAGAGCTTTCTCAAGACCCAATGCCATCCTGTACGGGCGATCGGTTGACATGGCTTCAACAACATCAGCTACAGCCAGTATCTTTGCTTCTCTTAATATTTGAGGTTCCTTCAATTTTGCCGGATAGCCGGACCCGTCAAGTCTCTCGTGATGCTGCAGGACTATATTGGCTATCGGCCAGGGGAATTCTATCCCGCTTAAAATATCATACCCTTGTTGAGCATGCTTTTTTATAATCTCAAACTCAAGTGCGCCCAACCTCCCAGGGCGGCTTAGTATATCAGCCGGCACGTATATCTTGCCTATATCATGCAGCTTCGCTGCGATATTAATTGTCCGCACGGTTTCATCGGGCAAATTCATTTCTTTCGCTATCTCAGATGCCAGACAGGCTACACGAATTTGATGTCCCCAAGTATACGGATCTTTGGTTTCTACGATGTTGCCCATCGCCACGATCGTATCTTCAAACGTCTTACTCAATACCAGGTAGCTGTGTGCAAGATCCTCTACTGCCCTAATGCGATGTATCGCCCGGCCCAGCAATTCACAGATAGTATCGATCAGCTTCCGTTCCTCCCGGAGGAACGGTCCCTCATCCTGTATTGGTCTCTGCTCAAGGTAACATACCTCCAGGAAACCGGTTTCCTCATCTTGTACATGAATGAGGCTTTTCTGCTTCCAGGATGTTTCAAGCCAGTTTTGTGTTGCATATTCTACGCCGTCTACAGTCAGACGAGCGCAGGTAATTTCAGGGAATTGCCAGCCGGTTTGGACAAGGTCAATGATTCCTCTGTATATATCATTAACTTCAAGGCCTTTATCCTGTATCAGGTTCGATATGCTGAACAGGCAATTCAATTCCTTGATCCTTTCCCGCAAGTCGATGGTCCGCTTCTCAACCTGCGCTTCCAGCAGAAAGTTATACCTCTCCAGGTCTTCTTCAATCCTAGAAAGGTCCTCAAAAGCTAATAAGTTCTCTTTGATCTTTTGCTCCTTAACCTGTCTCTCAGTCAATCCCAATCCGATTCTTTGAATAATTAGGATTCTTCTGTTTTTCAGGTTAAGAGCGCTTGCTTCAAATTGACACGGGATGCCCGACCGACTGACTTCGTTCCATATACCAGAATTGAGTTTCCCCGATACCCCAGCTTGCCAGAAAACATCTGCATCCACGATAAAATTTCCTAGGTAGGTCAGTTCATCCATCATGGAAATCTCACTACCTGTAACGTCCACATCTGGCAGCATATCGGAAAGCCAATCCGGTTTATTAGACAGCAATGTGAAAGAATTGTCTTTGTTATATTGAAAGACAACTAAGTCAAGAAGTTCCAGAAGATCAAGTAAAATATTCTCATCCATCAGACAATACAAATAGCGCGGATATTATTTGCCCAGCATTTTAGAGGAAAGCCTGCTGAACGCCTGCTCAACATTCTCACCAGTCTTGGCACTGGTCATGAGAATGTCCTGGCCCTTGCGCTGTAAATCTTCGATTGCGGAATCACAAATATCCCATTGCCCGGCAAGGTCGGTCTTATTAATTATTACGATATTGGGAATATCTTTGAATGTTCCCATGATCTTTTTTTGAATATCAATAACAGCATTGAGTGTACTCATTCGAGTTTTATCAACCACCAGGAAATAGCCGGACATACCACGCAGATAACTGGACTGCAGCTGATGATAACCATCCTCACCCGCAATATCCCAGATCATAAGTGTCACATTTTCACCCAGCAAATTAATAACTTTTTTATCAATTTTCACACCGATAGTGGTCAGGTACTTATCGGAAAACATATTCTCAATATATCGCCTGACAAGGCTTGTCTTGCCAACTGCAAAGGACCCCAGCATGCAGATTTTCTTCTGTATCATGGCAACCTCTATTTACCTTATTTGTATAACACTGTTTTGTTAAAGAGGGCACGTAGACATACTACCTATACCCGGACGTGGTTAAATTATCGAAAACACGAATCCGAGTATTATAATGAGCAGGCAAACGGCTGCAACAATGTAGATATATACCAGCGGATTGTCTTTTTCCCTGCGTCTTTTTTCCTTGCTTTTGGACAGTATCGTTACCTGTTGCTTTTTAGCCTTACGATCAGTTTGCTGCAATTGACTGAGATAATACTGCAGTACGGACCTGCATTTCTCGAAAGGAGCAGCATCACCTTCAAACCGGTCCAGCGCACCTTCATACTCAAATTCGATATGCTCAATAATCTCCTGCAACTGGTTCCTCATCTCCTGCGGTGCGTTGCCGCGGATAACAGCAGCCATAACAGTCCTCGGCCCCTGCTCTATCCAGATTGACAGGTCACCCAGATTAAGATTTTGCAAGGCAGAACTTTCCTTGCCCGAAAAAGAGTCGTTAACGAAATCCTGTATAGCTGTAAGCATGGCAGCAACCATTCCCGCATCCTTTGCCTCGGCTGAATCAGCCGCAACATGCTGGAGCACCAGCCCTGTCTCCTTGTGTATTAGGAAAATCTGCTCCATTCGGTAAATAAGGGTGTTCAGCAGAACTATCTCAGCGAATGGCTTCCCTGTGCGGATTGATTCTATTCTCCACTTAATGCCACGCCAGGAAAAAGCATATTCAAGCGTAGCGCTCATCGATTGTACCATTGACCTGAGCGATTCTGATATAGACTTGCGGATAGCCGGACCGATAATGGGAAAGATCGTATCTGCTAAAAATTTAGGGTCTCTCCTGACAATATCCCGTAACACTGTTTCCGTAGTCGGGAGAAGTGCAGCAGCCAGCTTGCTGTCTTTGCTTGCCCGCATGACTATAGCCTCAGCAATTATATTGCTCAGTTCTTCTGTACGCCTTTTGGGATCATTTAAACGCCTTTTGATCTCATCAATTTCCGATTGCTCGGGCTCCACGATCAGCGAACGGAGAGACTCTAACTCATCCCTTCTGGATATAGGACGTTCCAGCGATTTGTTATCGCTTGTATCACTCACTGTTATTTTTTACCTGAATCAGGTTTCTCCCCTTTATTTCCCAGCCCTGAAGCAATATCTTGCAGGAATCCTGCCAGCAACGAACGATCTATTTTACTGGTGCCAAGGTGATCCAGCGATACGAAAATCTCCGACCTTGTGCCGGTGATCTCCTTTTTTAATGAAGCCATAACTGTATCAATCTGGTTGTTCAGGTCTTTGATAGAACTAGCCATCTTATCATTCAAGCCACCCAGTTTTTCGGTATAGTCACTTTTCTGCGAAGAAAAATTCCTTTGTGTATCTTCTTTCAGATCTGACAGTGCCTTGTTTAGAGAGTTATCAAGGCCTCCAAGATTCTTTTCATTTTCCTTTTTTTGCAGACTAAATTTACTTTCGAATTCATGGCTGAGTTCGACTACATTTTTCAGCAACAACTCTTCCAGCTTACTGAATTTATCGTCATTTTCTGCCTGGTGTTCAGTGAACTTGGCCGAGGTATCTTTGGTTAGTTCCGTCAGCTTCACGGTGAAGGTTTCCAACTGTTCCTTTTTCTGCAGAGCAAGTTTTTTCTCAAATTCCTGGTTTAGTTCAGATAAGTTTTTCACCAGCAATTCTTCAAGGCGCGTAAGCCTGTCGTTATACTCTTCATGGAAACTTGAAAACTTGCCGGCGGTCTCATTGCTAAGTTTGGCAATCTTACTTACCAGCATCTCTTCCAATCTTGCAAATCTCCTCTCGTATTCCTGTCGTTGTGCGCCAAAGAGGATATCTCTGATTTGATCTACACGCTCCCCTCCCTCTACTTCCACTTTTCCTGTATCTAGGGAATTGGGCTCCGATTGACTTATGGCAGCTTTGATAGACAGACCAGCATTCTTTAAGCCACCAGCTTCTTGTTTTTTACCAGCCATGATCGTTCTCCTTTTCAACACGGCGCTGCATATTCCCGTACGATTGGTTTACACTGAACCGCCTCGTAAAAAACATAACCATTTAGCTAGAATACACTGATCTACTAAAAAATTCAAAACAGGCAGGCTGATTAAGGTCAACCTTATGAAGGGAAACAGGATACTTAACTTAAGGAATCAGAGCAACTTCTATTCCCACTCTATGGTGGAAGGTGGTTTGCTGGTAATATCGTATACTACGCGGTTAACTCCCGGCACTTCATTCACAATCCTGTTGGAAATAGTAGCCAGCAGGTTATAGGGCAGTCTGGCCCAATCGGCCGTCATGGCGTCCTGGCTGGTGACCGCCCTGACAGCTACCAGGTAGCCGTAAGTGCGGAAATCGCCCATAACCCCAACACTGTGAACATCGGTCAAAATGGCGAAGGTCTGCCACATCTGGCGGTACAGCTTGGCCTTTTTTATCTCGTTCATCACGATCCAGTCCGCCCCCCGTAATATATCCAGCTTCTCCCGGGTAACCTCTCCGATAATGCGTATGGCCAGGCCTGGTCCGGGGAAGGGCTGCCTCCACACCATATCTTCCGGCAAGCCTAACTGCAGCCCCACTTCCCTTACTTCATCTTTAAAAAGGTAGCGTAACGGCTCGATCAATGATAAGGCCATCTTGGAGGGCAGCCCCCCCACGTTATGGTGGGTCTTGATCTTGTTGGCCGCCTTGCTCTCGGGTGTGGCGCTTTCGATAACATCGGGATAAAGCGTGCCCTGTGCCAGGAAATCAACCTTGCCCAGCTTGGTGGCCTCGTTTTCGAAAACCCTGATAAACTCCTGCCCGATAGCGCGCCGCTTCTTTTCAGGGTCAAGTACTCCTCTCAGCCCCTCCAGGAAGGAATCCGTAGCATCCACGTAAACAACGTTCATCTTGAGGTTCTTGCGGAAAGTATTGAGAGCCCGTTCAGCTTCCTCACGCCGCAATAACCCGTTATTGACAAAAATACAGGTCAGCTGGTCGCCGATAGCGGCATGTACCAGTTTGGCCGCCACCGCTGAGTCAACACCACCGGAGAGGGCGCAGATCACCTTCCCGTCTCCAACCTGTTTTTTAATAGCTTCAATACTCTCATGTATAAAGCTGCCCGGCGTCCATGCTCCATGACACCCGCATACCCTGTTGAGATAGTTTTTAATTATGCTTATGCCCTGCGGTGTATGGACAACTTCGGGATGAAACTGCAAACCGAATATCTTGGCCCCATCCGTTATTACGGCGTTGGGGGAATTCTCAGTATAAGCCGATGACCTGAAACCAGGCGGCATGTCCAATACATTGTCCCCATGGCTCATCCAGACCGTCAGCGAATCATCCAGCCCGTAGAAAAGAGGTGAATTTTCTTCACTTACATGTAAAACAGCCTGACCGTATTCACGCCTGCTGCCGGGCGCTACCGTGCCTCCCAACTGGTGTGCGATAGCCTGCATGCCATAACAAATGCCAAGTACAGGCAGATGGCTTTCGTATATCCCTACGGGCGTGAGCGGTGCGTTCTTTTCATAGACACTGGCCGGTCCGCCGGATAGTATGAAACCGCGCGGATGAAGTTCCATTATTTTGGAGAGGGGAGTCTCCCAGTGAAACAGCTCACAGTAAACGTTGCATTCCCTCACCCTCCTGGCTATCAGGCGGCTGTATTGCGATCCAAAATCTATGATGGCGATAGCTTCTTTGATGCCGTGAGGCAGCTCTTCCGTCTTGGGAGCAGCCTGCACTCCCTGTATCTCTTTAGCAATCTCCAGATAGGTGGAGACTTCTATATCGTCGCTGGTTGCCACACGATGGCTTTTGCTCTTATCTTTAGGCTCATTCATGCGGCAAAGTATATCATAGCAGTGACATTATCTTCTAATCCGGCCCGTATTTAAAAAATCAGCAGTTTTAGAGTACAATTTATTATTGATTACTAGTTAACGAAAAGAGCTGATGAAAGAAGCGATTCCCGCATCTCTTGACAGTCAGGTTAAGCAGGCAGCCTTGATTCTTCGCGAAGGCGGCATTGTGGCATACCCGACCGATACGGTCTATGGGCTGGGCGCTGATATATATAATGATCTGGCTGTGAAGAAACTGTTCACAGCAAAGGACCGCCCCATGGGCCTGCCTTTGCCCGTCCTGATAGATAATATCGATAAACTGGAAGAGCTGGTATCCGGTCAAACAGCCTTTACGAGGTCGCTCATTAAAAGATTCTGGCCGGGCGGCCTTACCATTATTTTTAATAAAGCACCTCACGTCCAGAGCCTGGTTCTGGCAGGCAGTGATAAAATAGGCGTGCGCATGCCTGACCACCCGGTTGCACTCCTGTTGATCAGCGAATTGGGGCGGCCGATAGCAGGCACGAGCGCAAACCTGCACAGCGGGGAAATTACACTGACAGCCGGTGAAGTAAGTGGCCAGATCGGGAGCCGCGTGGATTATATTATTGACGCGGGCCGTTGCCCCGGAGGCAGGGAGTCCACCATCGTAGACGCAACGGCAGAGACTCCCAGAATAGTACGATATGGAGCTGTTGCGGAGTCTGATATCATGGCTGAATATAGTAAAACAGGGGGAAAGTGATAATGCGTCTGGCACTCGGCAGCGACCATCGCGGTCTGGAAATGAAAGGCAACATCATGGATTATCTCAAAGCCGGCGGTCATACAGCCGAGGACCTGGGATGCTTCAGCAATGACGCGGCGGACTACCCGGACTATGCCTCAGCCGTTGCTGAAGCAGTGGCAACGGGAAAGGCGGATTACGGCATATTGATATGCAGCTCCGGTATCGGCATGTCCATCACTGCCAATAAATATAAAGGTATACGCGCTGCCCTGTGCAGCGGTCCGGAGCTGGCCAAACGCGCACGCCTTCACAACGATGCCAATGTCCTTTGCATGGGTTCCGATTTTATAAGCACTAAAGAGGCCCTGCAAACGGTCGATAATTTCATCAACACCGGATTTGAAGGAGGACGGCACCAGCACCGCCTTGACAAGGTATCAAAATTGGAGTCGTGCTAGCTTGACAATAAATAATCACCTGTGCTAGTTTACTAGAATCCGTTTTTGTCCGCAGAGGCATCTAACCGGATTCTAAAATTTCTGCAGGGTATGGTATCAGATGAGAAGTGACAGTGTTAAACAGGGTATCGAAAGGGCTCCGCACAGGTCGTTGCTGCGGGCTGTCGGCGTATGCAGCCGGGACTTCAACAAGCCTTTTATAGGCATCGTCAACAGCTTTAATGAGATAGTACCGGGACATATTCATCTCAATACTATCGCCGCTGCCGTAAAAGCCGGCGTGCTGAGCGAAGGCGGTGTTCCCTTCGAATTCAATACTATCGGCGTCTGCGATGGCATAGCCATGAACCACCCTGGCATGAAGTTCAGCCTGCCCAGCCGTGAATTGATCGCCGACTCAGTTGAAATAATGGTGGAAGCACACCGCTTCGACGCCCTGGTGTTTATCCCTAACTGCGATAAGATTATACCGGGCATGCTGATGGCTGCCTCTCGCCTTAATATACCGTCGATCTTCATCAGCGGGGGCCCCATGCTGGCAGGCAGGCTGACTAAGGGCGGAAAAACTCAGGTGGTAGACCTGATATCGGTATTTACCGCTGTCGGCAGCATCACGCAGGGTAAAATTACCGAAGCCGAACTGGAAGAGATCGAGACTGCTGCCTGTCCGGGTTGCGGGAGCTGCTCAGGCATGTACACGGCCAATACCATGAACTGCCTGACCGAGGCTCTGGGTATGGCATTACCCGGCAACGGCACCATCCCGGCAACAGACTCCCGCAGGGTCCATCTGGCAACTGAAGCGGGCAGGCAGATTATGGCCATACTGGCAAAAGACCTGCGTCCCAGGGACATCATTACACCGGCATCTATACACAACGCCTTTGCAGTTGATATGGCGCTGGGAGGCAGCACCAACTCTGTTCTGCATTTAACGGCCGTCGCCCACGAGGCGGGCTTCGATTTTCCGCTTTCACAGATCAACGAGATCAGCAGCAGGGTACCGCACCTCTGCAAGATCAGCCCGGCCAGCGATATACACATCGAGGACGTCGATCAGGCGGGCGGCATACCGGCCGTCATGCACGAGATCGGCAAGCTGCTGAACGGCACTGCTAAAACTGTTACGCTGAAGCCTCTCTCTGCAACATATAAGAATGCAACAGCGAAAAACCGCGATGTTATCAAGCCTTTTCACAGGCCACATTCGAAGACAGGTGGCCTGGCTATACTGTTCGGCAACCTTGCCCCCGGCGGGGCCGTAGTAAAAAGCGGAGCCGTACTGCCAGAAATGATGGTACACAAGGGCCCAGCCCGTGTATTTGAGAATGAGGAAGCTGCCACCAAAGGCATCATGTCCAAAAAAATAAAGAAGGGCGATGTCGTTGTCATCCGCTACGAAGGGCCGCGCGGCGGCCCGGGTATGAGGGAAATGCTTACCCCCACCTCGCTTCTCAGCGGCATGGGGATGGACAGCTCCGTAGCGTTGATTACCGACGGTAGGTTTTCCGGCGGTACCAAAGGAGCTGCTATCGGCCATGTTGTACCTGAAGCTGCCGACCGCGGCCCCATAGCCGCAGTACGGAATGGTGATATAATCAGCATAGATATACCGGCAAGAAAACTGGAGGTCAAATTAAGCCGGACCGAAATAAATAAGCGTTTGAAGAGCGTCCCCGAGTTTAAGAGCAGCATCCAGAGCGGTTATCTGAAAAGGTATATTGCACAGGTCGGGCCTGCCAATACAGGCGCTGTATTCAAGGACCAGGAGTAATTGGCACACATGGTGAAGACAGGCGCGGAGATTCTATGTGAGTGTTTGATTAAAGAGGAAGTTGAAGTAATCTTCGGTTTCCCGGGCGGTGTATTGCTGCCATTGTATGATACGCTGCCCAAATATCCCGAACTGCGTCACATCTTGGTACGTCACGAGCAGGGTGCCGCTCATGCGGCCGATGCTTATGCCAGGGTGACCGGCAAAGTGGGCGTATGCCTGGCGACTTCCGGGCCCGGTGCCACCAACCTGGTTACAGGCATAGCGAATGCACACCTCGATTCTGTGCCTATGCTGGCCATCACCGGGCAAGTGCCCACCTTCTTCATCGGCAAGGACAGCTTTCAGGAAGTCGATATCACGGGCATTACGGTCCCTATAACCAAGCATAGTGAACTGGTGCTCGACACCAGCGACCTAGCTATGGCAGTCAGGGAATCGATGTATATTGCCAAAGCCGGCAGACCGGGGCCTGTTCTGCTTGATATTCCCCGGGACGTACTGCAGGGCCGCACCGAGTTTGTTTTTCCCGATAAGGTTGACCTGCCAGGATATAAACCCAAGTTATTCGGGCATCCCTCGCAGATCAAAAAGGCGGCAGATCTGATAAATGCGGCTGAACGTCCAGTAGTCGTAGCAGGGCGCGGGGTCAATATCTCCAATGCCCATACCGAGCTTAAGGAGCTGGTTGAGAATGTACAGATACCTGTTGTTACAACCTTCCTCGGCATTGGGTGTTTCCCGGAGTCGCATCTGTTGAGTTACGGCTGGCTTGGCATGCATGGCATGGGCTATGCCAATAAAGCAGTCCATAATTCCGACCTGATTATCGCAGTAGGAATGAGGTTCGACGACAGGGCGACCGGTGTGCTGAGTTCCTTCGCGCCCAACGCCCGTATTATCCATGTAGACATAGACCCTGCAGAGATCGGCAAAAACCTGCCGGTGGATGTTCCTATAGTGGGGGATATCAAGAATATATTGCAGGTATTGAACAAACAGGTTACTAGACATGAGCATATTGCATGGCTGACCCAGCTGGATGAGTTGCGCACACGGCACCCCGCCACCGAGGTCCGTGAACATGCCGGACTATTGCCTCAGTATATTATCAGGCAGATCCACGAGGTAACTAAAGGCGATAGTATTATCGTCACAGATGTTGGCCAGCACCAGATGTGGGCCGGGCAGTATTTCTTTTATGATAAGCCCAACAGCTTCGTATCGTCGGGCGGCCTGGGCACCATGGGCTTCGGGCTTCCGGCATCCATCGGCGCCAAGGTCGGGGCCCCTGATGAAACCGTCTGGTGCATATGCGGCGACGGGGGTTTCCAGATGACTATACAGGAGCTTGCTACTATGGTGCAGGAAGACCTCGATATAAATATTGCAATTTTTAATAACGGCTGGCTCGGCATGGTACGCCAGTGGCAGGAGCTGATATACAGCAAGCGTTACTTCGGGACACAGCTTTATAATCCTGACTTCGTTAAAATCGCTGAAGCATACGGCATCAAAGGCCAGAGGGTGAGTCAGAAGATCGATGTACGCCCTGCCATCGAGAATGCGATGGCGCACAAAGGTCCTTTCGTAATTGAATTTATGGTCGAACCCGAAGAAAATGTTTACCCGTTCGTGCCGCCGGGAAAGACGCTGGTCGAGTTCCTTGAAACTCCCAACCCGGCAGGCATATTAAAGCAATAATTTATTAGTGAAATAAACAGGGAGACAACTAGTTGATTCGCAAACATATCCTCGTAGCGCTTGTGCAGAACCGTCCGGGTGTGCTTAACCGCATAGCCAGTACGCTGAGGAGACGCAATTTTAATATAGAGAGCATTGCCGTAGGTCACATAGAGGTCTCTAACCTCTCCCGCATGACCATTGTCGTGGAGGCAGATGATGCCAAGATCGAGCAGGTGCGCAAGCAGCTCGACAGGGTCGTTGAAGTCATCAGAATTTCAGATATCACCAACGATAACCCGGTAGCCAGAGAGATGGCCATGATCAAAGTCAAGGCCACCCCTTCCACGCGCAGTGAAATAATCCAGGTAGTGGATATCTTCCGCGCTAATATCGTAGATGTCTCGACCGATTCACTTATTATCGTAGCCACGGGAGATATGGAGAAGATTGAAACATTGATCGATTTACTGCGCGGATTCGGCATACGTGAACTGTCCAGGACAGGCACTATTGCCCTGCCCCGGGGTGGAGCAGGCCCGCTCACTATCGAAGACAATAAGCCGCTCAGGCACGTAGTTGATCATGCTTCCGCCGAGGAAGAAAATTTGCCAAACTGGTAATTGTAATTCATGGCCAATTGATCGAAATATTAATTATATACGTATAGGAGGGTATCATGGCGAAGATTTATTACGAGAAAGACGCAAATATGGCATTGCTGAAGAATAAGCTCATTGCAATTATAGGCTACGGCAGCCAGGGTCACGCCCATGCCCAGAACCTGCGTGACAGCGGGCTCAAAGTCATCGTAGCAGAGGCCAAAGGGACTGAAGGATATAAAGCCGCTAAAAAGGCAGGCTTTGAAGTATTGGATGCAGGTGCTGCAGCCAAACGGGCGGATGTGATAATGATGCTGGTACCCGATCAGCTGCAGGCCACAGTATATAAAGAGTCCATCGCCGACAAAATGGTCAAGGGGAAGACACTGATGTTTGCCCATGGGTTTAACATTCACTACGGGCAGATCGTACCGCCCGATTTCGTTGACGTGAGCATGATTGCACCTAAATGTCCCGGCCACATGGTCAGGCAGCTTTACGTTGAAAAGAACGGCCCGCCGGCTATCATTGCGGTTTATCAGGACGCCTCAGGCAAGGCTAAGGAGCAGGCGCTGGCATATTCCAGAGGTATAGGCTGCGCCAGGGCTGGCGTCATAGAGACGACCTTCAAAGAGGAAACCGAGACCGATCTCTTCGGTGAGCAGGCCGTGCTGTGCGGCGGCGTTACCCAGCTAATCAAGGCCGGGTTTGACACGCTGGTGGAAGCCGGTTACCAGCCGGAGATCGCTTATTTCGAATGTCTGCATGAACTCAAATTGATCGTCGACCTCATTTACAGAGGCGGCATGACTTTTATGCGCTACTCCGTCAGTGATACTGCTGAATACGGCGATTATACACGCGGGCCTCAGGTCATCAATGAAACCGTAAGGGAAGAGATGGCCGAAATACTGGAAGAGATACAGAACGGCAGTTTCGCCCGGGAGTGGATTCTGGAGAACCAGGCCAATCGCCCCGTTTACAACGCACTCAAACGCAGTGAAGCCGAACACCAGATCGAGGCAGTCGGCAAGAAGCTGCGCTCCATGATGCCCTGGCTTAAATAGCGGTGGAAAACCGCCTTTTGATCTAGAATCATAAAGCAGGTGCGTTATGAAAGGTGAACGTGTTCTTATTTTTGACACGACCCTCAGGGACGGGGAGCAAGCAGCTGGTACCAGTCTGAACCCCAATGAAAAGCTTGAGATAGCCAGGCAGCTCGAGAGCCTTGGCGTAGATATTATCGAAGCAGGCTTCCCCATCACCTCACAGGGGGACTTCGATGCCGTGCGGCTTATCTCCAAAGAGGTCCGTAACTCCACGATCTGCGCCCTCTGTCATGCCAACGACGAGGCTATCGACAGGGCCTGGGAAGCTGTTAAACGCGCCAGAAAAGGACGCATACATGTCTTCCTCTCCACTTCGAAAGTGCACCTCACCTACCAGCTTAAAAAGAGCGCTACCGACGTACTGAAACTGGCAACATCCTCCGTTGCCCGCGCCTGCAAATATTGCGGCGATGTGGAGTTCACCCCGATGGATACCACCAGGACCGATATTAAATTCCTCTATGAGGTGCTGGAAGGGGTGATTGACGCCGGGGCCACCACTGTCAATATAGCCGATACAGTAGGCTATTCCATTCCTTCTGAGTTCGGCAGGCTGATTGAAGGCATCTGCAAAAACGTCCCCAATATTTCAAAGGCTGTGATCAGCGTACATTGCCACAACGACCTCGGCCTGGCAGTAGCCAACAGCCTTGAGGCTGTCCGCAGGGGTGCCCGGCAGATTGAGTGTACGGTAAACGGGATCGGCGAGCGCGCCGGCAACGCCGCCATGGAAGAGATAGTCATGGGCATCAAGACCCGTAGCGACCAGTATCATTTGTACACCGACATTGATACCATGCAGCTATATAAGACCAGCAGGATGGTCAGCGAGTTCACGGGTTTCATCGTCCCGCAGAACAAGGCCATCGTGGGTAACAACGCCTTCCGTCACCAGTCCGGTATCCACCAGGACGGCATCATCAAAGAAGCCAATACCTATGAGATCATGGACCCCAAAGACGTTGGAGTGCCCTCCAGCGCACTCGTGCTGGGTAAGCTCAGCGGCAGGCATGCCTTCAAGGAAAGGCTGCTTGAGATGGGATTCTCACTGGATGATGATGCGCTCATCCATGCCTTCAAGTCCTTTAAGGAACTGGCCGATAAAAAGAAGGTGGTTACTGATCGTGACATACAGTCGCTCATCGGCGAGGAGATGCGCACGGCCTCGGAAGTATATCACCTGGACCATGTGGAGGTATCTTGCGGCAATCACAGTATGCCCACCGCTACGGTCAGGCTGATCGGTCCTAACAAGGAGATACTGGCGGACGCCGCCCTGGGTACGGGACCGGTTGACGCCGTTTACAAAGCTATCAACCGCCTGGTACGCGTGCCCAACCAGCTTACCGAGTTCAGCGTAAACTCGATCACCGAAGGTATTGATGCCATGGGCGAAGTATTGATCCGCATTGAAAGCGGCGGCGCTGGATACACGGGACGCGGCGCAGATACAGATATCATTGTTGCCAGCGCCAAGGCATACATGAATGCGCTCAACAGGCTGCTGGTACAAAAACGTACCAGCAGGCAGGTGGAAAATGAGCCCTGAAGTTGAAGCAGGCTTACGCCTATTGCTGGCAGCAGTCCTGGGGGGACTGATAGGGTTCCAGCGGGAGTTCTGTCATAGACCGGCCGGACTTCGCACGCATATTTTGATCTGCATGGGATCGGCGCTGTTCACAGTCGTATCAATCATGGGTTTCGAAGGAACGGTCGACCCAGCCCGGGTAGCAGCTGGAGTTGTTACCGGCATAGGTTTCATCGGCGCAGGGGTCATTTTCCGCGGATTGAAAGGGGATGCACACGTTGTAGGGCTGACCACCGCCGCCAGCATATGGGTTACCGCCGCCATTGGAATTGCAGCGGGGGCCGGCATGTATATTATTGCTACAATAGTAGCTGTAGTGACCTTCCTGGTTCTCATCATCCCAAAGGTCAAGGGATAAATCTATTTACAGGAGAATTGTATTTTGACACTGGCAGAGAAAATACTGGCCGCCCATTGCGGCAAAGATAAAGTCAGCCAAGGGGAATTCATCAGCGTTAAGACCGATCTTGTCCTCTCCAATGATATTACCGCGCCCATAGCCATCAAGGAATTCAACCGTCTAAGCGTTCCCACGGTATTCGACCCGGCAAAGGTCGTGATGGTGCCGGACCATTTCTGTCCCAACAAGGATATTCAGTCTGCGGAACAGGCCAGAATGATCCGCGAGTTCGCCCGCAAACATGGAATAATTTTCTTTGAAGTCGGGCAGATGGGCATTGAGCATGTAATACTGCCGGAGAAGGGAATGGTGCTTCCCGGCGATGTAGTAGTGGGAGCAGATTCACATACCTGCACTTATGGAGCGATGGGTGCTTTTGCCACCGGCATGGGATCTACGGATATCGCCATCGCCATGGCCACCGGCGAGATCTGGATGAAAGTGCCGGCAACCATTAAATTCGTTTTCAACGGCAAGCTGAGAAAATGGGTGGGAGGCAAGGACCTTGTCCTTTATACCATCGGTAAAATCGGGGTTGATGGCGCTCTCTACTCGGCCATGGAGTTCCACGGAGCGGCCATAGACGCACTATCCATGGATGGGCGTTTCACCATGGCCAACATGGCCATTGAAGCGGGCGCCAAGGCGGGACTTTTTCATGTAGATAAGAAAACCCGGGATTACCTGAAGGGCAGGACTACCCGTAAATATACCGAGTATAAATCGGATGCTGATGCAGACTATACGCAGGTGATCGAGTTTGACGCTGCCTCCATCGAGCCGCAGGTGGCTTTCCCTCATCTGCCTTCCAACACCAGACCGGTCAGCCAGGCGGGCAAGATAGCCATCGACCAGGTGGTCATAGGAAGCTGCACCAACGGCAGGATGGAAGACCTGCAAATAGCCGCCGGCATCCTGAAAGGCCGCAAGGTAGACAGCCGTCTGAGGTGCATCATACTCCCCGGCTCCCAGCAAATCTACCTGGACGCCATGAAGGAAGGGCTGATCGAGACCTTCATCAAGGCCGGCGCCGCCGTCAGCACACCTACCTGCGGGCCGTGCCTGGGCGGGCATATGGGGGTACTGGCGGCCGGCGAAAAATGTGTTTCCACCACTAACCGCAATTTCGTGGGCAGGATGGGACACGTTAAGTCAGAAATCTACCTTGCCAACCCGGCCGTAGCAGCAGCCAGCGCAGTGCTCGGCAGGATCGCAAGCCCGGAGGAGATTGCATAATGACACTGAAAGGAACAGTTTTTAAATACGGCGATAACGTAGACACCGATGCCATCATACCAGCCAGGTATTTGAACCTGGATGAGCCGGCCGACCTGGCCGCCCATTGCATGGAAGATATTGATGCGGCTTTTGTGGGCAAGGTCAAAGCCGGCGATATCATAGCGGCCGGCGCCAACTTCGGGTGCGGGTCATCCAGGGAGCATGCTCCCGTTGCCATCAAGGCATCCGGGATATCCTGCGTAATAGCTAAAAGCTTTGCGCGCATTTTTTTCCGCAATTCCATTAATACGGGACTGCCTCTGCTGGAGAGCGAAGAAGCGGCTGATAATATCAAATTGGGAGATACTGTCGAGGTCGACCTGGCCGACGGTAAAATAACCAACCTTTCCAGCGGCAAGACATTCACATCCAGGCCTTACCCCGAATTTATGATGCAGATAGTCAATGCCGGGGGACTGGTGGAACATACCAGAAAGAAGCTGGCCGGGGACGGTTAATATGAAATTTACCATCGCAATACTGGCCGGTGACGGGGTCGGCCCGGATGTCGTTAATGAAGGACAGCGGGTACTGGATACAGTCGGGCATCACTTCGATCATAAATTTGAATATAAATCCGGATTTATCGGCGGCATAGCTATCGACAAATTCGGCACGGCATTGCCGGACGAAGCATTGGAAATGTGCCGCAAGTGCGATGCGGTGTTGCTGGGCGCTGTAGGGGGCCCTAAATGGGACAATCCCAATGCTAAAACCAGGCCAGAGGCCGGTCTGCTGGCACTCAGGAAAGGACTAAAACTGTTCGCCAATTTACGGCCCGTTAAAATGCTGCACATGCTGGAAGATTCGACAACCCTCAAACGGGCTGTTGTATGCAACGTAGATATGATAGTTGTCCGCGAATTAACCGGAGGTCTGTATTTCGGGAAGCCCCAAAAACAATGGAGCACTTCCCGCGGCAGACGGGCGGTAGACACCATGGCATATTCGGAAAGGGAGATTGAGCGCATCATCCGCGTTGGCTTCGAACTGGCTATGAGCAGAAGGAAGAAACTGACGTCGGTGGACAAGGCCAATGTGCTACAGACATCCCGGCTGTGGAGACAGATAGCAGGTGAAATTGCCCGTGAATACCCTCAGATCACCATGGACAACATGCTGGTGGATGCCTGTGCCATGAAGCTGATTAAGGAACCCTCCTATTTCGATGTGATCGTAACCGAAAATATGTTTGGCGATATTTTGACCGATGAAGCTTCCATGCTGGCAGGCTCGATGGGCATGCTGCCTTCGGCCAGTCTGGCCGGCATACCTTCTGCCAAAAATCAACGCACTTTCGGCCTGTATGAGCCGATCCACGGCAGCGCCCCGGACATCGCCGGCATGAATATAGCCAATCCCATTGCCACTATTTTAAGCACCGCCATGATGCTTCACTACTCATTCGGACTGCCTGAGGAGGCTGCTGCTGTCGAAAGTGCAGTAATGCAGGTACTGGATGAAGGACACCGCACCATGGATATCATGACGGAAGGCATGAAACACGTCGGGACGGACGCCAAGGGCAAACTTATATCAGAGCGGATCAGGAAAAGATAATGGCACAGAAAAAACGCGTTTATCTATATGACACTACACTCAGGGATGGCGCCCAGCAGGAGGGCATCTCCTTCAGCGTCTCAGACAAGCTGAAAATTACCCATAAGCTGGATGACCTGGGAATTGATTATATCGAGGGGGGATGGCCTGGGGCCAACCCCAAGGATACCGAGTTCTTCGAAAGGGCCAGGGCACTGAAGCT
>JAFGHL010000013.1 GCA_016930155.1 Dehalococcoidia bacterium | reverse complement strand
TTCGTTGGAGGTATACATGGAGGAAGGTAAGCTCAAGAGGCAGATTTCTGTACCCCACGGAATACTCTTACTAATTGGCACAGTCATCGGGGCTTCAGCATTCATCCTGATAGGCCCGCTGGCCAAGGAGACCGGGCCGGGGTTGTGGCTCTCTTACCTGCTAGCGGCCATCCCGGCTACTTTTATCGCAGTGGTGTTTGCCCAGCTCGGCACCTCTTTTCCCATCACCGGTGCGACTTACATCTCAGTCGGACGGCTGGTCTCGCCGATCATAAGCTTCCTCATGGTCTGGATACTGGTCCTGGCGATATTCCTCTTTGCCATGCCGCTGATGGCAGGTGGCTTCGCCGTTTACTTTATGCAGCTTTTGCCGCTGGGAGGCATGTCAGCAGATTCTAAAGACCTGCTGATGGGCGGGTTGGCGCTGTTCTGCCTGATATTCTTCACAGTATTAAACATCTTCGAAATAAAGTGGATGATGTGGTTCCAGAGCATGGCCACAGGCATAGCCATCATCGCTCTGATTGTATTTGGCTTTGGCGGTGTCTTTTTCGGCAATACCGCTCTGGTCGCACCCATGTTCCCCAAAGGATTCTGGGCGCTGATCGTTGCCATAGTCCCGGCCTACGTCATGTATACTGGCGTGAACGCTATAACTGAAATGGGCGGTGAGACTAAAAACCCGCGCAGGAGCATACCTAGGATACTGATTATCTCGCTTATACTTCTCGTGATCATCTACTGCTCGATAAGCTACGCGATCGTGGCCCTGCTGCCCTACCAGTCCCTTACCGAAGGGTCGGTGACGGAAGCGGCGGGCAAGTTCCTCGATCCGACTTTTGCGCTGGTCTTCATGGCCATCGGCGCCATCCTGGCTTCTATTTCGACGGTCAACGGCGGCATAGCTTTTCTCTCACGTGACGTAATGGCGCTGGCGAGGAACCAGGTTTTCCCGGCTGCACTGGGACGCATCAACAAAAGGACCAGTACGCCATCAATGGCAGTGATCCTGGCCGGCGTACTGTCGGTACTGGGACTGGTTTTACTGGTAGTAATCGGCATGAAAAACGTGGTACGAATTGCTGCTGTCTTCTCGCAGGGCTTCATGCTGATGTCACTGCTGGCCTGCATCGCCATGCTGAGGCTGCCGCATAAAATCCCGGACCGCTACGCAGCAGCCTCGTTTAAGCTGAAGGGTTTCTGGCTAAGGTTTTTTACCATCGGCGGCATGATCATATTCGGCGGGCTGATACTCATCGGCTGGTTCCAGGACCCGTTCTCAGCGGTGGTATTTTTCATACTGGCTGCTACCGGCCTGATATATTACCTTCTGCGGCGCTGGTTCCTGCGCCGGAAAGGCGTGTCATTCGAGGAAGGTTTGACAAGAATAGAAGAAGAACCGTAATAAATAAGCCGGTTGCGCTGAAAAGGAGAACAAAATGAGCAGGATGGAGTTTCCGCAGCAAGGCCTGCCCGGCCTGAAGGTGCTCGACGAAATCAAAGCACTTAAGACGGGTGACAGCGATTGGAAAAACGGGCGTGTCTTCAGCCTGGTATTCAACGCCGGCGATGAAATAAAGCAGTTTGCCGAGCAGGCCTTCGATATCTTTCTCAACGAGAACGGCCTCAGCCCCTTTGCCTTCCCCAGCCTGCTGAAGATGGAGAATGAGGTGGTAGCCATGATGATCGACCTGCTGGGGGGAGGCGAGCAGGCCGCGGGCAACGTGACGACCGGAGGAACGGAGAGCCTCATGTCGATCGTGAAAACGGCCCGCGACTATGCGCGTGATAAGAAGCCGCACATTAAAGAGCCTCAGCTGGTGATGCCCCTCTCGGCCCACCCCGCATTCAACAAGGCAGCGCATTTCCTAGGTATAAAAACGGTCATAGTGCCGACGGATACCGGCTCGGTGGTCGATCTGGATGCATACCGCAGCGCCATTAGCGAGAATACGATAATGCTGGTAGGCTCTGCTCCGTCCTATCCCCACGGCATCATCGACCCGATTGAAGAGATCGGCCGCATAGCGCTGGAAAAGGACATCTGGTTCCATGTGGATGCCTGCGTGGGTGGCATGGTACTGCCCTTCGTACGAATGGCCGGCTACGAAGTGCCTCCCTTCGACCTCAGCGTGCCGGGAGTCTGGTCGATTTCGGCGGATATCCACAAATACGGCTACACACCCAAGGGCGCATCCATTGTGCTATACCGCAGCTCCGAGCTGCGCAAGTATCAGATCTACGTATATGCCGACTGGCCCGGCGGCGTCTATGCCACGTCATCCGTGGCAGGGTCCCACAGCGGCGGGGGTGTCGCCTCTAGCTGGGGTATTTTCAGGTTCCTGGGTCGGGAAGGCTACACCCGGCTGGCCGGGCTGGCCATGCAGGCCGCCCTTGAACTGCAAAAAGGTGTCAACGGCACGCCCGGCCTCCATGTAATCGGCAAGCCTCTTTCCACGGTATTCGCTATCGGCAGCGACACGCTGAATGTCTATGCCCTAGGGGAGAAGATGAAGGCCCGCCGCTGGTATATCGACAGCCAGCAGATGCCGCCCAGCCTGCATATGACAGTGATGCCCGAGCATGTTAAAATCGTCGGCTCTTTCCTGGCCGACCTCAGGGAAGCCTCCGCCGAGACGGAAAAGCTGAAACCCGAGGATATCGGCGGTGAAGCGGCCCTTTACGGCATGATCGGTTCGCTGCCCGACCGGGGAGCGGCCAGAGACATTGCCGTGCAATTCCTCAATGATCTTTATCAGCTGCATTAGCCGGGATAGAGCAAGATGGACCCATTCCTGTTAAAGATGCTTCTACTGGTCCTGATACTGGTGGCCGCCCACACGCTGGAAACGATACTGGGCTTCGGCGCAACCATCATCGCCATGTCGCTGGCCATCTATCTCTTTCCCCTCACCACTCTGCTGCCCGTGCTGGTAATACTGGGCCTCCTGCAGAGCATCTGGCTGGTCGGCCGGTGGTTCCGCCATATACAATGGAGGATACTGTGCCTGAAAATCCTGCCGGCGGCGGCCGTGGGCATGGCGGCCGGGATCTACTACCGGACGGAGGTCGCCAGCATGTTGCAACTGCTCATCCTGCTGGGCGCTTTCATCATGGTTGTAGCGGTCATGGAGATAATTCTCATCCTGCGGACACGGGCCGCCGGCGGGAGTTTGCCCTGGTACGTGGGCTGGCCCGTTCTGATCGGCGGCGGCATTTTCCACGGCATCTTTGCCACGGGCGGGCCGCTGATAGTGTATTACAGCAGCCGCGAGATGAAGGAGCCAGCCGAATTCCGGGCTACGCTCTCCACCCTCTGGCTGCTGCTCAACATCGTCCTGCTGGTCAACCTTTGCACCGCCGGGCAGGTAAACCTCGACATCCTCAAGATCACCGGACTCGCCCTGCCAGGTTTCATCGCAGGAGTCATACTGGGCAGCATCATCCGATTAAAGGCGCTCTATTTCAAGATACTGATCTATGCCCTGCTGTTTTTAGCAGGGCTGATGGTGCTTATCCAGCAGCTATTCTCACAGCAATAAGGCCGGGACAACAAGTACAAAAAATCGATAACACCTGAATA
>JAFGHL010000131.1 GCA_016930155.1 Dehalococcoidia bacterium | reverse complement strand
GGTGGAGATATGCAGATGTGGGTGGGTTATCACAAGGCCTTTGAATTTGCATGCACCGGATGGAATGTAGGCGCACATGAACTATATCGTCTTGGAGCGATCAATAAGGTTGTGCCGGACGATGAGGTAGGGTCACAGGCCATGCGCTTCGCCGAAATAATCGCGTTGATGCCGCTCGAAACTCTTAAGCTTAATAAGGCTTCGCTGAAATTCGGCATGAACCGAATGGGAGCTCGCGATATGCTATGGCACAGTGAAGAAACAAACATCCTCCAGCATTGCGTCGGTGAAGAACGTGAGAAGGAGTTCTACCGGATTATGAAGGAGCAGGGCATGAAAGCCGCCCTCGAGTTCAGAGATGGGCCTTTTGAAAAATACGGTTATAACCGTCACAGAGCAACTGATATTTAGTAACTTACATTAGGATTAAACCATGACATATAAGATGCCATTAAGCGGGATACGTGTTGCCGATTTTGCCTGGGTTCAGGCAGGCCCCTGGATAGGCAGATTCTTTGCCAACTATGGGGCGCAAGTAATCAGGATCGAGAGTGCGAAGCGGTTGGATTGGTCGAGGAACGTACCCGGCGGACCTGAGGTTGTTGACGGCAAAATACAAAAAGGTGCGTATTTCGTCAATTTCAATTGCGATAAGCTGGGTATAACTTTGAACCTGTCGAATCCACAAGGTGTAGACATTGCTAAAAAACTGATAGCTATCAGCGATGTTGTGACCAATAACTTCTCGGCCGGTTACATGGACAGAATCGGCCTCGGCTATAAGGATCTGGTTAAAGTGAAACCAGACATCATTATGCTGGAGATGCCGGTATTCGGAAATTCAGGCCCTCGCAGGACATTTGCAGGATATGGCACAGGAATTCAGTCGGCCATAGGATTGAACTCGATATCCGGTATGCCTGACCGTCGGCCGGGGCTGAATATTGCTCTTCCCGATATGGGGCCTAATCCCACGCATGCAACCATTGCTGTTCTGGCAGCGCTGCATTACAGGAATAAAACCGGAAAGGGGCAATACATTGAGCTGGCCCAGCTGGAAAGCTCACTGGGATGGATGGAGACTACTATCCTGGACTACACGGTAAACGGCAGGGTACGCAAACCGCAGGGCAACAGGCTTCCTTATGCTGCCCCCCATGGCGTTTACAGGTGCGCCGGGAAGGACGGCTGGTGCGCAATCTGCGTATTCACCGATACTGAATGGAAGGTGTTCTGCCATGTCATCGGTGATCCGGCGTTGATAGCAAATGAAAGATTCGCCACCCTGCGAAAAAGAAAAGAGTACGAGGATGAACTGGATGAGTTGGTGACAGGCTGGACCAGGGGCAGGTCCGCATGGGAAGTTATGGTTCTGCTTCAATACGCAGGAATCGCAGCAGGTGTGGTTGAGACTGGAGAAGACCTTGTTCTGAAAGACGAGCAGTATAAGACACATCAATACTACGTTGAGCTACCCTATGGCGGCGGGAAAGCATACTGTGAGAATACGATGCTTCGTTTTTCGGAGACTCCCTGCAAAGTGCGCAATGCTGCGCCTGAGATGGGACAGCACAATGATTACGTGTACAGAGAACTATTAGGGATGTCTGAAGAGGAAATTGTCCAGTGCTACGTGGATGAGGTATTCGCTTAGCTAAATGAAGTTTTTAAAGGTTTAAGATTGAACATGGAAACAGAGAGTAATAAAGCATTAAGTGATATAAGAGTGCTCGATTTAACAGGACCCAGCGGTGTCTATTGTACCAAGCTGCTGGCGGACCTGGGGGCGGATGTCATCAAAATCGAACCACCCGGTGGTGATCCAATGCGGCAGATCGGTCCTTTTTACCACGATGAGATTCACCGCGAAAAATCGTTATATTTTTGGCATTTCAATACCAGTAAAAAGAGCGTCACCCTCAATATTAATATGACAGGTGGCCGTGATCTCCTTAATAAACTTATTAAAACAGCCGATATCATAGTGGAAACCTTTCAACCGGGCTATCTTGATTCCCTGGGATTGTCTTATGAAAATCTGAAAATAGTTAATCCGGGGATTATCTTGGTCTCGATTACCGGATTCGGACAAACGGGGCCTTACCGGGATTTCAAGAGCTCGGATTTAATCGGCCTGGCTACGAGCGGGATCCTTTTTACAATAGGCTTTCCTGAAGATCCGCCGACGTCGCTGGGTGCCTCCCAGGCCTACCATATGGTTTCTTCAAATGCAGCTATCGGGGCACTTATGGCGCTTTATTATCGGGCCGTATCGGGTAAGGGTCAATGGATTGATGTTCCCATGCAGGGCACGAATATCCGGATGTCGGAGATGGTTCCCTTTACCTACTGGGTATCCGGTAAAAGCCGTTACAGGTCAGGACTTGAGTATTACAGGGCGCGAAGAGATATTTTCGATTGTAAGGATGGAAGGGTGGTCTGCAGCGCGCTCGGCGGCGCCGGGGCTGAAAAGATGCTGGAGTGGATGGAAAGCGAGGGAATGGTTGCCGATTTAAGAGATGAGAAATATGAGCCTGTAATAGCCATAATTATGGGATCATCGCCTGGTGGGAAAGGAACTCAACAGAAGATCCGCTTGGAGGCAGCCAAAGGACTGCGCGACTATCCTGAAGAGGCGGATCATATTGATGAAGTATGGGAGGCGTTTCTGAAGACCCACACCAGGGAGGAGCTTTTTGTTGGTGCCCAGACAAGGGGAGTACGGTTGATGCCGGTAAATGACGCCAGGAGCGTTGTAGATGACATCGGCCTGCGGGCGAGGAATTACTTTGTCGATGTTGAGCATCCGGAACTTAATCAGGTTTTCAAGTATCCGGGCGCGCCATACAGGCTTTCGGAGACACCCTGGAAGATATCTCATAGAGCCCCTCTAGTAGGTGAACATAATTTGGAGATATATATTAAGGAGCTTGGATTCTCTGACAAACAGCTCGCTGGATTCATGGCTGATAACGTCATTTAGCGGCATTTTGTTGATTGGATAAATAGTAGGTGTTCGGGAAAAGTAGTTCTAACAATGTATGGTGAAGGCTGCTTATTGGCAGATTGGGAAAGTATAAATATAAATGTAAACGGGAGGTTAGTATGTATCGCATAGGCATAGACATCGGCGGCACCTTTACCGACTGTGCAATACTGGATGACAAGGGTGTAATCACAATTGCCAAGGCCAGGACCACTCCGCCGGATTTTGAGCGTGGTGTCATGGATTCCCTGAAGGTAGGCGCGGAAAGGCTGAACATATCCCTGGAATCACTTCTAAAAAATTGCTCCCACCTTATACACGGATGTACTGTTGCGACCAACGCCATATTGGAGCGCAAAGGCGCAAAGGTCGGGTTGATCACGTCCAGGGGGCATGAAGACACCATAATTATGGGTAAAATGACTTCTAAAATCGACGGTTTATCCGCTATTGATCAGACGTATTACTACAAGCTGCACAAGCCTGAACCTCAACTTGTGCCACGCGAGTTTATACGTGGTGTAACTGAACGGGTAGGTTCAGCAGGTGAAGTGCTTGTGCCGTTGAATCTGAAGAGCGCCGAGGCAGCAGCAGACTATCTTGTAGGGAAAGGTGCTGAGGGTATCGCTATCTGTCTTCTTTGGTCATTCCAGAATCCCGACCACGAGCATCAAATCTATAATTTAATTAAAAATAAGTATCCTGATATTGAATGCACATGTTCTGTGGACCTTGCCCCCGTCTTGGGCGAGTATCAACGCACGGTTGCCACAGTTATCAATGTTTATATCAAGAAGATGGTGGTTGGTTATCTGAACAAGCTGACCAAAGATTTGAAGTCAGAACTCTACGATAAACCATTATTCATCATGTCCTCGAGTGGCGGGATGACGAGCGTAGACGATGCATGCGTCAGGACTTTGCAGACGATAGATTCCGGCCCGGTGGGGGGTACGCTTGGGGCAAGGTATTATGCGGAAGCTCAAAATGAGCTGAACGTAATCGCCACCGACGTAGGGGGCACCAGCTTTGATGTAAGTCTGATAGACCGCGGCATACTTCAAATTGAAAAAGAACCTGTGATAGACCAGTATAAATTCTCCTGGCCAAGGGTAATGTCAAGGTCGATAGGAGCCGGAGGCGGCAGTATTGCCAAGGCCGTAAAGGGTGTGATTCAGGTCGGGCCGGAAAGCGCCGGCTCAATGCCCGGTCCTGCCTGCTATGGATTGGGAGGTATTGAGCCGACAGTGACCGATGCCGACCTGGTGCTGGGATATTTAAATCCCGACTATTTCCTCGGGGGTCGAATGAAGCTTGACAAGAAAAAGGCGGAGGCGGCTATCAAGAAGATCGCTGATGAGCTTGGCCTATCGGTAATAGAATGCGCGGCTGGTATCAAAAAGGTAATTGATGCCAGGATGGCGGACCTGATCCG
>JAFGHL010000012.1 GCA_016930155.1 Dehalococcoidia bacterium | reverse complement strand
CGGCAGGATTCACCTGGATGATACTCGGCTGGATCCATCGCCGTCCCTCAGTGCTGGGTGCAGCTACCGGCGCGGTGGTGGGACTGGTGGCCATTACACCGGCCGCAGGTTTCGTGCCTGTTTGGGCCGCGATTCCCATCGGCTCAATAGGCGCCGCTATCTCCTATTACGTGATGGTCTGGAGGGCAAAGTCATCCGGAGTGGATGAATCGCTGGATGTCTTCGCCTGCCATGGTATGGGTGGGACATGGGGCGCCCTGGCCACCGGCATATTCGCCACCACGGCCGTCAACACCGCAGGCTCCGGGCTTCTTGACGGGAACTGGAAACAGTTACTCATACAGGTCGCAGCCATAGCAGCGACCGCTGCCTATGCCTTCGGAGTATCCTGGCTGCTGGCGAAGGCTCTCAAAGCGACCATGGGTCTGCGCGTAAAAGAAGAGGAGGAAGCGGTTGGTCTCGATATATCACAGCACGGCGAAACTGCTTATGGAGGTGTGTCATAATGAAAAAAATAGAGGCTATTATCAGGCCTGAAAAGATGGGTGCCGTCAAGGATGCCCTGTCCGCCAGAGGGATGCTGGGCATGACCGTGACGCATGTGAACGGCCGTGGCCGTCAAAAAGGTATCGCCCTGCAATGGAGGGCCGGTGAATATCGCGTCGACTTCCTGCCCAAGGTCAAGATAGAAATAGTCATTGCCGATGAGGAATGCCAGGCGGCCCTGGACATCATCTGTCAGGCGGCACGTACAGGGCGCGAAGGTGATGGCATGATTTTCGTATTGCCGGTCGAGAATGCCCTGAGGGTCCGCACCAGCGACAATGGAGAGACCTGCCTAACCGCTAAATGACAGAAAATTTTTACCAAAATGTATAAACAACAGTCAAAAAGTGGCATAATCATGGGACAATAATGGCTTTCTCCCCCAAAATTTAATCTGTTTGTAACAAACGGCTGTTAAATTAATATTTGCCGGCGGACTTTGAGAAGAAGAAAACGCCGGACAAAAGAAATAATTATCAGGAGGAAATTCATGGCAAAGAAAGACCGGGCGGAAGCAGTTGAATACGTGCTTAAGATGGCAAAGGAGCACGATATAAAATTCATCAACCTGTGGTTCACCGATATCCTTGGCTTCCTCAAGAGCTTCTCCATCACTATAGAGGAGCTTGAGCGTGCCATGGAGGAAGGCATGGGCTTCGATGGATCGTCTATCGAGGGTTATGCCCGTATAGACGAGAGCGACATGATAGCCATGCCCGATCCCGACACCTTCCAACTGCTGCCCTGGAGGCCCAAGGAGCAGTCTGTCGGGCGTATGTTCTGCGATATATACAAGCCCGAGGGCACACCTTTTGAAGGAGACCCGAGATATATCCTCAAGCAGAATCTCAAGCGCGCCGCCGACCTGGGCTACACTTTTTACGTGGGCCCGGAGCTGGAATTTTTCTATTTCAAGGACAGCAGAGGCACAGAGATACTCGATTCCGGCGGCTACTTCGATTTGGTCCCGCTGGATATGGCGGTCGACCTGCGCAGGCAGACGGTGCTGGCGCTCGAGGAGATGGGCATCGGCATCGAGTACTCGCACCACGAGGTCGCTCCCAGCCAGCACGAGATCGATATGCGCTACACCGACGCGCTGACCATGGCGGATAATGTCATGACCTACAGGCTGGTGGTCAAGCAGGTAGCTATGCAGAATGGCGTGTATGCAACCTTCATGCCCAAGCCCATCTTCGGCGAGAACGGCAGCGGCATGCACGTGCACCAATCGCTGTTCAAGGGCGACAGGAACGCCTTTTTCGATAAGAACGACCCCTTCCACCTGTCCAAGATCGCAAGGAGTTATATAGCCGGCCTGCTCAAATACGCCCCTGAGATCACCGCAGTCACCAGCCAGTGGGTCAACTCGTATAAGCGCCTGGTGCCCGGTTACGAGGCGCCCGTATACCTTTCATGGGCCCGGCGCAACAGGGCGGATTTAATCAGGGTACCGGAATACAAACCCGGCCGCGAGATGGCCACGCGTATGGAGTACAGGTCTCCCGATCCGGCCTGCAACCCTTATCTGGTATTCAGCGTTATGCTGGCTGCGGGGCTGGAAGGCATCGAGAAAGGAATGGAGCCGCCGGCGCCCGTCGAGGAGAACGTTTATCAGATGTCCGAGGAACAGAGGCGGCGCCGCGGCATTAAAACTCTTCCCGGCAGCCTGTCCCAGGCCATCGCGTTGACTGAGAAGAGCGCACTGGTCAAAAAAGCGCTGGGAGACCACCTCTTCAACGCTTTTATCCAGAACAAGAAAGTGGAGTACAACCAGTACAGGATCCAGGTAACGGAATACGAGATCAAGAAATATTTACCCGTCCTGTAGTATAATCTCATCGTTGAAGACGAGTACATGCGCCGCCCGCCTTCAAAGGCGGGCGGCGCTCATAAATTATGACTGCTCCAACACAAAAACCGGGAATGACAAAACTGACGATAGGAGTTCTATCCCTTCAGGGCGCCTTTATAGAACACATCCTCATGTTCGAGCGAATCGGTGTCAGGGCGATCGAGGTGAAACTGCCCCATCAGCTGGAGCAGATCGGCGGCCTGGTCATACCGGGCGGGGAAAGCACCACTGTGATGAAGCTGATGGACAGCTTTAACCTGATCGCTCCGATCAAAAAGCTGGCGATGAAAGGCCTGCCCGTCTGGGGCACCTGCGCTGGCATGATATGCCTGTCCAGAGGTGCAGTAAATCCGAACGGCGCCCCCATGCAGACGCTGGAGTTAATGGACATCTCCGTCAAGCGTAACGCCTTCGGCAGGCAGGTGGATAGCTTCGAAACGCAGCTACCGATAGCCGGCATACAGGGAGGGCCTTTCCCCGCCGTGTTTATCCGCGCTCCCCTGATAGAAAATGCAGGAAGCGGAGTGAAGGTGCTGGCCAGACTGCCGGGCGGCGAGATTGTGACGGCCGTTCAGGGAAAGCTGCTGGCGACCTCCTTTCATCCCGAGCTGACCGGCGACGACAGGCTGCATAGATATTTTGCCGACACGGCCGGGAATAAGCCCGTGGCCTGTCCTATTTAGCCGGCTCGGTTATCGGCTGGGATGAGATCATACTCTTCAGGTATTCCTCGGCCCACTTGATCAATTCCTCATCCTTAAGCGACGTGACGTAATCGGGCGTCAGGCCGGTTCCGCTGATAAGAGTGCCGTTGGGCGTGTAATAATGCGCCGTGGTCATCTTGATGGCCGATCCGTCCTCAAGCTTGACGAAATTCTGCACGCTGGCTTTACCGAACGTCTTCTCACCGGCCAGCTTGGCCCTGCCATTGTCCTGCAGCGCTCCCGCCACGATTTCGCTGGCGCTGGCGCTGCCTCCATTGACCAGCACTATTAGAGGCATATCCTTAGCAATGCCTCCCGGCTTCACTTTCTGCACCGTCTCCAGACCGTTTTTATCAACGGTCTTAACGGCGATGCCGCGCATCAGAAACTGGCTGGCCACATCCACGGCCTCGGAAAGCAGACCGCCGGGATTATCGCGCAGGTCGAGAATGACACCCCTGGCGCCCTGCCTGTTGGCCTCCGTCAACGCCTTCTTGAAATCGCTGGTGGTGGGAACGATAAACTGCTGTATCCGTATATAGGCCAGGTCCCCGCGCATCTCGAATTTAACCGAATCCAGCTTGATCTCGCGCCTGGTTATCTTCTTTTCGGACGGCTCCTTGTCGCCCTCCCTGTAAATCAGCAGGACAACATCTGTCCCGGCCGGACCCCTGATCTTCTGCGATGCCTCAGTCGTGTTCATCTGCGCAGTAGACTGCCCGTCTATCTTGAGTATCATATCCCCCGTCTTCAATCCGGCCTCTTCGGCGGGAGAGCCCGGCATGGGCGACATGACAATGATCTGATTGTCCTTCTTCCCTATATAAGCGCCGATACCCTGGTAAAGGCCTGTAAGATCGATCAGGGTCGACTCAAATGACTGGGGTGAAAAATATTCGGTATATGGATCGTCCACTGCTGCAACCATGCCACGTATAGCCCCCTGGGCCATCTTGACCGGATCCAGCTTGGCCTTATCGACATAGTTCTTCTGTAGCAGGTCCCAGGCCTGGCTGATGGTCAAAAACTCCTGCGGCAACCCCTGCAGAAGTTTTTTATCCGCTTCGCCCGGTATAAATTTAAAATCGCAGGCCATCATGGGCAGGCTGGTAAACAGCACAGCCAGCGCCAGCAGGACACACAGGGCCGGTTTCTTTATCATATGCATCTGATTAACTCCAGTAAAAACAATTATTAAATTAAGCGCGGCCCTTCGGGCCGCCATATATTGTAGCGCATTCACGCCGGCAGCTAAGAATAGCCAAGCAGGCCTGTAAGCCGAATTCTGTGCCTCCGTTTGCACGGAGCGGTGACCATCCATCTACCCGCCGTGTTGCCACGGCGGTCATGCGACCAACCCGGGGTCAGCCCAGGCAAGCCATAGCCCCCTATTAGGTCTTGCTCCGGGTGGGGTTTGCACGGCCGGCCGGTCACCCGGCCGCCGGTGAGCTCTTACCTCACCATTTCACCCTTACCCATCCTGCGACGGGCGGTATGTTTCTGTTGCACTCTCCGTAGGGTCACCCCTCCTGGGCGTTACCCAGCACCCTGCCTGGT
>JAFGHL010000130.1 GCA_016930155.1 Dehalococcoidia bacterium | reverse complement strand
GCCGGCATCAAGGTGACGCATGATGATTATCCCTACCTCTTCAACGTCGTCGAGGAGATGAAGATCGCCTCCGGTCTGGAGCGTATGCCGGATATCTACATCGTCCAGGACAAGGCCATGAACGCGTTCTCCACCGGGGCCAGGCCGGATACCGCCTCGATACTGGTAACGACCGGACTGCTGAAAACACTCAGCCGGGACCAGCTCCAGGGCGTTATCGGCCATGAGATCGCCCACATCAAGAACCGGGACGTGCTGCTGATGTCCGTCTGCAGCATCATGCTGGGGATCATCACCGTCTTTCATTCATACGTACGGAATGTCATCAATTCAACACGTTACCTGCAGGACCGTTACCTGTTCGCCGCTATCATACCGCCGCCGGTGATCGTGGCTATCGTGGCCGTTCTGGCGCTGTTGGCAGCCCCGCTGGTATCGCCGTTGATACATCTCTGCATATCCCGTAGAAGAGAATACCTGGCGGACGCCTGTGCCGCGCTGTATACGCGCTACCCGGAAGGACTCGCCTCGGCGCTGGAGCTGCTCGGTAGGCCGGGCTGGCGGCTGATATCCGCCAATGCCTCCAATCTGCCGATGTACATCGTCAATCCCTTCAATCCGGACGGCAACCGCCCGGGCGGGCACTCGCGGACGCACCCGCCGCTGTGGGAACGCATCCATGTCCTGCGTACCATGGTAAGCGGGGCGTCATTCGCCGATTACAACACGGCCTGGGGCAGGGTGCACCACGGTGAGAAGCCCGTCATTTCCGGCGCTGATGTCGCCATGGCCGGCACGGCGGCGCTGCGGGAGTCTACGGATGAACAACGGCCGGACGGGGAGCCGGTACGGGAGAAAATAGCCAGGGCGCGGGAGGTCTCCAACGTCCTGCTGGGGAAGAAGAACTTCCGCGTGGTCCCCTGCGCATGCGGCGCCACCTGGAAGATTCCGCCGGATTTCACGGACCGGCAGGTACTGTGTGTCCGATGCGGGAAGATGGTAGAAATCCCGAAATAAGGGTAGGATACCTGGTTTAGCTGGATAGCTTGGAACTCACAAGTCGGTTAAAACTGATAGGCTTCCTGGCGTTTTTGTTCGTGGGATTTACCCTGCTCAACAGGGTTCTCGAGGGCGCCTTTATCGCTGCGGCTGATGTTGCCATCATCAATAATCTGACCATTACCCGGGACCAGACGATCTTCGGCTTTTTCACGATTCCAGTCCCGAATACTGAATTTTTCTTTGAAGGACTGCCTCGGCTCCTGGCATGGGACTATTCGTTTTTCGGCGGGAACGCGCAAATATTGCTGTATTGCTTCTATTCAATAACGGCGGCCGTCACGTTCATGATCTTTGCCACCATCATCGGTATCGCCGGTCAGTTTCTTTCCAAGTTCTAGAAGGCTATCCAGGTAAGGGATGGTCAGCCGCGGGGTAATGTGAATACAGTCTGCTTGTGGGGAAGAAAAGACGTGGTTTTCAGGGATATGGACGGTGAAGTGAAAAATAATAGCGTCAGAGACCATAGTGTGCTGCCACGATGGGCATGACTTCTTGGCCAGGCAGCCTTTGTCGGCATGTGTTGAATAACTTCAGCAGGTTATAACCAGCGCAGATGATTTTCCACTCACCTTCGGTCTTGCCCTATCCCCGTAACAGGAACTGTCTGAAACCTCTCGCCTGTTTTATCTGGCCGAAAACCGGCTCCGGCAGGTTGCCGGAAGCTGATTCCGGGTTTCCATAAGGTTGATGGGCGCTGGAGTCAATAGCTGTACCATTGTGAGAGGTCACCAGCACCGTGCTGCCCAGGTGGTACTGGTGGAGAATTGGTGAGTGCTGTTGCGCGTACCCACCCTACGGGATTACTTTGTCGACTAAAATTACTTTTCTCAATTAAATATCAATCCGATTACCCACCAGACAATAATCAGACAAGACCAGACAAATACAAAGTATATTATTCGTTTTACGCCTTTCGGAATAGATTTCAATATTTCCTTTTCGATAAGGATATATGTAAACAAAATTATTACGAAAAACGAACCTATAATTAAAGATAAGTTTGGAGAAACCATTTTTCTACTAATTAACTCCTTCGGACATAGTAAACTCTCTTTCGTCTTGCAATAGGTTCAGCCCTGAATCAATCCAAACTAAACCTATAGGTGTTATCAAAAGAGCCACAGTACCTGCAGTAGCTTGTGATGTTACCTCTGCTCCGAGAATACACACTAATGCCGCAGTTCCTCCTCCAGCAGTTAACATGGTACCTCCGATGAATAAAATAATTCCTGCTGCAATCCAAACGCCTTTTGGTATATGAAATCCTACGGGAAAAAACGCTGTTTCTGCTGCATCTTGAATTGCTGGAAGTAATGATCTTCCGGTCCACCAGCTATCACATCCTAAGTAGTCATTGGATATAGTTAAGGTCTGCGTTGTTGGGTTATATACACTGCCAAGATTATGATCTATATCTCCAAACTGAACAGTATACGTCGTACTACTATCCATCAATCTCTGTGTATCGTACGGAGAATTTTCTCGGGCATCCAGCCATGCTTGCAAAGCAGCCAAAAATTCATTCCTCTGTTCTGGTGACATTTGAGCAATTATTGATGCATCCAAACATGAGGGATCTTCTACATTAATTCCAGCGATGGTTACATCTAATCCACTTGGGTCTGCATACTTTAAGGGATTATTCAAACAATAAGAGTATCTATTGAAACTCTGCGGATTCCACGGTCTGGCAACAAGAATATCCGGGCTGATAAACCTCCCAATTACAGCATCATAATACCGGGCATTGTAGAAGTAAAGCCCCGTTTCATCCAGGCGCTGGCCGGTAAACTTTTTATCCGTTGCCACGTCACCGGAGGCGGTTTTCCCATATGCTTCATAGGTCATGTTGCCGGTCACGTTCCCCAGGGTGTCCGTCATCAACACCGTGCTGCCCAGGTGGTCCTTCCTGCGGCGCCCAAGATAGTCCTAGCGGATGATTGGTCACTGCCTTTACGCTGTACCCACAACCAGAGATTATTTTTATTATCTATCGTCTGGCAGACGATACTGCTCTAGAAACTCAATGACTTGATCTAGGTACAGTCCTTGACTTTTGTATAATTTCATGACGTTAATAAAAGCCAGTTTGGCTTCATCAACGGTAATTTTTTCTTGTTCAGTTATTTTTTCAACTTCCTCAAGCCAGTCATACCATGCTGCGGGATCGGAAGTAGAAACCTCCAATTTCCCATTAATTTCTTGCTCTATCGCGCCCATTTCACTTAGCACGCCTGCGAGTTCGTCACTGGCTTCCGATTGCTCGTCCTTGATGTTATACCAGTGAGACTCCAGAATTGCGTAGATATATTGGTAGGCCGAGAAGGGTTTCGTTCTCTTCATGGACAATTCCCCCAATTTATATAACAAGACAATAACATGAACGTAAGTTATCTATTCCTATTGTTCCCACCACTTGAGCCTTGATGTGAGAACACCGCCCTTCTGTGTTTTCAAAAGTTCCATTGTCATGCTTCGCCGCATATTAATATTAGCACCACTACCGGGACATTGTTGCCATCGTCCCGTAGATGGGTTCATACGCCATTGGACGTCGACGTTGATACCAGCGTTGGTTATCTGTCCTTTGTTTATCTCAACCCATATTTGATATCGACCATATACTTTTGAATACCAGTTTTTTCCAAAAATATCGGTTCCCTGGAAATTAGCGCTATTTCCTCCTATTCGTTGAATAATCCACCTATTCAATGGCGTGTCGTAAGCAAAGTGTCCAGTCGTATCTCTAAATATATGATAAAGGGAATTCGGCGCAAAAGGTATTAAAGACCCCAAGAAGAATGATGATAAAGAATAGCTTGATGGCGTTAATAATCTGGTCGTTTCTTTTTCAATCTCATATCCAATTGCAGCTTTGGCCAAACTCAATGTATCTATATTGGAGTCAACGATATACTGAGCAGCAATTTGGTCGGAAGACCATTGTTGGGCTTGCTGAATAGCATAGGCGGCTGCAAGATTTGCGAGGTACGCATCAGCCCAAGACTCGCCTGATTCTTGAGCTTGAGCTGCTTGACCGAGTACCATCATTGCCATATACCAATCATATTGATACCCACTGGGATCTGTATACAATAAAGGATTATTTAAACAGTATGAATACCTATTGAATTCTTGAGGATTGGTGGGATTAGGCACGATAGTATCCGGGCTAATAAACCTCCCTATTGTGGCATCATAATAGCGGGCATTGTAGAAGTAAAGCCCCGTTTCATCAAGACGCTGGCCGGTAAACTTTATATCCGTTGCCACATCACCGGAGGCCGTTTCACCGTACGCTTCATAGGTAATGCTGCCGGTTACGTTTCCCAGGGTGTCCGTCATCAGCACCGTGCTGCCCAGGTGGTCCCTCCGGCAGCGCTCAGGATAGGCCTGGTGGAGGATTGCTGGTTCCGATCCGCTGAACATACCCCATGGGATTACTATTTTCTTTGTTGTTTATTACTCAAATAATATCTCGAAGTAGGTATTTTGATCCATGCGGT
>JAFGHL010000129.1 GCA_016930155.1 Dehalococcoidia bacterium | reverse complement strand
GGGGGAGGGGGAGGGGGAGGTAGAGAGCTCGTTGAAGGCACAGATATAGGTGGATGAACCTGGATTGTAATAGGTGATGTGGGTGGTAGAGGGGGAGGTGGGAGCGCATCATCCGCGGACAGTTCGGCCTGGGCAACTAGAATGGGCGGCTGAAGCGCCTCAGACCCTTGGTCTGAAGTGGTAATAGCAGTATCTTCAATTACGGAATCTTGCGGTGGGACGACCGGCTCGGAATCGGTTGCGACCATGGTATCCCCCACGATATCAGTGGTCGTTGTCTCTGTGACTACGGTAGTCTCTGAAGTCGCCGGTGCGTCATCGGCAGACGCAGGTATCAGCGGCAGCATCAAGACAGAGCAGACAAGAAGCCCTGCCGCCATGAACTGAACAATTTTTTTAGCAATCATTTTAACCTCCTCTTTGATTACTCCGGTTGCTATATTTTAAAGGTGATACTCAATTTATCGGCCAGCTCAATGACGTCTCCTTCCACAAGGGCCTGCCTGCCGCTGTCGCGGATCTCCTCGCCGTTGAGCTTGGTGCCGTTTGTGCTGCCGGGATCCTCGATATAGTATTTCCCATCCTCGTACCATATGTTGATGTGCTGTCTTGAGATGAACGATGCCCTGTCCGCCGGCAGCAGCTTTTCAAAGTCCTGGCGGCCAAGCGCCCTGACATTGCCGGCAAGCAGCATCTCGCCGCCGTCCGGCATGATGAGCTTGGCGGGAGGGGCATCCGTGATCGCAGTCGACGCAGGCGAGGTACCCGCCGTCGAGGTAGCTGCGGTGGATGTAGCGGTATCTGCGCTTGTGGCCGATGCGCGCGCAGGCTGCGGCCTCTTTGGCCTCTTGACCATCATAACGACTATTATTATGGCGGCTATGGCCAGCAGCGCCATGAGGCCGTAAAGAAGGTAGAAGGGTTGCTCGACGGTGACGGTAACGGCTGCCGTCTGCGTCGTACCGTCGATATAAGTGGAGGTGAGGTTATACGTGGTCGTTTGATTAGGCGCAACTGTCGTTGTGCCCACGGCATCGAAATTCCCCAACCCGTCGATATATACCTGCAGAGCGGCAGGGGCGTTCCATGAAAGCGTAGTGGACCGCCCGGATTGTATGGTTGGTTGCTGCACACTCAACGTAGGCGATACCCTTGGTATAACGTTAATGGTGGCGGAAGACGTCACCGTGCTTCCGGAACTGCCCATAGCCGATAGCGTGTAAGTGGTGGTTGCGCCGGGTGTGACGGTCGTCGACCCGGATGTTCCCACCGTGCCGATCCCGGGCGATATGGTAACGCTGCCGGCGTTGCTCGTGGTCCAGGTCAGTGTGACGGTTTGTCCCACATCTATCGACGATGCATTTGCGCTGAAGGAATTGATCACGGGCTGATAGATGGGCCTGGGCAACGGCCCGCTGTAAGGTGAAATGCTGCCGCGTGTGTAATTAAAGCTTAGAGTACGCTCCGACCAGGAGAAGCTGGAGTTGTACCACATCTTCCAGACGTAGAGTCCATCGGGATCCCAGGACTCGGCGCTGAACGGCCCGATGCGCCATACGCCGGCATAAGGCCTGTACCACCGGTAACACAGCCAGTGTCCGTATGGTGTGCTCCCCGCCGGATAATATTCCCACAGGTAGAAATACCCCGGGCCGTTGAATGAAACGACCAGGTAACACAGGTCGTTGCGATAAAGGTTGTAAAGCGTTTGCCCGTAGCTGGTTACCAGGTAGGCGTTTACGATGGACCCCGCTGCTCCCGCCGGCGGTGGCGATGGGACAGTCATCTGAAGGCTGGGCCAGGTCTGGTTGTAAGTGTCAACACCAACCGGCGGCTCGACCATGTCACCGCCCTCGTCCGGCGGTTGCCAGCTTTCATCAGGATTGACCGGCGGCGATGGCTGCGCCTGCGCCGGCGAAAATACTACAGCCGCGGCTGATACGATCATGCATGCGATCAGCAGCGGTATGATGATTTTTTTCATATATGTAATGCATCTCCCGGGTGGTCGGTGTATCTATATTAAGTATAAGTGTACATTCAACCCTCTGCTTGACCCTGACCTGACAGGTTCCTGATAAACACCTGATAAAAAGGGGAATCACAGGATTGAACCGGACGCCGGGCATGGCCCTCATTCAAGAATAAGGAGGCTAATGGCTGGATCGAAACTTCAGGCTGGTCGTGCCGGCCATCTCGATAACGTCCTCGTCTTTCAATTCCACAGGGCCGGCGTCACGAATATCAGCGCCGTTGACGGTAGTGCCGTTGGCGCTGCCCATGTCTTCAATGAAGGACTTGCCGTCCGCAAAGCTGATTTTAAAGTGCTGCTTTGATATCATCCCCAGCTCATCCAGTCCCAGCGACCTGGCGACCTGGGCGCGTCCGATAATCTCGCTTTCTTCGCTCAGCCGAATTTTCAGTCCGTTGGGTAATTCCAGTATAGCCATGGGGGCGCCGTGCACCGGTGATTTCGGCGGTGTACCCGGCTGTTCGAGCAATTCCACCAGCGGCTGCTGAGCGGTATTGCCGGGGAGACTCTGTTGGCGCAGGCGGCGGCGCGCGTACAGCCCCAGCAGCACAATAATGACTATGGCTGAAGGAGCAATCAGAAGGAAAAAGGGATTGGTTATGAATTTTAGCAGGCTGTTATCCTGTGTGGCGGGCGGCTCGGGCGTTGATGGTGCGTCCGGCTGGGTTGGCTGGGTTGGCTGGGCCGGCTGGGCCGGCTGGTCCGGCTCCACCTGGTCTTTGATGTAGTTCCAGTAGACAAGGCTACTTCTCTGCTCCTTGCCGCTGTCTGCGGCCCACTGTCCGTTTCCGTAAAAGAAGAGCCTGTATATATGCTGACCCTCCGGCTCATCCTCACCCGGCCGGAATGGGCCGAGCCTCCACTGGCCCTGCTCGGTTAGTTGCCATTTATAGGCAATCCATCTGCCCTGGTCGTCGCCGGCCGCCGGATAATATTCATATATATAGAGCCAGCCCGGCATGTTGATATCGACATCGAGGTACCATTGCTCGTCGCCCGTGATGCTGGCGCTCCCTTTGGGGGATGTACCCTGTATGGTTGCGGCCAGCTCAGGCGATGCGTCTAAAGGCAGCGCAGTAGTGCTGCGCAGAATGAAAATAACGGGCGGCTTGATCTCATTATGCTGGGCATCATCCATGGGATCAGGTATGGTGAAGTTATCGGTCGGCGCGCCCATGGCATATGCGCATACGTGTGTGAGGGCCACTGCGCTCAGGCAAACGAGCATAACAGCCAGCGCAAATAGCAGTGCTGACATAGGTCGTCTCATTTAGAAACCCCCACTTCTTTCACCTCGCACTCGTTTGCAGACAGCAGCGCCGCCCGCATGGCCGTGGCGCTGGCAAATCTGCTGCCCGGTGAAAACATGATGGCCTGCGCCAGGCACCGCGATGTCCTCTCGGAGATGCCTGCCGAGATCATGTTGTCCGCCACCTTGCCGGCCTCGCTATAGCTCCGCGGCCAGTTGGTGCGGATCAGCTCGAGACACAGGTCGTTGGGTTGTCTGAGTGTGAGCAGGTATATACAGGTCTGTGCCAGACCGCAAAGGTCGCAGCGCTGGTCGCTCTCGCCTCCTATGAACAATTCAGGAATGTCGAAACCCTTGTTGGCTATCTGCGTGAAGGGATCTGTTTTGACCGTGTCCCTCTTCATGCTCTCCAGGCTTTTTGCCGTGCCAAAGTCGATCAGCTTGATGCCGCCGTCTCCGCTCAGCATGATATTTTTAGGATTGACGTCCCTGTGCACAATACCCGCGGCGTGGATATAGGACAGGGCGTCCAGCGCCTGTCCTGCCCAGGTCAGGAGCTTCTGCTCACCGGCCGACGTCCTGGGAGAGGACGACATGATAGTTTCGCCCGTTACCAGCTCCAGTACCAGGTGGAATTCCCCTTTGTAATAGAAATCATCCAGGTAGGTGACTATGTTGGGATGCTGTAGCCTTTTCAGGAAAGCGGCTTCCTGACGCAGCTTGTCCAGATATACATTATCCATGGTGGTGCCCCGGCGGGGTGTCTTGATGATGCATTTCCTGCCGCTGGTGCGGTCTCTGGCCAGCCAGATGTTGGCCATGCCTCCCTGTTTGAAGGCCGGCGCTTTAAGCTCGTAGCGGCTGTTGATGCGATGCTTGCTTTCCGGTTGGGCCTGCTGTTGCTGCGGCCTGCCCTGGCGCCGGGCTGAGGCGTTTGCCCTGTGCCGCTGGACCGCCTGAATAATGGCCACTGTGACCGGTATGCTGGTGAAGAGCAGGGCGAAGGCTATGACGAAGATGGTCGGATCGTCCATCAAGCTGTTTTCACCCCCGTCTTTGCCGATACCACCGCCTGCCAGGAAGGGAGGCCGCCGGGCCTGGCTATAATAACCGATATATTGTCGGGGCCGCCGGCCAGATTGACCTGAGAGATCAGGTCCGCGCAGGCCTGTGCGGGACTCTGCGAGCCAAGCGCCGTTTCTTTGATTTTATCAGAAGGAAGCACACCGCACAGGCCGTCCGAGCACAGCAGTATGTTATCGCCGGCGTAAAGCTTGATTTGTATCAGGTCCGGCCCGCTGTCGGCGCTGTATCCGAGCACGCGCGTTATCTCGTTGCGGCGCGGATGTGCCAGGGCTTCCTCCGCGGAAATATGCCCTTTATCTACCATCTCCTGTACCACCGAGTGGTCCGTTGTGACCTGTAAAGTCTCCCTGGTGTTGATAATGTAACAGCGGGAATCCCCTATATGGGCAACGTACATGTCCTGGCCGGCGATAAGCGCTGCGGTGAGAGTGGTGCCCATGCCCTGCAGAGACCTCTCCGCTGCAGCCTCAAGGACGGCGTTGTTAGCCTGACTGAAGGCGGAGGCCAGCAGCGGCAAACCGGGCTTCGTCTGCCTGGCCAGCAACCCTGAGATACATTCGGCCTGAAAAATCCTGATGGCCAGGTCGCTGGCCACCTCTCCGGCGTCATGTCCACCCATTCCGTCCGCCACCGCAAGCAGGCCTGCCGATACCGTGCCCGAGCTAGTGCGCAGATCGAAGGTGCAGCAGAAGACACTGTCCTCGTTGAGTTTTCTCACAAGGCCGGTATCCCAGCCGTATCCTGTGTCCAATCAGAACTCCTTCAGTTTCATGTCAGCTTGATCTGAAAATGATCGTGGCCTCCGGCTGCCGGGCCAGCTCTATGCGGTCACCGTCCTTGATGGCCTGTCTGCCTTTATGATGGATATCGACATTATTGACCCGTGTGTGATTGGTGCTGCCGGTGCCGTCGCGCCCATGGTCCTGTACGAAAAAACTGCCGTTCTCATGTGTAACCAGCAGATGCTGTCTGGAGATACTCATCAATGCATCCTGCGATAGCTTGCCCTCGAAATCGCTGCGTTGAATGAACCTGGGATTGTCCGTCAGAACGATCTCCCCTCCTTTCGGCATGATCATCCTGGCCGCAGCGCCCTGTGCTGCAGATTCTACGGCTTCCTCCAGGACGGTATCGCTGCGTATCGGCTCTTCGGCCAGGTAGTGTCCGCAGCTGTAGCAAAAAAAGCTGCCGGCACCATTTAATCCCTGGCAGGCCGGGCAGACGACGCTAATGCTGATCACCTCTTCCATTGCTATCACATCATTTTAAGGCTGCGGAAAAATCTATTGCTTGACAGCCTTCTGACGAATACCTAATATAAATCTGACATCTCGGTTTTCTGCCATGATCGCTCCGGATATATTATACTGCAAGAGGAAATACGGCCCGCATAAAGCAGGAGGCCCGTTGTGGCTTTCATAATAGTTAAAAAGGGCGATGTTGACGATATCGGTAAAATATTTACCCTGCGGCAGGCTGCCACGGTCGTGGGCCGGCGCACACCCCAGTATAAGCCCGATATCGAGTTAAATGACGAAGCGGTATCGCGAAGGCATATCGAGATAATTGAAAAAGAAGGCCATTATCAGATCAGGGACCTTGGCAGCACCAACGGCACCGTGCTCAACGACGACCGGATAATTGCAGGTCGGCTGTACGACCTGAAGCACAACTGCAAGATAGGGCTGGGTGTGGCGGCGGGGCCGGCGCACTCGCTCTTGATCTTCAAGGAGACCGAGAGCACCAGTTTGCTGGGGGGAAGGGGAGCGGGCGCCGGGCAGAAAGCCGTATCCACCGATGTGAGCTGGCTAAAAATCGATGAGGCCAAGAAAGAGGTACATGTAGACGGCAAAGCGGTTAAGCTTTCCCGCAAGGAGTACGAGCTGCTGAGTTACCTTTACGAGAACGCCGGCGTGGTCTGCCTGCGCGACGAGATAATCAAGGCCGTATGGTTCGATAGTCTGGACCCGGCAGCTATCTCGGATGCGACGCTCGACCAGCTCGTGCACCGGCTGCGGGAGAAGATAGAGCCGGATACCTCCAACCCCTCCCGCATCATCAGCCGCAAGGCGTTCGGCTACATGCTGGTTTAAGCTAGTATTTAAACGGCCGTTCCTTCCACCAGGGGTAGAAAGCGGGCATATCCTTGCTTGGCTTCATGGGGAAGGCGGGTGGCCGCTTCTCCAGGAATGACATGATGCCTTCCTTGGCGTCGGGCACGCCGAAGATCCAGTTGAGCGCCTTCGATTCCACCTGATGGGCCTCCATGGGATGGTCTGCGCCCAGCATCTTCCACATCATCTGGCGGCAGAGCGACACGGAGATGGATGATGAATTGTTGGCTATGCTCGCGGCGATCTCTCGCGCGCGGGGCAGCAGCGCTTCCGGCTCCAGCAGCTCGCTCACCAGCCCCTTTTCGAAAGCCTCCTTGGCGCTGAAAACCCTGCCGCTGTAGACCCACTCGGTGGCGACGCCCATATTTACCAGGCGTGTTAGAAACCAGCTTGCGCAGCCGTCGAAGACGATGCCCCTGCGGCAGAAGACCAGTCCCATCTTGGCGTTGGTCGAGGCGATGCGTACATCCATGGGGAAGGTCATGGTAATGCCGAATCCCACCGCCGACCCGTTGATGGCGGCTATAATGGGCTTCTTCATATCGAATATGCGCAGCACGACGATGCCGCCCTCATCACGGTGCGGCTGGTCATCCTCCCTGCCCATGAAACGCTCCATGAAGTACGAGCCCTTGGCTTCCTCTCCTCCCCCCAGGGCGGCCCCTGCGCTGAACGCCCTGCCGGCGCCGGTGACAATCACCACGCGCACGTCGTCGTCGTTATCGGCCCTGTCGAATGCATCCAGCAGCTCCCTGCAGGTCGACGCCGTGATCGAGTTCATCTTGTCCGGATTGTTGAGCGTCAGCGTGAGGATGCCCTCCGACACCTCGTATTTAAGCTCCTTGTACTCCATCAGGTCCTCCTTTTATCAAAAATTTGATCGGCCCGTTGCCCCGGGCCGGCTTGAAGACCGTCTAAAACTAAACCTGTATCGTGATGCCGTGGTCTCTGAGGTCTGTGAGAATCTCGAAGGCCGCGCGATGCCCGGTATAGAGCAGTTCCGATACGCCTTTATTTTCTCCCTCTTTATAGGTGATCCTGAGCTCGCACGAGGCCAGTTTGCTGTTGAGGCAGTGCTTGCTCCCGCCCGGCGGATTATAGTAGTTGAGGCCGGCGAACAGCTCCCTGGGGGCCTGCATCCTTCCTCTGATGTCAATAGTCTCGTCGCATGAGGCGAAATGCCAGTCGAAATAGGTGAACCTCCCCTCGGCTCTGATCGTTTGCATAACCTTGTTGAGCTTGTATTCCCTGCCTTTGTGCCTGAGCGTGATAAGGGTCATGGCGGGTGTCCAGAATAGGCCTATCTTTACTCGGGCGGTGGCCACCTCGAGGAAGCTGTCGGGGCTGTTGTCGAAGCCGGCTACCTGGCCCCAGGCGTAAAGGTCGGTATGCTTCGAGCCCCAGTTGTGGTTCTGGCTGCCTATCCAGTTCTCGATTTTGATCGTGTTGCCGTCCACTTCCAGCGTGCCGTTGAAGCGGGCCATGGGAAGTGGAACGCAGAGCTTGGCCTTGGGAAAACTGCCCGAATACATGTTCATGGGAAGTGGGAAGATGGGCCGGCTGTCCCCGCTGTATTTAAGGTCCCAGTCGACTGCATGGTTGTTAGATGCGGCGCCGCCCTTGAGCCGGTCTTTATGCAGAATGGCTTCTCCTATCCTTACGTCGAGTCCCGAGCGGCTGAACGAGCACTGTCCGATGTGCAGCTCTTTTTTGACGGCCGTGGTGGATGATGTCTCACCGTTGAAGTAGACCGCCCAGAGCTCGCCGATGGCCTTTTCGGGATGTCCGTGGGGATTGAAGATGGTGTACCTGATCCAGAAAGCCAGCGGACGCTCGGGATGATTTGCGCGCAGGAAATAGCTCTCGTAGTGGCCTTCCCGCTGTCCCGGCTGGTAAATAGCGCAATTGGCGGCGCCCAGCCAGTCTTTCTCTGTTCTCTTCATCATTAACCTCCCGGAACCTGATAATCATAACGTAAAACCGATCAAAACTAAATGCCGCCCTCGATACAGTATTCCCGCAGCGTGTTGAGCGCGGCAAAGAACTCCTTCATCATGGTGCCCACCGGGTACATGCCGCGCCGCGTGACCGAGATAATACCGTCTTCCTCTTTGATAACCCCTGCGCTTTTGAAGAAAAGCAGTTCCGCCCATAGCCTGGCATGGATGTCGGAGTTGAAGCGCTGCCTGAACTGCTGCGCGTTCAGGCCCATGCCGAAGAACCGGGTCAGCATGTAGTAGCGGTATTGCTCGGTAGCCGATAGACGGCGGGTGCGAACGATGGGCAACCCGTCCTCTGCGATCAATTTATGATATCCCTCCAGAGAGAAGGAGTTGACCAGGAAATCACCTCCCAGGAAGCTGACGGAGCCGGCGCCGACACCGATATAGTCGTCGTAATCGATGATATATTCGTCGATCATCAGGTCGCCGCGCGAGAAACACCAGGCCGTGGAAGCCTTATATCCACCGCCCAGCAGCTCCTGCAGGATTATCTCGTAGAACTGCTTTTCGCGCGAGGTATCCACTTTGCGGAACTTTTTCGTCAGCGCGTCCAGTTTATGGGGAGAGGGCATGAGCGGATAAAATGTGGCCTGGTCGCTGCCGAGTTCCTTGAAAATTTTAATATCGGAGCGGAACTGCTCCGGCGTCTGCGTGGGGAAGTTGAACATAAGGTCCACGTTGACCGTATCGAATTTTCCCTGCGCCAGCTTAAGCTTTCGGATGGAATCCTCGCCTTTGAAGAGAGTCCTGCCCATGGCCTTAAGCAACGAATTGTCGAAGCTTTGCACACCGATGGAAAGACGGTTGACCCCTATTTGCCTGAGCTGGTCGATCGTCTCCGGCGTCAGCTCGCGCGGGGTGGTCTCAAGGGAGATACGCCTGATCTCGAATCTCGATCTGAGGAAATCGACGAAGCCGGCCAGCTCGTCCATAAGGACGGTGGGCGTGCCGCCGCCGAAGTAGAAGTCGTTGAATTTAAAGCCCAGACCGGCGTATATAGCGACTTCCCGACGCAGGTCTGCGAAGTAAGCGCGGGCCTGATCCTCTTTGAAAAGATAGCGGTTGAAGCAGCAGAACGGGCAGAGCGTTTTACAGAAAGGGATATGGATATAGAGAGAGACATCGCCGCCGCGCACATGTCCTTCACGGGCGATGTGGCCGGTATCGATATCACCTGTAAATCTGAGGAAGCTTTTTCCCGATTGGCGTACAACCGCGCCGACGAACCAGGGGATCATAGGGCAAATTATACCCTAATCCTTCTCCGCCCTGCCCTCTTCCGACAGGGAGGCGCTTCAACGCAGTGCTTTCGGCCTCAGGTCGGGACAGGTGATCCAGTCGGTTATCGGCAGCAACCGGCCCCGCTCGATTTTAAAGATCATGGTCTGATCCGGCGCAGGCTTGTTGTCCGAAAACGAGTAAACGGTCATGCCCAGAGGTTTAAAGTCCTTAAGTTTGAGAAACTCCTCCCGCACTGTAATACCGTTAAGCTTCTTCCAGCCCTGTTCTTGGACTACCTGGTTCATGCAGTGCCCTATAGTGTATGTGATCGGCCATACGTCAAGATAGCCGATGGTTCGCTCGGAAGGTTGCCTGTTATTCTTATCGAATGCCGTGAGGGCTTTGACAATGCCTTCCACCTCGGACATGGACCAGGACGCCATGCTGCGAGGCCCGACCAGTCCTTCCGCAAGAGGCCCGCCCAGGATAATGGATGCCTCATCGATGCCCCAGGGGCCGGTGGCGCGATGAACCTTGCCCGGCTCCGTGCCATAGAGCTCGTGTTCGAGCATGTTCAGTGACTCAGCAGCCGAGCTGACGATGATGGGCCCCTGTCCCAGCGTATTATCGTACACCCAGTTGGCGCCCGCCTCCCTGATTTTCTGCATTTGCGGCGTGACATCCTTCACATCCGTCTTGAAAACGTCTTCATAGACAAGCTCAACCTCTCTGGCAGCAATGAACTCCCTGACCTCTTCATTGATAACAGCCTTACCATAAGGGCTGTCCCAGGTGAGGATGGCAAGCTTTGCCTTTTGCCCGGTGCGGGGAGTCCAATCGTCGCTCAGCCATATTACGAAGGCGCCCAGGGAATCCGAGTAGGTCGGTATGGTGGCTAACTCGTAGCCAACCGGGTAAATACCCGGTGTTCCACTGGTAAAGCACAGGATTCCATCCTCCGCGAAGTTTCTTTGCAGCCTAACCGACTCCTCGGTGCCATATAGCACGATGACCGACGGGTACGGTTTGGACTGTTTAAAAATCTGGTAGGCGGTCAATGCCTCATCAAGCTTGCCTCCCGTATCAATATATTTATAAGTGATGGGAACGCCGCCCACCCCCTGCATCTCCTGGTTATACCAGGCTGCGAAATCAGCGAAGCCGCTTAGCTTGGGGGATGTCGCAGGAGCATAAAGCTGGCTCAGGTCGCCGAAATGATAGATTACGACCGTTTCCGGTTTGCCGGTCAATGTGCTGGACAGATTGCCGCAGGCTGATAAAGCTGCAGAGGGAATTATCAGCACAAGGGATATGGCAATTACGCCCAGGATTTTACGTGTATTCATAGCCAGCCACCTCCACTTAATGTATGCTGCGATGTCTGACGCAATTGTAGCATACGTCAGTGAGTGTGTCCTAACTGACTTAAATGAAGAGGGTTACCCGGCTACTTGGTCTCCAGCAATCCCATAGCGCGGTCCACCTCACGGGCGCGGTGGTAATCGGCGTTGAAATATTTGGACGACCACAGATAGCCGAAGCTGCTGAGGAAGCCGATGCCGGATATGACCAGGAACGACGTTTGAATGTTTACAGCGTCGGAAACGGCGCCCATCAATATGGGTCCCCACATGCCGCCCAGGATGTAGCCGGTGAGCATATACAGCCCCATTGCCGTGGAGCGCTGATAGGCGGGTACTATCTCCTGCACTGCGTTGAGCTGGGCCGCAACAAAGGCGGACGTAAAGAACACGCCGATGGCGAATAGCGGCAGAGAAGCTAAGTAAGTGCCCGCTGCCATGAAGATACTGGCCAGCAGCATGACTACAACGATGACCAGCACTTTGTTGCGCGGGTTATTTTGAGAGACCTTATCCGTCACCCAGCCGCCCAGCGGCATGGCGATGATGGCCGTCAGGGCCAGGCCGGCCGAGACTGAGCTGGCCAGCACCGTGTCCATGCCCATAGTGCGGTTCAGCAGCACCGGCACCCAGGGCACGTAGCCCAGAACGTAGCACATCTCGAGCGCGATAGTTAGATAGAGGATGGGCAGTGTCTTGATCTTTACGAATTCCTTGAGCGTCGAACCCAGCGCGTTGCTGCGGGGTACATCACCCGCCTTATTGAGCGCCGCTTTGTCTATCTTGTAGTCGGGCATGAACCAGGCCAGGATGCCGAAGATGATGCCGGGCGCAGCCACAGCCATAAAAGCCGCCTGCCACCCGAAGCTTTTGGTGACGAATCCTCCGACCAGGAAGCCGAAGGCCGAGCCGAAGGGTATGGCGGCCACCCAGATGCCGGTAACCAGCGCGCGCCTGGCCTTTTTGATCATAGCGGCAATAAGGGCCATGCCGCCCGAGACGAAACTGGCCTCGCCAACTCCCACTATGGTACGTGTAGCCAGCAACTGCCCGAAATTAATGCAGAAGCCGGACAGCAGGCTGGCCACGCTCCAGATAACGGACATCAGCGAGATCATTTTAGACCGGCTCCAGCGGTCGATAAGGTAGGACAGCGGCAGCGCGAAGACCGCTACGCCGATAAGCACCACAGACATCAGCCAGCCCACCTCGGTATCGCTCAGCCCCAGGTCGGCCTTTAAGGCCGGCGTCATGGGTCCGATCACGGACCGCAGCGCGTAGTCCATCATATAGAGGACGAAAAGAACTACTAAGGTGTACCACACCTGCCACGGTTTGACTTTGACCAGGACATCGCTATTTTCCGTTTGTCCTTTTTTCATCACAACCTCCGGTAATTTTTATGGCTCTATATTACAGCAATCAGCCGACTTATTTTTTTACGACGGTGGCCGAGCAATTACCCTGTTTGCCGGCATTGACCGTGCAGCCGACTTTGGCGCCCTCGATCTGTCTCGGCCCGGACACTCCTCTCATCTGCCAGGTGAGCTCGCAGACCTGTGCCATGGCCTGGGCGGGTATAGCCTCACCGAAGGAAGCACAGCCGCCGCTGGGATTGACCGGTATTCTGCCTCCCATTCCTGTGGCGCCTTCGCGCAGCAGCTTCTCCGCATCACCACGTTTGCAGAGTCCGATCTCCTCGTACCAGCCCAGCTCGAAGGCGGAGCTGAGGTCGTAGACCTCCGCCAGGTCCAGATCTTCGGGGCCGATACCCGCTTCATTGTATGCAGCGTAGGCCGACCGTACACCCATACCATTGTTAAAATCGAGTTCACCCGAATCGCTGGCAATGTCCAGGCCGTAGCCTCCGCTCCGGGGATCCGGGTATTTGGGAGTCGATATTCCCACGCCCGCCAATATCACAGGCTTGCGGGTATGCTTTTTAGCCGCCTTCATGCTGCTCAGCACGATTGCGGCCGCGCCGTCGCTGGTTGCGCAAAGCTCATACAAGCGCAGAGGGTAAGTTACCATTGGTGATTTGAGCACGTCTTCGACGGTGAAGACTTTTTTAAAGCGCGCCAGAGGGTTAAGAGCTCCGAATTTGCTGTTTTTAACCTTCACCAGGGCAAGGTCGTTTTCAGTCATACCATAATGATGCATCCTGTATGTGGCCATGAAAGCAAACCCGGTAGGATTGGTCAGGCCCAGTATCCTGAATCGCTGTGAATCCAGGTCGTTCGGATCGTCTTCACGGCCGACAGTGGTGACACCGAAAAATCCGCTGGGCGAAATGCTGGCCGCGACCACCAGCACATAATCGCAGAAGCCGGAGTTGATATAGGCCTGAGCTGTCTTCAAGGCATATCCACCGGTGGCGCAGGCGTTGTAAACATTTACCACCGGTATACCGTTATTGCCTATTTTCTGCGACAATCTGCAGCCGGCCAGCAGACCGTCGACACCGCTCCAGGGGTCCGAGCCTGCCACGACAAACTGGATGTTCTTCCACTCCAGGCCGGCGTCTTTGAGGGCTTTTTGAGCTACCTCGAGGTTCAGCTCGGGAACGCTCTTATCTTTTATTTTTCCCCAGGGATGCATGGCAACTCCCAGAATAGCTACTTCATTCATTATTGCACCTCATAATTTAATGCGGATTTTTGTTTTGCCCGCTATTTGCGAGCAGGCCTGAACTTCCATGCCATAACGTCGTTCCCCTGGCTGTCCTCGTACAGCTTCTCAATCACGACGTCCATATCCATGCCGACCTCCAGATTTTTTTCGTCGAAGCCGGAGGAAATCTGGCCGGTGATGCTGATGCCTTCAGGCAGGCTGACCATTCCTACGCCGAAGGGAACAAAAGGATCGGGGGCGTGGTACGGCGGCGGCGGCGAAAAATAGTTGACGGAATAGGCCTCTAATTTGCCTTTGTTGCCGAGCATTACCGATTCCATTGTCCCGTCTTTTTTGCAGTTGGGATTACGGCATACCTGCGCCGGCGGAAAAAAATAGCCATGACAGACGGAACATCTGCTGGCTATGATATGAGGCTCCTGGGGCGGCATGGTGAACCAGCCCTGTATTGCAGGGACCTGCTGTTTTTGCGCGTTTTGATCGCTCATGGATGACCTCCTTAATTCTTATCCAATCTTTGGTCCTTACGTAAGCTGCGTGGTATCGAAAGGAGTTTTTGCCCCATCGGGCATGTAATCGTAGAACCCTTTGCCCGCCTTCTTGCCCAGGCGGCCGGCCTGTACCATCTTGTCGATCAGTGTCGATGTGGGCGCGTAGGATTCAACTCCCATAGCCTTGAACGCCTGGCCTACACGTTGATAGACATCCAGCCCCGCGTAGTCCGCCATTTCGAATGGCCCCAGAGTCCATCCATACCCATATTTCATACCTGTATCGACGTCCTGAACCGTAGCAATGCCCTCTTCCACCAGGTTGAGGGCTTCGCGGAAGGCCGTGCCGCTGATACGGTTCATAATGAAACCGGGTATGTCTTGCATGACTTTCACCGGATATTTATTAAGCGAAAGTATGAAATCCACGCTTTTCTGAAAAACCGCTGCTGATGTTTTTTCACCTTTGATCACTTCAACCAGCAGCATCAAAGGTACCGGGCCGAAGAAGTGCAGTCCCACCATCCTCTCGGGATGCTGCGCATCTGCCGCCAGGCGTGTAATACGTATGCTGGATGTGTTGCTGGCCAGTATAGTCTCCGCCGGACAGATATTTTCCAACTCCCGGAAAAGATCTTTCTTGAGCTTTTCATCTTCATAAACCGCTTCGATGACCCAATTGCACTTTGAGGCGACGGCAAGATCTTTTGCTGCGCGGATCCTTTCCTGTACGGCTTGAGCCGGATCCTTGAGATGGCCCTTGCTCTCGAGTTTGCCGGTCGACCAGCGGATATTGGCGAGGGCTTTATCTACAGCCCCGGCATTGGAATCCTGCAGGTATACGCGGTAGCCGTTCTGGGCGGCAACCTGTGCGATGCCGGTGCCCATAAAGCCGGCGCCGATGACCAGGATGTTTTCCATCTTCATTCTCCTTCTGGCTTATATTGTTGGCCTGAACGGGAATTGGCAGTCTGGACTAACAGATATGCAAATTCTGAACTACAAATAGCGATAAATGTCATTTCTCGGCCAGCAGTTGCTCATGCTTGACCTTATCCATATCGGCGATATATGGTCTGGAGGCCATGAAATAGCACAGGCCGCCCAGAACGCCGCCCATGGTGGCAATTATCAGCGCGGTGCCGAGCGCCTGGGCATCCTGTCCCAGTGCGTTGGAGATGGCGCCGACCAGGTAAGGGCTCCAGCCGCCGCCGAATACGTACATGAAAAAGATCATGGCGCCCCATACAAGGCCTTTCTGTGCTACGGGGGCGACATCCTGCGCCATGGCCATAATGCAGGGTATTGCCATCACGTTTAGAATACCGTAGACGATGATCAGTACCATGCCCAGCGGTCCTTTTAACTGCAAAAACAGGGCGGCCGCAAGGAAAAAGGCGCTGAGTATAATGGTGATGGCCGGCACATAAAGCCTGCCCCTGGGATTTTTCCTGAACCACAAATCTGCCAGGAATCCGCCCAGCGGCGAGCCGATGATGGCAGCCAGGACGATTGGAACAAGTATGCTGTTGGCAGCCTGCACATCAACCCCCCAGGCACGGCCGATAAAAGCCGGCGACCAGAAAAGGAATGACATCGACATAACATTGGCCAGGCCATATCCTATGAAGGTCCAGACCAGTGTGGGGATTTTGAAGAGACCGACTATTGAGTGGCCGAAATCCACTTTCATGCCGGGCGACTGGTCTGTGTCCACGGTTTTGTAATCCTTCATAAAAAATGCCATTAGTCCCAGGGCGATGCCCGGTATGGCGAAGATGAAGAACGGCGCCTGCCATCCGTACTGCTTGGCTATTATGCCTCCCGCGAGCGAACCCAGCGCTATTCCCAGCGGCACAGCCGCATTGAACACGCCCATGGCTATTCCGCGCGCCTTTTTTGAGTAAGCGGCGCCGATCATGGCCGAGCCGCCAGGCACAAAGCCGGCTTCACCCACTCCGACAAGGCTGCGGGGAACCAGGAAGCTCCAGAAGTTCCAGGCGAATCCGTTGGCAGCTGTGAAAGCGCTCCAGAGCAACGCCATGATTCCTACGGCCTTGCGCCTGCTCCAGCGGTCTATCAGATAAGAAATAGGAAAAGAGAAGACAGCGATGCTCAGAAGGAATACCGTACCCAGAATACCCATCTCACTGTCGTTAAGTCCCAGGGCAAGTTTCATAGGCTCTACAACCGCAGCCACAACCTGCCGGTCCATGAAGTTAACCATGAGGAGGAGAGTGCAGGTGATGAGTATATATAGTTTCCCTCCCGCGCCGGCCTTATACTCTTTAGGTGCGCCTGTATCTGTCGACACTAACCACCTCCTTAATAATGGGCTGTTACCATTCTATCTGCCGACTGTTCTTCTTATTACCAGTCCAGACCTTTTGATCGGCGGACTTTCCTGTAGTGGTCCATGGTCTGCTCGAAGGCCTCGGCCCTGGCCAGTGTATCCTGGGCATTGAAAACCCGCTTGTCGATGATATCGCCCTCGACCCACAGCGTGGGGACGTCCAGCTTCTTAAGCAGAAAGTCCTGTATCGACCTGAGGTTGGAACTGGCGGCGCGGCAGGAGATGAGCGGGTGCAGGAAAAAGCCGTCGGCGCGATATCCCCTGGCGTAATCAAGGTAGCATGACACTATGGGATTATGGATGCCATTCTTTTTGGCGGGTGGATGAATATTGAATACGAAATTACGGGATAGGCGCGCCAGTTTCTCCACTGGATCGCTCACCCTGCTCAGGTCCGGCGGCTTTGGAGCGTGGTAGCCGTAACCCTCGAAGACGAAATTCCAGCCCTTCTCGGCCAGGCTGTCGAAGAACTTGAGGCTATGCCAGGGCGGCAGTTCGGCGAAGATCAGACGGTATTTCTCGGGATAGTTGATGGCTGCTTCTTTATTTTTGATCCTCTGCTGCACCTCAGCCAGCATGTCCTGGTACAGTTTAAGAGACATCTTCATATCGCCGGCGAAGAAAAGCGACGACGGCATGCTGCTCCAGAAATCGGTGCTGTGCATCGGGCCGGGTATGGCCTTGCGGGCCTCGCTGATCTGGGAAACGGTTTCGTGTATCTGAATTGCCAGCTCCATCAGCTCTTCGAACCTGTTCCAGTCCATCTTTTTCTTGAAAAGTTTCTCCAGGAAAGAGATGAAATCGTTCAATTCTTTGACCAGGAACTTCACCTGATATCCCTCGAGATCCTCCTCCGTGCCTTCGTCAGTGCCCATCACCGGCATCTCGAGGCACCATTGCGGGGTATCGAAGTATCTGGCCAGCGCCTGGAACCATTTGAAACGGGCGTCGCAGAAAATGCCCGAGCCGAGCAATAAGGATGGTCTGGCCATGCCGCCCAACGGAGCATCGGGGGGTATCTTGCCGTTATTTTCCTTCATCATGCGACAGGAGTAACCGATGGTGCTCCTGCCGTAGCCGCACATGTGATTGGGGAAACCGTCCGAGTCCGAGGCATCCAGGAACGGCTCAGCCGTGCCGGATGCTGCCAGCAGTGTGGCATAATTTTCAGGATAGACGATGTTTAAATCCATGGCCTTGAGAGGTATGTCGCCTTCGAAGATGGTGAGCATGGACCATACTGTAGGTCGGCCCTCTTTGCTGGCCTGGAGCGTGTCGACATAGTCCTGCTGAACGAGGTTGCGCAGCGGATACATGCTCTTCAGGCGATTTATGGCTTTTTTTTTCTCGGTTTTAGCTGTAGTTTCTATTTCACTCATAAAACACTCTCCCGGAGGTTAAGAGAACTCTCCCGGCAAGGAAGCAACTATTCCCAGAACGCTGCCAATATAAATTGGATAAAAGACGAGACTTCGATACCGACTGCTAGATTATGCGGGTATCTTTGCCATGCCAGTATTTCTCTTTAACCAGGCGGCGCAATATCTTGCCGGTGGGAGTCATGGGCAGCTCTGTAACGAAGTCCACGGTGCGCGGACGTTTATAGCCGGCGATCTTTCCTTTGGTGAACTCGATGATCTCTTCCGGTGTCGCGCTCATACCGTCCTTCAGCAGGACCACCGCCTTGACAGACTCGCCCCAGAACTCGTCCGGCACGCCGACGATGGCCACCTCCCTGACCGAAGGGTGCGCGTAGATGATATTCTCAACTTCAGTGGGGTAGATGTTCTCGCCGCCCGAGATGATCATGTCGTTTTTACGGTCAACCAGGTACAGGTAGTTCTCCTCGTCCACATAGCCCATGTCACCCACGGCACACCAGTCGCCGCGGAAGGCGGCCTTGGTGGCCTCGGGATTTTTTAAGTACCCTTTGAAGATATTGATGCCGCGCGTATATATCTCACCTATCTCGCCGGGTTTCATCTCATTGCCGTCGGGGTCCAGTATCTTGATCTGCTTGCCGAAAACGGCCTGCCCTACCGAATTCAGCTTCCTGAGCTGGTCCTCGGGACGTAAAGCGGTTACCACGCCCGTCTCGGTGGCGCCGTAGCCCTCGTAAAGCTTGCCGTTTTTGAAGAAGGATAGTATCTCTTTCTTGGTTTTGGCCGATATCGGCGCGGAGGAGGAGAGCAGCGTTGTCATACTCGAGACGTCGTATTTATTGCGCACCTCCTCGGGCAAGGCCAGGATAATGTTGTACATGGTCGGCACCATGCTGGAGATATTAACCTTGTATTTATCGATTATCTGCAGGATCTCCTCGCCGTTGAATCCGCGCAGGTGATATATATGGATGGTCATGCCGCTGAGAAAGGAAGCCATCACGTTGTTGATGGAATTTGAATGGAAGGTGGGCATGACGATAAGGTTGACCATATAAGAGGTCACAAACTCAAGGTTCATTACTACGGCGGTCTCCACGCCTGTTTTGTGCAGGGTGACTGCACCCTTGGGGAATCCCGTTGTGCCCGATGTATATCCTATACATAAAATGTCCTCGGGATCGATTTTAACAGCAGGCTCTGCCGTGGAACCTTCTTTTACCAGGTCCTGATAAAGGCCTCCTGCATCGCGGAACTTCTTACTCCCCACCACCCAGTATTTGTCCGCCGGGATCTGTTTAATGTCATTGGCCGCTGTTTCCATTGTGGGAATGAACTCTTCCCCCATTATCATGGCGCAGGCATCGGAGTTGTCGACGACATACTTGATCTCGGGCGCCTGGAAGCGCCAGTTGACCGGCACCATGATGATGCCGGATTTGGCGCAGGCCATGATCAACTCGACGAACTGATAGCAGTTCATCAGCAGTATCGCCAGCCTGTCGCCCTTCTTTAATCCGCCGGCCAGTAGGTTATTGGCAATGCGGTTTACGCGGCGGTTGAGCTCCTCATATGTGAAAGAGGCATCATCGCCGACGATGGCATTGCGCTTGGGATACTTGTTGACGCTGTTGAGCAGAAGTTCGCCTACTACAAGGTTCATATTTGTAATCCTCCTGACTTAATTGAATTTAATGACCGTAATCTGATCTGGATCTCGCGACGCCGCTGTTATTGCGGCTTTTTACTATCAGACGATTCATCAAAATTGGAGATTATTTTTACGGCGTTCTCCGTCCACTCCAGCAAAGCTTCATACTGTGCAAGGGTCCGGTCCACAACCAGCGTCCAGTAAAGCTTATCCAGCGGGTCCGCCGAGCCCCACAGGTCTGATTCAATGGCAGGTTTAGCCATTGACTTATATTTCTCAACCACGTTTTTCAAATTTTTGGAGTATTTTTTAATATCGTTCGCCATGTCTTTTTTGCTGACGCGGCTTCCGTACCACAACTTTGTCAAAAGGGTTTCGCGGGGCACAACGAATTCCGGAGGCTCCTTGAGCCATTTTTTCAGCTCGTCCATGCCTTTGTCGGTTATTGTAAAAACGTTTTTATTAGGTAGTTTGGCTTGGTCTACTCTCTCACATTCAACCAGCCCTTCTTCGGCCAGAATGGTCAGTTTACGGTAAATCTGGCTAAGCGAAGGACGAAGGGGCTCGAAAAACATCTTGGACAGGTCGTAACCTGTTCTCGGACCGTAACTGAGGAATCCCAATAGGCCGTGTTTTAAGGACATATCAAAAAGCTCCTATGATAGAAACCTTTGTGTAGTGAGAACATTCACCATGGTATATATATGCACAGGTCAGTATATGCCAGGGCATAAGATAACATATGCTTGAAATGCATGTCAAGCCGGATTGTAATCACGAGTACAGGGTATCAGAGAAGTTGTGAATGCGGCCGTTGCAATGAATGCGGAACTGTTAAATTGAGCTGTCTCTGGCGATCAGTGCCGCGCCCAGGGCGGCGACGATGCGGGGGTTCTGCGGCACCAGCACCTTGAGCTTCAGCTTGTCCTCGATGCTCCGGACGAGGCCGATATCGAGCGCGCCGCCTCCGATGACGGCCACCTCCGGCCGGATGTTTACGCCGCGTGTCAGGGCGCTGACCTTATCGGCGATGGAGCGGTGGATGCCGGCCACGATATCCTCCGGCTTGTCGCCCTGGGCTATTCGCGTGATAACCTCGGTCTCCAGGAAAACGGTGCAGGATGTGGAGAAGCTGGACGGCTGCGTGGATTTTAAAGAGAGAGGACCCAGGTCCTCGATGTTCAGTTGCAGTATGCGCGCCACCAGCTGCAGCAGGCGGGCGCTGCCCGTGGCGCAGATCTCGGAGATATTAAAGTTGATGACATGGCCGTTTTCATCGATGTCGATGAGCTGGCTGCCCTGTCCGCCGATGTCCACTATTGTGCGGGCGGAAGGGAAGACAAGGTTGACACCGCGGGCGTTGCAGACGATGACTCCGTGATAGCTGTCGGCCACGGCGTTGCGGCCACCGGTGCCTGTGGAGACGCTGGCTTTGATATCCGCCGGTTTAAGCCCGGCCTTGCTTAAAACTTCTTCTTTGAGCGTGGCTGCAGTGGTGGAATAGTTGGTGCCTGAAGGAACCACTGATGAAGTCACAATTTTCCCGCTGTCGTCGATGATGACGGCCTTGCCGCCGACGGAACCGATATCGATACCGAGGTAATAGGTGCTCATCAGGACTTCTCTCCGAAATCTATGCGGGCCTCGGTGAGCTTCTTATCACGGTGCGCCTGGTATTCGCCGCGCTGCACCAGTTTGAAGGCCTCGTCGCGCGCCAGGATGGCCGCTCCCAGCGAGCCGGTGATGAGCGGCTCCTCCGGTACCAGCACGGGCACACCCAGAACGGTCTCCATAGCCCTGACCATGCCGGCGTTCTTGGCCACGCCGCCGGTGAAGACCACGGGCGCCTCTACCTTGAGCTGGCGGGCCAGCTTGACCACGCGCGTGGCGATGGCGATATAGACGCCCGCCAGTATATCAGGCAGCGGGTCCCCCGTTGAGAGACGTGAGATAATCTCCTGCTGGGCGAAGATGGTGCAGAGGCTGTTGATCTTGACCGGCGTATCGGTTTGAAGGGATATGTTGCTCATCTCGTTGAGGTCCAGCCCAAGCGTCTCAGCGGCCACCTCCAGGAACCTGCCCGTGCCGGCGGCGCACTTATCGTTGGTCAGGAAGTCCACCAGGCGGCCGTTCCTGATTTTAAGCACCTTGGCATCCTGCCCTCCGATGTCGATGGCCGTTTTTACGTCGGGAAAGAGCGCAGCTACTCCTTTTGCATGGCAGGTCAGCTCTGTGATCTGCTTATCGGCGAAAGGAACGTTTACGCGGCCGTATCCGGTGGAGACGATATAGGCGATGTCCGAGAGTGGCAGTCCGGCCTTGCGCAGGGTATCTTCCATGACCTTGTTGGCGCGCAGGCGGTGCTGGGCGCCGGTGGGGCCGACAACATAGGCCAGCATCTTGCCTTCGGCATCCACAATTGTTGCCTTTGACATTGTGGAGCCGATATCGATGCCGGCGAAATAAAGGTTTGAGGTCAGACTATCGATGCCGGGCACAGCTCTACCTTATTCCAGCGTCTCCAGGAATGCCTCAACCCTGGTCTTGATGGGCGCCAGCGACCTTTGGCTGTAATCGTGCTCGATATAGATGCTGGGAATGCCCAGTGTATCGAGATAGTGCCGCAGATTGGGCACCTCGTAACCGTGAGTATCGCAGTATTTGACGCTCTGCAGGATTGCGCCGTTGACTTTCCAATCGGTGACGGCCTTCTTGATGTAGTTGAACCTGCTGTCCAGATCCTTGTCGTAATTGCGTTCGAGCTCCTGGTGCACGCTATCGCGGTAGGTGCGCGGGCACTTGAGGTCGACCAGGTAGCGCTGCGCCAGGGCGTGAAGGTTATAAGGAGCTTTAACATCGGCCCAGAAGGCCCTGGTGCCGACGCAGGTGTCATCGACTACTACGCTGGCATCGGCGCTCTCGATAAGCTCGTAAAGCGAGGCGTTGTCGACAACAGGCCCCCACACCAGCAGGCGTGCCTTTTTCTTAGCAGGCTTAATGTCGCGTTCCTTGACTTCCCTGATGACTTCTTCCAGCAGCACATTGCCCTCATCCACGGGCAGACTGGAGATAGCTATCAGCACCTCGATATTCTCCGTTGAGGTCAACAGGGGCGGGTCTGATTTACGCAGGTCGTAGAGATCCCTGACCAGCTTGCGCTGTTTATTATGTATCTCGCACGCTTTTTTAAGCTTATCATCGGTCAGCTTTTCACCGGCGAATTCCTCGAGGTGGCGTTTGAAGGAGTTGAGTTGCCCCTCGAAGTAGTCGACGGCCGGCGCGTGGTCGGTATGCGGCACGTCTATCAGGTGGGTGAAGGGCGCATCTTTTACATAATCGCGCCACGATATGATCAGGGTCATGCCGATATCGCAGGTATGTGCCCCGACTATTCCGTCCAAGAAGTTGAATTTGCCTTTAAGTCCCAGGTCGATGATGCTGCGCAGGAAGGGGCAGACCACCGTGATGGATACCTGGTCGGCGGCGGTGATTGGCTCGCTCATGTCGCCGAAGACGCGGAATGGCACCAGTCCCAGCGCGCTGATGATCTCAACGGGCGGGTAGAGGCAGACGTAGCCGACGATCTTCTTGCCGGCCTTGCGCAGTTCGCGTACGCGTAGTCCCCTGTCGGTGTAGATTTCGTGTGCTCTGGAAAGCCCCCTGGTTGTAGCTATTACCATCTCAATCTCCCTGTTATTATTATTCTGCGCTTACCAGTCCAGGCCTTTGGATTTGCGTACCTTCCTGTAGTGGTCCATGGTCTGCTCGAAGGCCTCGGCCTTGGCCAGTACCTCCTGGGGATTGAAGACGCGCTTGTCGATGATGTCGCCCTCGACCCACAGGCTGGGTATATCCAGCTTCTCCTGCTCGAAGTGCTGCACCGTCCTGAGGCTGCAGCTGGCAGCGCGGCAGGAGATGAGCGGGTGCATGAAAAAGCCGTCGGCTTTGAAGCCCCGGCCGATCTTGAGGTAGGTCTCGACGACGGGATTGGAGATACCATCCTTCTTGGCCTCGGGGAAGATATTGAACCAGAAATTGCGCGCGAAGCGTGCCAGCTTCTCGCAGGGATCACTGACCTTGCTCAGGTCGATCGGCCTGGTGTTATGATAGCCGAAGCTCTCGAAAACGAAATTCCAGCCCTTCTCTGCCAGCTGGTCGAAGAACTTCAGGCTGTGCCACGGCGGCAGTTCTGCAAATATGATCCTGTACCTCTCCGGGTAGTTGATGCCCGATTCTTTGTTCTTAACACGCTCCTGCACCTCGGCCAGCATATCCTGGTACAGCTTGAGCGATACCTTCATATCGCCGGCAAAGAATAGCGACGGCGGCATGCTGCTCCAGAAATCCGTGCTGTGCATGGGACCGGGTATGGCTTTACGAGCCTCATTGATCTGATAGTTTGTTTCATGTATCTGGGTGGCCAAAACGATCAGTTCCTCCAGCCTGGCCCAGTCCATCTTCTTTTTCAGCAGCTTTTCCAGGAACTCAATGAAGTCCCTGATCTCCCTGGTCAGGAATTTAACCTGGTACTCCTCGAGGTCGGGCTCCGTGCCCTCGAATGTGGCCATCATGGGCATCTCGAGGCACCATTCAGGGGCGTCAAAATACCTGGCCAGCGCCTGGAACCACTTGAAACGGGCGTCGCAGATGATTCCCGATCCGAGCAGCAGCGCCGGCTTGGCCATGCCGCCCAGCGGCGCATCGGGCGGTATCTTGCCGCCGTTCTCCTTCATCATGCGGTAAGAATAGCCGATAGTGGCTCTGCCGTAGCCGCACATGTGGTTGGGGAAGCCGTCCGAGTCAGAGGCATCCAGGAATGGCTCGGCTGCGCCCGAGGCCGCCAGCAGCGTGGCGTAGTTCTCCGGATAGACGATATTGAGTCCCATGGCCTTGAGCGGGAGGTCTCCTTCCCAGTAGTTAAGCATGGACCATACGGTCGGCTTGCCCTCGTTGCTGGCCTGGAGCGTGTCGACATAGTCCTGCTGAACGAGATTGCGCAATGGATACATGCTCTTCAGCCGGTTAATGGCCCTTTTCTTCTCGGTCTTGGCGGGAGTAGCGGTTTCACTCATGTTGCACCCCTTTATGCATTAAATAAGCTTACAGTGTAGATGCCGGAATTAAATCTTAGAATATCGCCGGCCTTATTGCAAAGACATGCATAAAATATTTAATCATCGGTTCGATCCGTCACTTTATCAGGCCGTCGTTCAACATCTTGACCAGCTCTTTTTTCAGTATCTTTCCCATGGGGTTGCGCGGCACCTGCTGCAGTATATAGACGTGACGCGGCACCTTGAAGCGCGCCAGCTTATCGCTTAGAAAATCGGTGATATCCTTCTCGGTTAATGTCGCACCGGGCTTGGGCACCACGATGGCCACGGGCACCTCGCCCAGGCGGACGTCCCGCTGCGGCACCAGCGCGGCATCGGCCACCGACGGATGCTTGTACATTAATTCCTCCACCTCACGCGGGAATACCTTCTCGCCTCCGACATTGATCAGCTCCTTCTTGCGGTCGACCATGAAGAAGTAGCCGTCCTTATCGTAATACCCCATGTCTCCGGTATGCAGCCACCCCCCGCGCAGCGTCTCGGCGGTTTCTTTGGGCTTTTTATAATAGCCTTTCATCACAATCGGGCCCTGGATGACCAGCTCGCCCACTTCTCCTGCGCCCAGTAGCTTGCCCGACTCGTCCATTACTCCCACTTTCACGCCGGGATAGGCTAACCCCACGCTGCCCTGTTTATAGGCCAGGCCTGAGCGTTGCATGGTGGCCGAGGCCGAGCATTCGGTCAGGCCCCAGGCCTCGAGGATGGTGACATTGAGCGCACTGGAGGAATCCTTCATGAGCTGTGCGGGCATGGCCGAGGCTCCTGAGATGCCGATTCGTAGCGATGAGAGGTCGTACTTGCTGCGGTCCGGGTGGTTGATCAGCATGAAATACATGGCAACAACCATGGGCAGGAAGGTGACCTTGTGTTTCTCTATCTGTTCGAAGATCTCGACTGGATTGAACGGATCCAGCAGCACGAACGATGAGCCGGTGACCAGCGAGCAGAGTATCACGGTGATACCAAAGCCGTGGAATGCCGGGACCACCATCAGCGCGCGGTCGTTGTCTCCCAGTTTGAGCAAGCTGACGATGATGTCGGCATGGAAGAAGAGGTTGGCGTGCGTCAGCATGGTGCCCTTTGGTTCACCGGTAGTGCCCGAGGTGTAGAGAATCTCCACCACGTCCTTTTCCTTGCACAGGGCTTTAAAAGGAGTTGACGGAGCCTCCGCCTCGAGCTTTGAGAACTCCAGCCCTTCGCGATAGGAGCCGTTTACAATCAGGTGTTTGAAGAGGGGAGGTTTATTTGTGATTTTGCTGAAGTGCTCGGCAAAGGCCGGGTTCGCCACCAGGGCGACCGAGTCGCTGTCCCGCAGCAGGTATTCCAGCTCCCGCTCCCTGTAAAAGATGTTGACCGGCACGGCCACCGCTCCCAGGTAAGCACAGGCGAAATAGGTCACGATGAACTCGGGACAGTTGTTGAGCATGATGGCGACTTTGTCATCAGGTTTGACGCCGAGCTTTTTGAGGGCATGCGCGAACTTCTGCACCCTGGTCAGAAGCTGGCTGTAGGTTACAGGCTGGTCCCTGTAAATCAGGGCAGGCTTGTCTCCAATCTTGGAGGCCCTGGCCTCCAGCATACCGGGCAAATGCATTTTAACCTCCTCAATGAGTGATCAACATGGTTAATGTTCTATGGAGGTACAGCCCCTCGAGGATTATTACAGGGCAGGCTGAGCCCGTATGAAATGGTAAATCATCGCCTGTCGAAATGTAAAGAAGCATATTTCCATATTTAAATGTTAACATTGCATCTCCCTTCGTCAGATACTTGACTATTGATATGCTTCTGTTAGAATAAGCGACTGTCAGTCAGTTATATCCAGATTGTATCGGGGTGTCTTGCATAGCCTGGACTTATCTTTGGCATCGCAGTGACAAGCTGCGCTGAATATCAGCAGGAGGTGATGGGATGAACCTGGCTAATCTTGTAGTTGAAGGGATCAGGAAATTCGGGGAATACCAGTGCTGCTATTTCGAGGGGAAATGGTATACCAACGCGCAATTGGACGATATGTCCAGCCGCCTGGGCAATGCTCTTAAATCTATCGGAATCAGGAAGGGAGACCGCGTGGTCACTCAGCTGCCGAACTGCCCGGAGATCGGCTGTGCCTTCAATGCCACTTATAAGATAGGCGCCATAGCCGTGCCCATGAATCCCATACTGAGGCCGGACCAGATATCACACATCTACAAGGATTGCGGCGCCGGGGTGACCGTTACGACCTCCGAGTACCTGCCCTGGATCAGGGAGGCACAGAAAAACGCGCCCGGGCTCAAGAATGTAATCCTGATCGACAAGGACGATGAGCCGGGCACCCTCTCTCTGAGAAAACTGTTGGAGAGCTCCAGCAGTGAATTGAAGGTTGAGGAGATGGATTCCGACGACCTGGCGGCGCTCATCTACACATCCGGCACGACGGGGAATCCCAAGGGGGTGATGCACACGCATTTTTCGCTGTGGATCAATGCGGTATGCTTCGCCGACTTTACAGCTATGTGTGCCCCCACCACGCTGAGCAACCTGCGCAGGGAACTCAATCCGCAGACTTATACGATCAAGGAGACCACGCAGGTAGTAACGGGACATAACCGGCACATATTGTTTCTGGCGGTGCTGCCGCTATCTCATTCGTACGGTTTAGCTTTCATGAATTTCGGTAATCTGGTCGGATCAAGGTATGTGGTGATGAAGTGGTGGAATCCGGCGGCGGCACTAAAACTGATCCAGGATATGCGTATCGAGTATCTTGCGATGGTGCCGACCATGTACGTTCATATGCTGGACCAACCGGACTTCGACGCGTACGACCTTTCTTCTCTAAAATTCTGCAACTCGGGTGCCGCCACTCTCGATGCAGGTATCGCTGCCAAGTGGAAGGAGAAGACGGGCATCAGTATACATGAGGGTTGGGGTTTGACGGAGTCCGGCGCACTGACCGCGGGGAATCCTACCACACGCCCTCCCAAGATCGGTTCAGTCGGCGTTAATATGCTCAAATGCAACTCCATGAGGGTGTTCGACACAGAGGATCGCGAGGTGCCGCCGGGAAGTACGGGGGAACTGGTTATCAGGGGCCCGGCAGTGATGAAAGGTTACTGGAATATGCCGAAGGAGACTGCTGAGACACTTAGTAACGGATGGCTGCATACCGGCGATATCGGATACATGGATGATGAGGGCTACTTTTACATCACTGACCGAAAGAAGGACATAATCATCCGCGGCGGAGAAAACGTATCGCCCAGGGAAGTCGAAGAGGTTGTCTGCAGGCATCCCAAGGTGCTTGAAGCAGGCTGCGTGGGCGTTAAAGACAGGGTATACGGTGAGGAGATAAAGGCGTTCATCGTGTTGAGAGAGGGTGTGCAGTGCAGCGAGGACGAAATCATCGAGCACTGCAAGAAACACCTGCCCTCGTTTAAAACGCCCGGCAAAGTCCAGTTTATTGATGCCTTGCCCAAGAATATCCTGGGCAAGGTCCTGCGTGCGGAGCTGCGTAAGATAGACTGATTATCATATCGGAGGTGGAACATGAAAAGGGAAGAGGGTGTTTTTCGAATTATACTGGCAGCAGCGGTTTTAATGTTTTTTACCGGTGCGCTTTCCTGCACAAGCCAGAAGGAGAAGAATGATCCGGCAACCGCTACTGCGGCCCTGGATACGATTAGCCGGCACTGTCAGGAGCAGATCGGGGACCCCAGGATTGAAAGGGTGTCTGAGCATGTATGGGCGTCACTGGGATATGATCTTTCCAACACGGTGCTGATACATACCGCGGAAGGCAATGTTATAGTGGACACCTCACTCAATCCAACCGCCGCCCGGGCGATAAAACGGGCGTTCTCCGAGGCGGCGCCGCAGGCAGCGGTGAAGGCCATTATTTATACACACAGTCATGTTGACCATACCATGGGCACAACCGTTTGGGTGGAGAACACCACGCGCATATGGGCCACCGACTCTTTCGCCACTCACTGGTTCAAGCAGTTCGGCTTGTTTGGACGGTCGGAGTCGGTAAGGGGTATGCGCCAGATGGGATATCATATTTCGCGCGAGGAGGTACCCTGTTCTGCAATCGGGCCGGTCATGCGCACTTTCGTGCTTGATGACATGGCCGAACTGGGACCCCTCATGCCCACGGATACTTTTTCCGGAATGCAGGTGCTGGATATCGGTGGAGTGAAAATAGAGATGTATTCGGCGCCGGGGGAGACGCATGATCAGCTCATCGTTTGGATCCCTGCAGATAAAACCCTGCTGGCGGCCGATGATTTCTACTGGGCGTTCCCCAATCTGTATACCATACGCGGCGCCAGCCCCAGGCCAACAGATGAATGGATCAAGAGCATCGACGACATGCGCCGGCTCGAGCCGGAGCACCTCGTGCCCGGTCACACATCCATATTACACGGCAGGGACAAGATCCAAGATATATTGACCGACTACAGGGATGCGATCCAGTATGTAAGAGATGATGTTGTTCGCCGCGCCAACCGCGGTGAGGATATCGACACAATCGCAGAAAGCGTTAAGCTGCCTGCAGAGCTGGCCAGGCTTCCCTACCTGTGGGAGGGCTACGGGCAGGTGGACTGGTCCGCCCGCGCTATCTATACCAATAATATGGGGTGGTTCGACGGGCGCGCCGATAAGCTATATCCTCTGCCACATGCCGAGGTTGCCAGCAGGGAGATCGCCATGATGGGCGGGCCGCAGGCCGTCGCCACGCAGGCGGGCAAGGCCCTGGTTGATGGCGATGCCAGGTGGGCAATCCACCTATTGTCCAAGCTAAATGATAGCGGTCTGGCCACCGGGTCCATGCAGGAGAAAGTAAAACAGATGCTGGCTGAAGGCTACCGTCAGATTGCCGCCGATACGGCCAACACCAACGGGCGTGCCTATCTGCTGGAATCAGCGCTCGAGCTGACGCAGGGCGTTCCCGTTCAACAGCAGGTTGCCCTTCCCGTTGAAACGGTTGCGTCCATCCCCATCGATTTTATCTTCATTAATATGTCGCCACGGCTGGATCCCGCAAAAGCCGCAGGCGTGCACGAATCGGTTCTTTATCAATTCCCCGATACGGGGAGGCAGTTTACGGTCACTGTGCGGAACAGCGTGGCTGAGGTGGTAGAGGGGCAGCCTCTCCCCGGCACGCCACAGCCTCTGGCTACGCTGACCACCGATTCACTCACATATAAAATGATCGCCCTAAAAATGCTTGACCTGCCTGCCGCCTTTGCGCAGGGCAAGATCAGTGTGGAGGGGGATTTACCTGCGTTGATCGTGTTTATGGGACGTTTTCAAACGTGATACCGGCCCTGAAAGGGATATACCAGGTGAATAAATTTACGGTATGGGGGGCATGATATGAAAAACGTCGACAAATATGATAAGAGCACCTCCGCAGTATGCGGTCTTTTTTGCCCTGCCTGCACCCTTTTTATCGGCACAAAGGAAGACCCGAAGAGGCTCCGATCTCTATCTGATAGATTCAAGCTTCCGCTGGAGGAGGTCAGGTGCAGCGGGTGTCGTTCGGAACTGCGTTCATTACACTGCCGAGAGCTCTGTACCATGTACAAATGCGCGCGGGGAAAAGGGCTGGACTTTTGTGGAAGCTGCCCTGATTATCCCTGCCAGGAATTGAAGGAGTTCCAGTGCGCAATGCCACACAGGATCGAACTCTGGAGTTCCCTGGACCGTATACGTGAAGTTGGCCCCGAGATATGGTACGCGGAGATGCTGGAGCATTACGCCTGTCCATCCTGCGGGACGATCAATTCGGCCTACGACCTTAAATGCAGGAAATGTGGAAACGAGCCGGGTTCCGCTTATGTCGCAGAGCACAGGGACGAGATAATCAAGCAGCTGGGCAAAATGCAATAGCTTGATATCACAATATTGGGGGAAGGGTGACGATGAAGCAATCTGTTGCCACGGCGCTCATTCCACCGGCATGCAAGCGCTGCCGGTTACCCTTATCATCCAGTTGACCTTGCTGCGGTCGCTGTACCAGTAGGTCGAGTTATAGAAAGTATCGATCGAAACCACTGAGAGGTTGGGTGGCCGTCCGCTGGCCAGGTCGGAGTGTTCGTTAGTGAAGCTGTCATCCACTCCAACCTGTATACCCTTGTGCATTCCGGTCCCCGTGAACAGGTAAACGAGGAAGTCGTCCTCCATGGGAGTTGGTGGTATATCGAAATCCACCCAGGACGGTTCGCGGTAAGGGAAGGCGCCTTTGACAGGAAATTTAGCGATGGCATACACCTGGCTGAAGAAGGGCGTATAAAATTTATCCAATACGGAAAGCTCAAAGGTTTTGCCCTCCCAGGCCACGCCGTAGATGCCGCCGCAGATGCTGACTTTTTTCAGTACGAAAGGCTTTGCCGGAGGACTGAAACTGATAAGGAATCCGTTGTTGTTGCCCGCCCACAGGGAATCCTGAGAGACGCCGCTATCATACTTGAGCTCTATATCCCTCTCCTCAACAGCGATAACGGTGAGGGTTGCGCCGGCGCTGTCGAGCTGTATTTTGTAAGTCCCCGGCTCATCGCTGGAAACGTTGAAGGTTAATTTAACGATCTTTTCGGGCTGGATGGTGACGGTTTTAGCGGCCACCTGTTCGCCATTCATGGTGAGTTCGGCTGTGAAATTGCCGGGCAAGCCGCCCAGGTTGGTCACCTGGGCAATTACAGTAGCCTCCTCCCCGGCTGGTACCTGTTCAGGCGTGACGCCCAGCGATACAACCTGGAAAGAGGCCGGTTGAATCTGCGGCTGCCGGGAGCAGGCCAGGCATGTTATGGCGGCCAGCAGCATCAGAGGTAGAAAGACATGAGCTATTGTTCGGCGGAACATTTGCAGCAGGGCAAGTATAATGCACTCGCCCTACTGCAGGCAACCCGCCGCTATTTCTTGGTCTTAAGTATCTCTCTCAGCTCGCGTTTAAGTATCTTCCCTACGGCGCTCAAAGGAAGCTCATCCATAAAGATGATCTGCTTGGGCACCTTGTAGGGCGCGACCCTCTCGCGCATGAAGCCGGTGATGGACTGTCTTGCCGCATCGTTGGGCTCCACCCCCTTTTTAAGCACGATGGCTGAGGCCACGATCTCAGTGAATTCCCGGCCGGGGTCAGGCACACCCACCGATGCGCACATCTCCACGTTGGGGTGTTGGGCCAGGATGTCGTCCAGCTCACGGGTGAAGACCTTCATGCCGCTGACGCTGACCATGTCCTTGAGACGGTCAACAATATAGAAGAACCCATCCTCGTCCATGGTCGCGACATCACCTGTATGCATGTATCCATCACGTATGGAGTTGGCCGTCTCTTCGGGTTTGTTATGGTAGCCTTTCATGATCTGTGGGCCGCGGGCGCAGAACTCGCCCGGCTCTCCCAGCTTGGCGAGTTCGCCTGTGGCCGGGTCAACCAGCTTGACCTCTGTATCGGGCAGGGGCATACCTACCGACCCGACCTTCTTTTTACCCAGATACGGCTGGCATGTTATCAGGGGGCTGGTCTCCGTCATGCCGTAGACCTCGATCAGCTTGTTATCCCCCACGATGCTATAGAACTGCTTGATCAGCTCGGCCGGGAAAGGCGCGGCCCCGCTGGCGTAGAACTTGACGAAGGAAAGGTCCATCTTCTGGAAATCCTCGTTCTTCATCATCTCCATGAAAAGGGTGGGTACGTTGGCCACCACTGTGGGCCTGTACTTCTTGACCTGGTTGACCATGAAGGGCACGTCACGGGGATTGGGTATGAGCACCTGAGTCATGCCGATGGACATGCCGACAAATGCATAGAGCAGTCCGGCCTGGTGAAATAGCGGGAAAGCTGATACCCCCACTTCCTCCCCGATCTTGGCCTCGGTCCAGGTTACCCATTGCGATATCTGGTGCGATACGTTGCGGTTGGTGAGCACTGCGCCTTTAGAAGGTCCAGTCGTGCCACCTGTATATTGCATCAGGCAATCGGAATCACGGTCCACCCAGGTATTGACCTCTTTGTCCGGGTATTTCTTGAGTATGTCGATGTGGTTGAACACATCGATGCCGTCCTGTTTTTTGACTTCGCCGGCCGGCGCATTCCAATCCACCGGACCCATGAAGTCGAAAACGCCGGCCACCACCAGTGTTTTCACCTTTGTTTTGGCCAATACGGCGTTGACCCGCGGCAGATTGACATCGAAAGTCACCAGTGCTTTGGCGCCCGAATCGTTAAGCTGATGCTCCAGTTCATGCTCGGTCAGCAGAGGGCTGACGCCGGTTGTAATGCAGCCTGCCTTTTGAGCGCCGACGAAACAGATGAGGTAAGCCGGGATATTTGGCATGTTCAATCCAACGACATCGCCCTGCTTAACGCCCCTGTCAAGCAGGAAACCCGCGAATTTGTTAGACATGACATCCAGCTCTTTGAAAGTGATGACCGTGTCGATGTAGATCATGGCCGCCCGGTCGGGCACTTCGCGGAAACTTCTGCGGACCATGTCGATAAAGGATATCCACGGATAGGAAAGGTTCGCGGGGACATGCGCATCGTAGTGCTTGAGCCAGGGTTTGGCGGAATATGGATCAGACATATTTTCCTCCTGTTTTTATTTTCCAGGCGCAGCTTATGCCACGCTCCTACGGTGCCAGTAGGGGCGGGTTTTTAAACCCGCCCCTTATAATATTTCAACCGCTGAAGATCCGCTTCGGATTGTCCACCATCATCTGTCCTATCTGTCCGTCGGTCACGCCCGCCTGCTTGAGCTGCGGGATGATGTTTTTGAAAAGATGAGTATAAGACCAGTCGGCTATCAGCGCCTGTATGAAATCGGGCATTACAAAAGGACGGCCCAGAATACGCGCATTACAGTCCTGGGAGAGCACGATGCGGTCGGCGAATCCCAGTCCCAGCAGGCCGAGCACTGTGGCCCTGCGCAGGTTATCAGGGAAAAGAAAGTCGAGGCCCCAGCGGTCGAATCCGATATAAACGCCTTTGTCGATCACCGACATCTGGTACTCCAGGCTGGCGTTGCCGCACATGTGCCCGATGACTATTTTTTTTGGATTAACACCCTCGCCGGTCAGCAGCGCTGCCTGCTCGGGTCCCATGGTTCCTTGCTGTGTATGCGTCAATATAGGCACGCCGGTCTCTTTCTGAGCTCTGGCCGCAGCCTTAAGCACCTTCTCCTCGTAGGGCGTAATACAACCATGTCCGGTCGCCACCTTGATTACACCCGCCCTTACACCGGTTTTGCCTATACCCGCCGTCAACTCCTGCATGAAGGATTCATACAGCTCGGCGGTGATATCCATCACCTGGCTGCGGAATTTAAGGTAGACAGGCATACCTTCGGCCTCGTAGTACATGCCGGTGGCGCATATTATATTTAAACCGGTCTTTTCGGCGACCATCCTGTCCAGGTCGATATTTCTCCACAGGTCGCAGGGGGTGGCGTCCACTACGGTTTTAATTCCGAACTGTTTAACCTCGCCCAGGGCCTGAGCGCAGGCAGATGCCAGCTCCTTGAGGTCGATAGGCTGTGCCAGAGCATCCTGTTCCCAACCCGGATAAGCCAGCACCATATGCTCGTGCATGAGAGTAGGTCCCATCTGGTCGGCGGGTAACGTGCCGAGCACGGTATTGATCTTAACCATTCCTGCCTCCTAACAACTGCCTCAATCAGGTGAATTAAATAGACCGTACTGCAATATAACATCGAGAATAGGCAAAGTCAATATGCGCCCACGATTAAAACCAGGGGGTTGACAGAGGGATCACCTGAGTGTAATATATAAAACAAGCGCTTGATATATATATTACACCATTAGATCGATAAATAGAGGGGGCATGAAAGGCATTGGGTCGTAAAAGTCTGGCAACCGAGCGGCGAAAGCAGATACTACGGGGCGCTGCGTCTCTGTTCATCAGGAAGGGTTATCTCAATACGTCGGTGCGCGATATCGCCGGTGAGCTCGACATGAACGTGGCGACGCTCTACCACTACGTTGGTTCCAAGAACGGTATACTCGGCCTCTTCCACGAATATACCATGAACGCCATTGATTTTTTCAGTAAGAAATACCGGGCGGTGCTTGAGAAAATGGAGCCCGCACGAGCCCTGAAATATGCTGTGAGCGAATATTTAAAGTGGGTGGAAGAGTACCAGGATTTAACGGTTTTCTGGTATCAGGAAGCAAAAAACCTCAGTCCCGCCCAGTTCAAGGCGTTGAAGATGCAGGAAGAGTGCACAATTCAGATATTCCAGACGATACTCGAAAGGGGTATCAAATCAGGCAAGTTTAAGGTCAAAGATCCTGCGCTGGCCGCCAATAACATCGTTGTCCTCTGCGATATGTGGGCTTTCCGCAGGTGGCTGCTGAAAGAGCGCTACACCCTGGAACAGTATATCAGCGAGCAGATGGATTTGATCATGGCGCAGGTTTCCCGATCGGGACGCTGACAGGTAAGAGACGATCGAAATAGACTGAGGAGGCATGCGATATGAGATTTGTAACAGGCGAGAAATGCGTCCTGGGCAGCATGCTGAAAGAGGCGGCCGGGAAGTATCCCCGAGCGACTTATTTCTGGTTCGAAGGCAAGCAGTATACCTACGGCCAGGTGCTGGAACAGTCCAGGCGGGTTGCGAGCGGCTTTGCCGCCATGGGCGTAAAAAAAGGCAGCCACGTCGCAATACTGATGGAGAACTGCCCTGAATTCATCTTCACCTGGTTCGGCCTTTCCCTGCTGGGTGCTATCGAAGCTCCCTTCAACCCCTTTCATAAAGGCAACATACTTGAATACCTTATCAATTACTCTGATGCCGAGATACTGGTCATCAGCAGCAGCTTCATCGATGAGATCAAGTCTGTAGAAGATCGCATTAAAAAGGTTAAGACGATCATTATCGATGGGCAGTTTGCAGGCAATCCTTTTAAAAAGATACAGGCCGTGCCGTTTGCCGGGCTAATGCAGGAAAAAGACCTGCCACCGGATGTAGAAGTGCGATATAACGACATTATGGCGCTGATGTTCACCTCCGGCACGACCGGACCTTCCAAGGGCGTGCTGATAACACACAACCAGGCCTTCTTCGTCGCCAGCCAGTATGTTACGGTGAACGGGGCAAAGAAAGGAGATATCGGTTACGGCTACATACCGCTTTTCCACGAAGCGCCGCAGTTTGGGCTGGTGCTGGGCGCCATGCTCTACGGCGGCGGTTTTTTGCTTACGCGCGGCTTCAGCCCGGCGGATTTTTGGCAGGACATCAGAAAATACAATTGCACCATATCTGGCATGTTCGAGGTCGTGATCAAGATCCTGCTGATGGCGCCCGAACAACCGGACGACGCGGACAATCCTATGAGGGCCTTCTCGACGGCGCACATCACCCGGGAGAGCCAGGAGGCGTTTGAGAAAAGGTTCAACGTGAAACTGGTCAATACCTATGGGCTGACCGAGGGGGACTGCACCATAGCGGCCAAACACGATGACATCAGGAGCGGCTCCTTCGGCAAGCCGCGCGGCTATTTCGACGCGCAGCTCTTCGACTCTATGGACCATAAAGTACCGCGGGGAAAGGTGGGGGAGATAGCGTTGCGGCCGCGACAGCCTCACACCATATTCGAGGGCTACTACAAGATGCCGGAAAAAACACTGGAAGCCTTTCGCAACCTGTGGTGGCACACGGGTGACCTGGCTTACCAGGATGAGGACGGGTACTTTTTCTTCGTCGGCCGTGAAAAGGACATGATCAGGCGCGGCGACGAAAATATCTCGGCGCTCGAGGTGGAAAAAGTGGTGGAATCTCATCCGGACATTGCGGAATGCGCCGCTGTTGCCGCTTATTCGGAAGTGTGGGGTGAGGAGGTCAAACTTGCCATAGTCTGTCACGAAGGTAAGCAAGTCGATCCGGCGGAGCTGGTGGCCTACTGCGATGAGCGCATGGCTTATTTTATGGTGCCCCGTTATATAGAGTTCGTCGCAAGTATACCGCGTACCGGGGGCAGCGGCCGGCCTATCAAAGAGCAGTTGAAACAGGTAACGGATAAAACGTGGGACAGAGTTAAGGAGGGAGTAAAAATCAAGCGCGAAAAAGAAAAAAAGAAATAAGTCAATCAGGGCAAAATGGTTATAAAAAGTTAAAGGGAGGTTTGTCGTGGATTATCAGGATATCAGGCTGAAAAAGATGGTCTTCTTGAATCATTGTCTATTAAATGTGGATGCGCGAGGTCCGGGTGTGGCTTTCAGACGGGGCCCTTCCAGCGAACTAATCCAGGCTTTTCTGAAAAAAGATATAAATATAGTTCAGCTCCCTTGTTGCGAGTGCCTGGGGTGGGGTGGGGCTGCCAGAAAAGAATTCGATAAATTTTTACCCATAATCACGCATGCTGTCAGGTTCGGGTGGTTACCTTTGTTCAATCCGATAGCGAAAGCCTCGCTTTCATCGTACGACAGCTTGTGTAAGAAAGAAGCTGTCAAGGTGGTCGACAGGATGGAGGATTACCTGAGGGAAGGTTTTACCATCTGCGGAGTGATCGGCATGAACGACAGCCCGACCTGCGGGGTTACAAAAAAAGTGAATATGGTTGAATACATGAAACAAATGGCAATAGCCATACATGCGGGGAATGCTGTAGACCCCGTTAAAATGAATCTCGACCAATTAATGGACGGCAAATCGTTCTTCATGGGAAATCTGATAGAGGAGATGAGAAAAAGGAGTTTGGATATCAAAGTAATAGGATTTGAACCATGGGCCGAGTCACTGGAAGCTGAATCCGAAAGGGTCGTTAAACTTCTTAACTTATAGCTATCTTTGGCTGCTGAAACGCAGATAAGCATATTTAGAATCGAGATAAAGGAGGCATATCCGGTATGAAAAAGATAACGGTACTGGGCGGTGCGGGGACCATGGGATCCGAGGCGGTGAAACTGCTGCTTGAAAGGACAGATGCAGAGATCACCGTAGCCGACGCCAGCGTCAAAGGCCTGAAACGCGTCGAGGCCGAGCTGGGCAAAAAGGTCAGGACGGCCGGCGCCGATGTGAACGACAGGGAATCGCTGGTCAAACTGCTCAAGGGCGCCGACGTGGTCATCAGCACGGTCGGCCCTTTTTACAAGTATGCAGCAGCTGTGATCAAGGCAGCCATCGATGCGCGTGTCAACATGGTCGATATAGACGATGATTTCGATGCGACCAAGGACTCTCTGGAGCTGGATGAAGCCGCCAGAAAAGCCGGCGTGACCGCCATTATCGGCATGGGCGCCAGCCCCGGTGTAACAAACCTGGTGGCCAAGCTGGGCGCCAGCCGTATGGACAGGACAGACGATATCCGGTTGTACTGGGGTGAGAGCGCCATCGACCCGACCGGCTCAGCGGCCATGATGCACTGGTTCCATATTACAGCCGAGAAGGTGCCCGTTTTCGTTAACGGCAAATGGGTTGAGGAACAGGGTTTCACTCAGCCCGAGGTCATCGAGTTTATGCCTCCGGTGGGCAAGCTGGAAGTGGTCCTGACCGGACATCCCGAGCCGGTCTCTTTGCCCAGGTATATCAAGGGTGTGAAAAACGTCAGTATTAAAGGGGCGCTTTATCCGCCCAAGATGATGGAGCTGTATCGCTGGCTGATCGACACGGGTTTCGGCAGCAACGACACATTCATGGTCAACGAAAACGTCTCGATGCCGTTCCGCGAGCTGGCAGTCAGGATAATCAGGTCCATGCCGCGCTTCGCCCCCGATTACTTCAAGGATGTGCTGGACGATGCGCTGGGTAAATATGAAGCATGCGCCGGCACTTTTAAGATCGTGGTCAGTGGGAAGAAAGGCGACAGCCTGACTACCATTACCTATGACCTGATGGCGAATAACGTGGCGCACAGCACCGCTCTTCCAGCGGTAATCGCCGCACTATCCCTGCTGGATGGAAAGGTCAGTCAATCAGGTGTTATGGCGCCCGAAGGCGCCCTGGATGCCGCCATGTTCCTTGAGAACCTCAGCAAGGATGCCACTGTGAAGGAAACAGTCACCATCGCCAGAGATAAGATCAGCTTCCAATAGGCGAGGATGAAAATGAGCAGACAGGAATCGTTTGATATCGCAATAAACAACGGCATAGTGCTGGACCCGTTGACAAGGTTCTACGGACGGGCCAATGTAGGCGTCAGCAAAGGTGCTATCCTGAAGATTGCGGACGGGGCGGAGCCGCTGGCCGGGAAAAAAGTAATCGATGCCGGAGGGCTGGTAGTGTCGCCCGGCTTCATTAACATACACGGGCACGATTGCGGCGCCGGTGTGGGAGCCGAGTTCCATGTCCGCGACGGCATCACCACCGAGATCACCGGAAACTGCGGAAAATCCGGCACTTTTTTCGAGATAGCCGGCATCAAGGAAAGGCCGCGTTATCCCATCCGCGATTTCTTCACGACAATAGAGAAGGAAGGCCTGATCATCAATGTCGCTTCATTCATCGGTCACAACACGATACGCGAGGCGGCCGGGGCCGCAGATCCCAATGTGGCGGCGACACCGGACCAGTTAAAGGAAATGCTCAACCTTGTGACACAGGAGCTGGGATCGGGAGGCGCCGGCATATCCTTCGGTCCTTTTTACGCGCCGGGAGCAACGTTCGAGGAGATGGCTGCAGTGGCCGCACACGCTGAGAAGCTGGGCGGCGGCGCTTCAATGCATGTCAGGCATGCCGGCCCGTCACCCAAGGATATTGAAGCCGTAGAGGAAGCCATAAGAATATCCCGCGAATCAACCATACCGCTGACCATCTCTCACAGGGGAGGCAGCATCGTTATACGCAGGAACACGGGTATCGCACTTGAGTTGATCGTCACCGCGCGGAATGAAGGCATCAAAGTCACAACCGATCAGACTCCGTTTACCGCCGGTACGGCCATCATAGGTGGAGAGTTCTTTAACCAGCCGCTGGAACCCCTCGCTGAAATGATGGGCGTGGAAGTCCGGGAGCTTGAATGCCCAACTACCGTGGTCATCGATGGCAAGACCATAATTAAGGCCAATGAGAGGTTTTCCAGCTTCGAGCAATTCTATACGGTCCGCGACCGGGTCAGGGATGGCACGATAGCTGAACCGACTCTGCTTTTCCACCTGCACAAACCGGAATTCATCTGGCTTTACTATTCCGCGCCGTTCACCATGGTGGAGAATGACGATGCTATCTATATGGATGTGAATTCAGGCAAATACGGCGGCCACCCGCGCGGGGCAGGGGCATTTGCATATTTCCTGGGCCACTGGGTACGCGAAATGGGAGTATGCGACCTTATAACAGGCGTCTCCAAATGTTCAACCAACGCCGCAGTGTGGCTGGGACTGAAAAAGAAAGGACGTGTGCAGGTCGGTTGCGATGCGGACCTCACCCTTTTTGACCCGAAGACGATTATGAACGGGTCCAGCTATCTTGAGCCGGGAATACCCTCACGCGGCATCCCCTACGTTATCGTCGACGGTGTTGTTGCTGTCGATCAGGGTAAACTGACGGGCTCAAAGTCCGG
>JAFGHL010000128.1 GCA_016930155.1 Dehalococcoidia bacterium | reverse complement strand
TCACCCGGATGACCTGCCCGGCCTGCTGGGAAGCTTCGACCGGCTGCTCTCGGGCCAGCTCGAACCCTGGGAATTCCGCGTTCTGGATAAAGACGGCCGGGTGATCTGGGTCCGCTCATCCAGCCGTCCTGTATATAAAGAGGGCAAGATCGTCGAGATCAATGCATTGATGACCGACATAACCGCACATAAGGAGACCGAGTTTGCGTTAAGGGAGAGCGATGAACGCCTCAAGCTCACACTGGAGGCGGTCAACGAAGGCGTGTTTGACTGGACCATCCCGGGAAATAAAACCTTCTACAGCCCCAGCAGCTATACCATGCTCGGCTACGAGCCGTACGAGTTCCCCCAGGATCCCCCTGCATGGAAGGGCCTGATTCACCCTGACGACGTCGAGGAAGGGGAGAGGGAGGTCCGCGATCATATAGAGAACGGAGAGGGTTATTCGGTTGAGGTCCGCATGCGGGCCAAATCAGGAGAGTGGCGCTGGATACTTGTGCGCGGGAGGGCCGTGGAGAAGGATGCCGGCGGAAAGGCCGTCAGGATGGTGGGCACACATTCCGATATAACCAGCCGCAAACAGGCGGAGCAACTGCTTAGCAGGCAACGGGAGGAATACCGCACCATCCTGGATTCGGTGCCGCTGATGATCGCCTATGTGGATAAGAACGGACGCATTATCCGCATCAACAAAGCGGGCGCCGATGCCCTGGGAATGCCGCCCAAACAAGTGGTGGGCAAAACGTTCGACGACTTCTTCCCCCCAGATCAGGCAGCCCTTTTCTTGAAACACAACCGCGAGGTCATGGACACAAAGACACCGCTGATCGGCAGGGTTTTGCAGGTAATGCTGCCAACCGGGAAGGCAATCTGGATTCAGGCTGACATAGTGCCCTACCTCGATGGCACAGGCAATTCGATCGGCAGCATATTTGTAGTCATGGACATCACCGGGCGCAAGGCTGCGGAGGAGGCCCTGCAGGAAAGCGGGGAACGCTTCAGGAATATGGCCAACCTGCTGCCGCAGACCATTTTCGAGACCGACGAAAAGGGCAACTTCACCTTTGTCAGCAGCCAGGGATACCAGACCTTCGGCTATACGGAGGCAGACATCGCTACCGGTATGAATGTGCTGCAAACCATCGTCCCGGATGACCATCAGAGAGCCGTAGCGAGCATAGCGAGGAGGATCGGCGGGGAAAAGTTCCCTCCCAACGAGTACACGGCCATAACAAAAGACGGAAGAACATTCCCGGTCCTTGTTTATGCGGACCCTATCCTTAAAGGAGGCGTCTATGCCGGCATGCGCGGCATGCTTATCGATATCACCGAGCGCAAGCAGATGGAGCAAAACCTCGAGGAAAGCATCGACAGGCTGCACAAGACACTCAGCGACGCCGTTGTCACCATGGGCGCCATAGTCGAGATGAAGGATCCTTACACGGCCGGCCACCAGCTGCAGGTGGCCCGGCTGGCGGCAGCCATCGCGCAGGAGATGGACCTTCCTGAGGCGCAGGTAAATACCCTCCGCATCGCTGCGGCCATACACGATATAGGCAAAATATATGTCCCGTCGGATATACTGGCCAAGCCCGGCAAGCTGGGCGCGCTTGAGGTGTCCATCATCAGGACCCACGCCCAGGGCAGCTACGATATTTTGAAAAACATCGATTTCGGCGGGCCGGTGGCGCAGATAGCCCTGCAGCATCACGAGCGGCTGGATGGCTCCGGCTATCCCCAGGGTCTGAAGGAAAAGGAGATCATGCTTGAGGCAAAAATACTGGCCGTTGCCGACGTGGTGGAGGCGATGGCCTCGCATCGCCCCTACCGGCCTTCACTGGGTATCGACAAGACACTCGAGGAAATCAAGCAGAACAAGGGTAGGCTTTATCATCCCGCCGCGGTCGACGCCTGCCTCAAACTATTCAACGAAAACCGCTTTCAATTCGAGTGATACACACAAGATCATTGCCTTTACCCGATGCAACTGATATCCTGTTCCTGTAGGGGTTGGAACTGAAGAAATGAGATGGCCCGACCTGAACCACCTGGACGGCTATCTTCCGCCGGAGCTTGAAAAGGCATATCGCCAGCAATATCTCAAAAGCGATGTCAAGGTGGCCTCTTTATCCATGCTTCTACTGGCGATCTTACTCGTTGGCTTGGCCTATAATGACTATGTTCTCTTCGGATTTTCCTCAACATTTTATTTTCTCATCGCGCTGCGAGGCATCTATTTAATCTATTTCAGCATCCTGGTGTCTTATCTCTGGAGGAACCAGGATGCCGTGAAATACGACTGGAACATTTTCCTGTGGCTGATGCTGAGCATGATTCTGGTCATCATTATCAACCTGACACGTCCGGCCGGATACTCCGGGAATATTCCGGTCGACGTCATACTCATCCTGCTGGTTTACCTGGCCATGCCCATGCGGCTGCTGTTCAGGACGCTGGGCGCATTTATCTTCACGCTAAGCGACATATTTATATTTTTTATCATGCGGGATGCCGCGTCGACGGTTGGCCAATATGCCGCCATTTTTTCGCTCGTCATGGCAAACGTGATCGGTATTTATGCGTCAGCCCGCCTTTACTCATTCAGGAGGAGCTCTTTTAAAGCCATCCATGAAGAGAGAATCGCCCGCGATGAGATTAAAAAGGATGCCGAGATCTGGCAGGCGACCTTCGATTCAATCAGAGACCTGGTATCAATACAGGATACTCAGTACCGCCTGGTGCGGATTAATAAGGCCTACAGGGAAGCCTTCTCGCAAACGCAGGGCGCGCTGATAGGAAGCCATTGCTACGAGGTGGTACACGGCACTTCCCAGCCTATCGCGGACTGCCCGCACCGGCATGTGCTGGAGACCGGTTCGGACGCGAACATCGAGATTTTTGAGCCGCGCCTGGGCGTCTACCTCGAGATTTCATGTTCGCCCATCTTCCGTGAAGACGGCACTCTTGAAGGCACGGTGCACATTGCCAAAAACATCACCAGGCGCAAAAAGCTGGAGGAGAAGCTGACTCAGATGGCAACCCGGGACAACCTGACCGGCCTGCCCAACAGAGCGATGCTCAACGACCGCTTCGATATCGCTTTGGCCAATGCCCGGCGTAAGAATGAGTCTATGGCCTTTATGATACTGGACCTCGACCGTTTTAAAAATATCAACGACTCATTCGGGCATGCCGTCGGCGACATGCTGCTGGTGGCGGTCGCCGGCAGGCTGACGGCGCTGCTGCGTAAGGGCGACACGGTAGCCAGAATAGGCGGGGACGAGTTCGCCGTGCTACTGCCCGAGATAAAAAGTGCAGAGGACGCCGCCCAGCTCGCACAGAAGATCATTGGAGCTTTCCAGGAGCCCTTCAGCCTCGACGGCAGACAACTGTCCGTAACCACCAGTATAGGTATCGCCAGGTATCCCAGCGACGGCGACGATCTAGAAAAGCTGGCCAAAAATGCCGATACCGCGATGTATCAGGCCAAGGAAAAAGGCCGCAATATCTATAAAATGTGCGAAAGCTATTAGAAAGGGAGGCGACAAACGTTTCGTCTCTTTACCTGCTAACGAGATCTGAATAGCAGCAGGGCAACCGCCAGCTTCACTTCATCAGGCCGTACCGGCTATGGGGTACTTCCCGTATTTGCGGGCCGCCTTAACCAGGGCAACATAGTTCTCACCTTTGCAGCCCGGATGGATGGTGTTGGATGAGCTGATGATGTAACCACCGCCGGGCGCGGCGACTGCAATAGTCTTTTTCACAGCCTCGTCCACCTCTTCTTCAGTTCCAAAAGGTAGCAGTATCTCGCAATCGATATTGCCCAGCAGACAGAATATCTTCCCGTAGCGGGCCTTGGCCTCGGCTATATCCATACACTGCGGCTGAATGGGGTGCATGCCGTCGAAACCGGCGTCAGCCATCCGGTCCATGATGCGCCACAATTTGCCGTCCGAATGCTTGATCACCTTCAGGCCGCGCTTGTGCACGAAATCATTGATCTCTCTATGGTATGGATAAAGATACTCCTCGTAGTGCGCCGGTGACATCATGGTCGCATAGTTGTGCGCCAGGTCGCTTACCAGAGCTATGGCATCCGCCCCCAGACCAATGGCGCGGTTAATTGTTTCCAGTATATAGTCCGTGCAGATACGCGCCAGGTCCTTGACGAACGCAGGATCCTCAACGTAAAAGTATAGAAGCTTCTGCATACCACCCAACATCGCCCAGCTCTCGCGAAAAGGACCGGTCATGTGAAATACATGGGCGACATCCTGTCCCAGCTTTTCCCTGGACAGCATCAACATGAGAAATTCGCTCTCCTGCGGGCGCGCAATCTTCAGCTTTTTAAGGTCTCCCGGGCCGGCTATCGGGCCTTCGACGGGGATGCCGTCACCCTCTCTGTCAACGTAAAGCACCCTGCCCCAGGCGTCCTTGATATGCTTTTCGTCCACCGGTTCCCTCGTGTAAAGGTGGATGGATGTGAGCGCGTCCAACTCCAACCTGCGAGCGACCATGAAAAGTAGATCGAGCAGCCTGAGCTTCTCATCCAGCGTCATCTGGTGCACCAGTTTCACAGCAGGTACATCGTCGGTGAAAAGCCGCCCGATCTTGATGATGGACTCTTCATTGAAGGCCAGTTCCCATACGGGAACCCTGTCAGGCTGACCTCCCGATAGGGCCGTCAGAAAACGTTCTTTGCCGTTCATAATTCGATTACTTCACCTCAAGCTGATGCGTTTTTTCTTTATCACACTTGCCTGGCCGGATGCAATATATCCGGCAGATTGCTCTTTGTCAAGAAATACGATCTCATCAGTTCCACAGGTACAGATTCATATCAATTTCACCCGGTCATACTTTAAATTGACCGGCTATTAACCCGTCACTATAATTCCCTTAAGGCAGGGAGGTTTCAGCAAATGCTTAAGCATGCCGCCGCACCGGTTTACCTGGTACTCGTTATTCTGTTAATTGGATGCATCCAACCGGCAGACACAGCAGTTAAAACGCTGGAGCGGCCGGGCGGATCTCAGAAGGTTATTGCAGTTGTAAGCCTGGAACAGGAGACCAACGTATTCTCACCGGTAAAGACCACGCTTAAGGATTTTCAGGCGCGCGACCTCTATTACGGCGAAGCCATGATAGCCCCCAGCCTGGAGCAGCGGGATCAGGTGGCCGGATTCCTTCACGCGATTCAAGACTTCGGCAAAGGCAATATTAGAATTGTACCGATTATCGAGGCCAAAGCGGCATCAGGCGGTCCCATAGAAAAAGATGTGTATAACGGCTTTAAAAACGAGATAATGACGCGCCTGCGCAATGCCGGAAAGCTGGACGGCATCTACCTTTCTCTGCACGGATCGATGGGAGTGGAGGGACTGATCGACCCGGAGGGAGATCTTTTGCAGGCCATCAGAGACGAGTTCGGAGATCAAATCCCCATTGGTACTTCTTACGACCAGCATGCCAATATGACTGAAAAAAAAGCCACGCTGGCCACGTTTATAGTTGGATTCAAGACCAACCCTCACCGCGATTTCTTCAGCACCGGATACACCAGCGGTAAACTCCTGGTGAGGACCGTCCAGGGGGAGATACGGCCAACCATGGTTGTGAACAAGCTGCGGCTGCTGCGCGGTGGCGGCACCATGACTGATTTCCTGGCGCCCATGGACGGTATCTTCAGCCGCATGAGGGAGATGGAAAAATTACCCGCCGTCCTCTGTGTATCCAACTTCCTTGTGCACCCTTTCCTGGATGAGCCCGAGTTGGGGTGGAGCACGGTGGCGGTAACTGATAACGATATGGCTCTCGCCGGCAGGCTGGCGGATGAGATCGCTGAGCTCGATTGGTCGGTGCGCGGATACAGGATTACGCAGAAGCTATTGTCGCCATCCGAAGCGGTAAAGGCGGCGCGCGATTGCTGGCTGGAAAGGCTGCTGGGTACAACCATGTTCTGCGACCTGTCGGACGCGGTGGGGACGGGCAGCCCGGGCGAAAATACCTGGATACTCAAAGCGCTGGCTGAAGAGGCTCCCGATCTCATCTCCTATGTTCCAGTAAGGGACGCTGAGGCTGTGCAGCAGCTCCAGGATATTCCCTTGAATGAGACAGCTACGGTCACGGTGGGTGGAAAGCTGGAAAAGGTGTATAACAGGCCGTATACATTTACGGGGCAACTGATATTCAAGGGAGAGGGGAGGGAAGGCGCCAGGTCCAGCGGGAGAGTCGTCGTCCTACAGAACCAGGGCACGCACCTCATTCTGACCGAGGCGGCGCCCAATACCTATTTCCCCAGCTTCTTCACCAGCCTGGGACTCGATTTGATGGAGGCGGACGTGGTCGTTGCCAAGAACCTCTTCCCCTTCCGTATCAGGTTCCTGCAATACAACCGCAAGACTTTCAACGTGGTAAGCGCAGGGACCACCAATATCGACGTATTCCAAATCAGATACAACAACATCACACGCCCCATTTATCCGCTGGACGAGGTCGAATCCTGGCGGTGGGAAAAATGGGAAAGCGAAGCGGACAAATAAACAGCAGCGTATGAGAGGATAACGGCATGCGTAATACAACTGGTGATGCAAAACAGCCTGCGGTGCCTGCCGCAGTGAAGAGGTGGAACTGGGGCGCCTTCCTTATGACCTGGATCTGGGGACTGGGCAACGGTACATATATTGCCCTGCTGTCGCTGATTCCCGTGGTTAACATCGTCATGGCAATTATCCTGGGTATAAGGGGAGGTCAATGGGCATGGAAGAACAGGCGCTGGGAGAGCATCGAGTAGTTCACCAGGGTACAGGGGCTGTGGACGGCCTTCGGGTTCGGGCTGCTGGTCGGATGCCTGCTTATACTGGCGTTCGTAATTGTCCTGCTGGTCGTAACATTCAACAACGTATTCATGTAACAACAGCGGCCGATCATGAAAAAGCGTGAGCGCACATCCTCCGTATGGCGGTTATAGCCGCACTTTATATAGCTGTATCGCTTTGACTAAATACCGACCCGGTTATAAACTGTTTTTAATTACCATGAAATGCCCTGTGTGCAAAATGTCCACGGCCGCAGTCGAGTTCGATAAAATCGAGCTGGACTTTTGTCCACTATGCCACGGGATATGGTTTGACAGGGGTGAACTTGAGCTGTTGCTGGATACCCTGACCGGCGGAGTCGCGCTGGACCTGGTAAACAGTCTTACTCAAAGGCCTGCTCGGAATGTAGCGGAGAAAAGCAGGAAGTGTCCTATCTGCCGTAGGACGATGAGGAAGATTGATATCGGGTCCGGCCGGGAGATACTCATAGATGTGTGCAATTACAGCCACGGGCTGTGGTTCGACGGCGGTGAAGCGGGCGCTCTGATCGAGCAAATGAAAATCGACCAGCCTGATACGGGAGGCCCTCTGTATCAGGCTCTTTTCTTTATCAGGGATACCTTTCAGGCCCGGCACGCAATGCCGGGCAAATCATAAAATCGGAGGTGACTGAGCATGCTGATTGCAATCTTCGTAATAATCGCCATCGCCATTATCATAGTTTTGATAATCGCCGGTATTTACAACGGGCTGGTGGGCGCACGGAACCAGGTTAAAAACGCCTGGGCCCAGATCGATGTGCAGCTAAAAAGGCGGCATGATCTAATCCCCAACCTGACCGAGACCGTAAAGGGCTACATGCAGCATGAAAGAGGCACTCTTGAAGCCGTTACCAATGCCAGGAACATGGCGATCAAGGCTGTCGACAGCGGTGTGGCCGCTCAGGCCAAAGCGGAAGGGGAACTGAGCCAGGCGCTGGGCAGGCTGTTTGCCGTAGCTGAGAGCTACCCCGACCTCAAAGCCAGCCAGAATTTCCTGGCCCTGCAGGAGGAGCTGACCTCAACAGAGAATAAGATCAGCTTCGCCCGGCAATTCTACAACGACTCGGTGATGCAATATAACAACAAGATACAGATGTTCCCGTCCAACATCATAGCTTCGATGAGTAACTTTAAAGAAAGCGAGTCCTTCGAGGTCACCGCCACAGCCGAACGTGAGGCACCCAAAGTTAGCTTTAGTTAAAAGGTGACGACCATATAATGTGGGAACAGATCAGAGATAACCAGGTAAGGTCGGTTATTCTCGTCACTGCACTGGGTATCATGTTGCTCCTGCTGGGCAGCTTCCTGGGGCAGACGCTGCTCGGCGATTGGTCCTTCGGGCTGATTCTCGCCTTGCTTATCTGGATTGTGATGACACTGGTGGGCTATTTCCAGGGCGACAGCATACTGCTTTCGCTGTCCAAAGCCAGGAAAATCGGCCCCGATGATATGCCGCGCATCTATAACGTGGTGGAGGAGATGAAGATCGCCTCGGGCCTGGAGAAGATGCCGGATATCTACATTGTAGACGACCCGGCACTGAATGCCTTCGCTACAGGCCGCGATAAGAAACACGCTTCCCTGGCCGTCACCTCCGGTCTGCTGCAAAAGCTAACTCGCGATGAGCTCCAGGGCGTGGTGGGACATGAGATGGCCCATATCAGGAACCGGGACGTCCTGCTGATGGCGTTGTGCAGCGTGTTGCTGGGCACCATCGTCATAATTGCCTGGTATGGCTCTCGCGTGCTGTTTTTCACGGGAGGTACCAGGCGGAGCTCTTCCGGCGGGGGAGGCGCGCAGATAATCATCCTGCTGGCAGCCATTGCCTTCATGATTCTGGCCCCCATCATGGCGCAGTTTATCTACCTGGCAATCTCTCGTAAAAGGGAATACCTGGCTGACGCGTCGTCAGCACTTTATACCAGATATCCGGAAGGACTGGCCTCCGCATTGGAGAAGATCGCCGCTTCAACGGAGCAGCTTAAATCCGTTAATAGTGCCACCGCCCCCATGTTCATAATCAATCCTTTTCGCAAGAGCGGACGGGTGGCGGAAGACCTCTCCAGCACACACCCTCCCATCTCCGAGAGGATACGCATACTGCGCGCCATGGCCGGCAATGTGTCACTGGCCGATTACGAAGCCGCCTACAACCAGGCGCACAAAGGCGGAGGAAGTATCATCCCGCATTCGTCGCTGGTCTCAGGCGACATTACAGCCCAACGCGACGAGGTAAGCACAGCCGTTACTCCAGCAGAAAAAGAGAGGGCGCGCGAGGCCTCGGATGTATTATGGAAACTGCACAAATATCGCGAGATTACCTGTAACTGCGGTTTGAAATTCAAGATACCACCCGATTTTCACGGCGACAGCTTTACCTGCCCGCGCTGCAATACCGCACATCGCCTGTAACACCACCTCCTTCTTTCAACCAGTTGCCCGTGCGATGCAGGAGACTCTCTATCGTTTGAGGCCGGCTGATTCAACTTCATACAAATGAAAAACTACAGGGGATTCGCCATTGTAATGGCGAATCCCCTGTAAGGTTTGCCCGTCAGGGCACATCCTCAATGTTTAAAAGATGCTAATCGTTTACCTGTATCAATCTCGCCTGGTTCCAGATGGCGAAGTCGTTCACAGGTGAAGCGCCGGCTTCCACGCGCAGTATGATATAGCACTTCTGCCCCTCGTAATCGCTCAGGTTGATATCCCAGTCCGCAAAGGCTCCGGGTGTAGAAACTTTTTTGCTGTCTATCCAGGTCACGTTATCATTGAGATCCTTAAGGCCGAACTTGAGAATCACGCCGTCGCTTCCCGTTGCGTTGCTCGCCAGACCTACCCTGGCCACGAAATGCAATTTGGCAGGAATTTGGAGTGCTGCTATTTTAGGAGAGCTGCTTATTCCATCGGAATAAAAGTAGCCATAGGTTCCCTGCATCCAACTCTGCGGCACCTGAGGAGGTATTATCTCCAGTTGCGGTGTCATCTCCATGTCGACGTTCGGTATCTGGAAATGAGCACCCGTCGTGCTCCTCTCGCTTCCCTGATCGGGAATATCTCCATCGTTGGTTCTCCAAGTGGCCAGGTTGGACACGCGAAGCAGGTCGTAATCCCACAATATGCCGACCAGCGTAACCTTGCAGTTGTTGGTCTCAATCGCTTCCCCGGCTTCATTATTGGCATCGGCGCACACCTTGACCTTGCTATTCTGCAGGCCTAAATCGATATAGCCGGAGGGATTAACTTTGGCCGCAAATTCAGGTGTTTTTAGACCTTGATCGTAAGGCCACTGATAGTTGGAGAATTCAAGCGTCCTCTCCTCTCCCGGCTTCAAAACATCGACAAAGCCGGAGCCGCCCATAGTCGGCATGAGGTCATTCACATAGAGATACGTGTATGTTTGCGGCGAGTCCGCAGTCCCTATGTTTTTAACAGAATACTTGACCATCAATCCTTCAAGCCAGATTTTGGTGATAACCAGGTCAGGGGCTCCGGTTACAGGCGCCGTCACAGGAGTTGTGGTTCCCGATGTGGCAGGGACTTCAGTCACGGCAGGTGTTTCACTCGACGTGGTCGCCGTGCTGCAGGCTGATGTGAATGCCAGTGACATGACAACGAGGAATGCCAGAAATGAATACAAACGGAAATGCAGCATAATTAATACATCCTCCTATTATTTGTTTGCAAGATTTAAAACGTAATAACTTGCTAAAAGTTTATATCCCTGATTGTCAGGATCAACGCACAATATCACAACCAGGCTACAATCAATGATATTTTACCATCCCCAGTATTAAAACAACTAATCGGACAAGCGTTTACCCGCCCCCTCAAGAAATCTGGCCGGCTTGTGACCTTCCGATGCCAGTGTCGGGACATCTCCTGTTCTGATGACTCCTTTCTCGCCCGGATGCAAAAAATTTCCTTGCCGCGCTAACCAAATGAGAGGAAGCTTCCGGCGCAGCCAATCAGGTTATACATACGGCAGATGTAGCGGTGATATAGCACGGTCAGCACCGGACTAACACGGATGGTCGATTCAAAGACTAATATACTTTGCGCCTCATGATCTGGAGCAGTATGCCAAGTGAGATAAGAATTAAACCTGTTATTGTGGTGACTATTACACTCTGATAAGGTATCGGGTCAGCCAACCTTTTTATCAAAATTCCAATCAGCGCCCAGTCTACAACCAGACCAAAAAATATATCCCTTCGCTGTAAAACAACTGCCAGTGTGAGCGCCACGGCGATCAAAATGACGCCCACTGCCCAAAATTGCTCTCCAAGCCCGAATGCATTCCAGTTGGCAGCGACCAGCAAAGCTGTCGCATTGGCAATCGTTGCTATGGTAATCCAGCCGAGGTATACGCTGAAAGGAAGATGCACCATGCATTTCTCCCGGTTGGACGCATTCGACTTGCCGATCGATAGACGCAGGTAAATAGCAATCAGAGATGCCAGCAGCAATATCATCAGTATCATAGACAGGGGGAGAATTTCATAATGCCAGGCGAAAATCCAGCCGATGTTGGCTATACAGGTTAGAAAGAAAAATATACTTATGCTACCGATAAAAGAGCGCTTCTCATCCGTTCGAAAAGCGCATATCAGGCTATAGACAACAAACATGGCCAGCAGTATGTAGATCAATCCCCATATGGAAAACGTCAGTCCGGCCGGTACAAACAGGTTCGGATACTGGTTGGACAGCTCCCCGGTAGTTTTATCATTGATAGGGAGAGCATTGGCCAGAATATTTACTATGACAACACATATAAGGCCGACCAAATTAAGTATCGATAGAATTATCGACAATCCCCTGTTATGCATTTGTCCTCCTCATCTCTGTTTGATGATCTATCATTGTTTAAAATCAACAGCGATAACGGTTGCATAGCCATCCAGGACTGAATACGGCACATCGATTATCAGGTCGCCGGTTATTTCTTTATATCCGTGAGCTCCCGTCACCCTGGCCTCGCATATATATCTATCAAGATTTCCTGCAGTTCGATTATAGCAAAAATGCCGCTAACATAGGTTTTAAATCTGTCGACGATCAGCGTTCCTGCGTTAGGGTAGGCAATTAGATAAAAAACCTGGGAACCTGTTGCGGCCGGTAACCTGGATATAATCGCGACTTTGGCCGGTTTAATCACGGGTTTCGGCTTGATGATCGGCGCAGCACTCGTCGGTTTCTTCAACCGGGATGCCCGCGTAACTCAAAACTCTGATACCTGTAATGTCAATCTCGCTGAAAGAGCGATAGGATTGTATTCTACGGAGGACATCTTGATTCCGTATTTCAACTTCAAGTCCTAAGCATATCCCATGAGGTGGCTGATCAGTATCCTGATGCCGATAGCGATAAGCACGATGCCTCCGATAGTTTCAGCCCAACGTCCGATTAAAGCACCGGCCCTTTTACCCAGCAAGAAACCGATGATTGTAGCTATAAAGGCAACCACCCCGATGATGATGATGGCTACAGCGATATGCACCTCGATTAAGGCTAATGATAATCCAACAGCCAGGGCATCGATGCTGGTAGCCACCGACAGTGTAAGCAGCATCCAGCCCCTGGTAACATCGGTCTGTTTATCTTGTTCACTTTTGAAGTGGAACGACTGCAAGATCATCCTGCCCCCAACGATCGCAAGCACGGCAAACGCCACAAAATGGTCGTAGTCGGCAATGAACTTTACTATAGTCTGCCCTGCCAGCCAGCCCACCACGGGCATGAGCGCCTGGAACAGCCCGAACATCCCCGCCATCCGCAGCGCCTGTAGTCTGGTGGGATTTTTGGTAGTAATACTGGCGCTGAGAGCCACGGCAAAGCAGTCTGCAGAGAGCCCTATGGCTATCAGGAAAACTGAAAGGTAGTCGATACCATTCATTAACAAGATAACACGAAAGGATTCCCTATTTTAGCATTTGTATCTGAAATTTCGTAAACCGGCTGAGCCCGCTGGAAGAACCGGCGGATTACTCATTCTCTTTCAAGTTCCTTAATTTTGTCGACCAGGTATTTAAAGGTTCTGGGAGCAACTCTATCCAATCTTGCTATACCGGTACCCAGACCGTCAGACGGTATCACCACTGTTTTATCCGCTGGTATTTGTTGGAATGCCTTATCAATTATCCGCCTGTTCATCTCATATTCATCATCCGAGAAGAAAATACCGGGCTCTTTCAGCGTAGGGATACCGACGGCATTTGGTTCACCTCTCATTTCCCCCGCCTGTCCACCATAGCCTACATGAATTGTATTATCTCCAAAAAGATATACTTTGTCCCGGTTTGCTCTCAAGTCCTCTCTTCTGATGAATTTCTGATACTCTATTTTCATCGTAGAATCATCTTTATTAGGCTTGTTATCATATCAAGTGGTAATCCATTGTCCGCAGTGAGCCCGGACATATGATTAAAAGGCATTCATGTTAAGATTGATATAATTATATGCTGTAAGGTGAAATAACCGCTAATATACCCATATCGGAGAATAGAATGGCAACCGGCATGAGCAAGGGAATGCAAGAACCACCTGATAAAACATTGCTGCATAGCAAGGTTACTCTCGCAACAATATTTAATATTGTGGGAACAGGGATCCTGCTCATCGACAGTGAAACACAGACCATACTCGAGATTAATAAGACTGCCGAGGATATGATCGGCCGTTCCAGAGAGACGCTGATAGGACAGGCCTGTCACTCGTTTATCTGCCCTGCGGAAAAGGGTAAATGCCCGGTTAAAGATCTCGGGCAGACTATTAACAATGCCGAGTACCGGATTATCTGTGCGGACGGGCATCAAAAAAACGTTTTAAAAACCGTATCACCCCTGATTATCAAAGGGCGGCATTGTTACCTGGAAAGTTTTATCGATGTCACCGAGCGCAGGCAGAGTGCCGAAGCGCTGCGGCAAAGCGAGTTGAAATTCCGCTTCCTCGCTGACAATACTCATGACATCCTCTGGACAATGGATTTGAATCTGCACACGACCTATGTGAGCCCCTCAATTGAAAAAGCTCTGGGATTTACGCCGGAAGAACGCATGCGGCAGGATGTAACCCAGCAATTGACTCCGGAATCCCTGGCCATAGCACAGGAAATGCTGGTACAGGAGCTTGAATACGAGCAGTCGGGACAGGCCGAACCCAACAGGGTTATCATGATCGAATCGGAATATTATCATAAAGACGGGTCTACCCTGTGGTTCGAGAACGCTATTACCGGCATCAGGGATGACAAGGGCATACTCCTGGGATTGCAGGGTGTATCGCGCAATATCATGGAACGCAAGCAGATGGAGCAGAAGCTTAAGGAGATGGCAACCCACGACTACCTCACGGGACTTCCGAACAGGGCACTGCTCGATGACCGCTTCTCCATGGCAGCAGCCCTGGCCCGGCGAAATAAAGAGAAACTTGCCGTGATGTCGCTTGACCTGGACAAATTTAAAACGATCAATGACACACTCGGCCATGCGGCCGGTGACCAGGCGCTGAAAACCGTGAGCGCAGGGCTTGCCAGCATAATACGAGCCAGTGACACTATTGCCCGTGTTGGTGGAGATGAGTTTGTACTGGTGATGCAGGAGACAAACCTGCCGAAAGACGCCGTAACTGCAGCTCAAAAGATACTGGACTTCTTTAGAGAGCCCCTGCTTATAGACGGCCATCGCGTGGATTTATCTACCAGCATCGGCATCGCCGTCTTCCCTGAAGACGGGCTGGATTTGCAGACATTGATTAAAAAATCCGATGCCGCCATGTATTACGCCAAGGGACATGGCCGCAATCAATTCAAGTTATTTGACGACGGGGACGTGAGCATCGGCGCGGATCATAAAAGCGAGTAACCAAAATTCGGGCCAGGGAGGGACGTGTATGCCCATGAACAACCGAACTATGACGCAGGACAACCATGGCGAAGATATACTAATCGATTGGCGCACCAGAGCCGTCACAGTGGTTCTATACGTCGTGCTCGTTGTTGCGTTGCCGGCCGCAATTTCCACAGTTGTATATATAGCCAATCGTGGATTCGGGGCACAGGGCATAATAATAGTTGCACTCTACGTGATGCTTGCGCTGGCTGCCGTTTTCAGAGGACTGGATTACCGGTTGCGCGCATCCGTTATACTCGCAGCCAGCTATTCTATGGCTATATCCAATCTGTTCAACTTCGGAATCACAGGAGCCGGACCACTGTATCTGCTGGCAGCCCCCATTTTAGCCCTGCT